>CAMCVC010000067.1:0-3149 GCA_945879785.1 Staphylococcus epidermidis | reverse complement strand
ATTAATCTTATTTTATTGTTACTTTCATTCATCATTATTATTTAAAAAACATCTTCTTTTGTCATTACTTGTCGAAGAAACAACTTTGTTCACTCTTATACCAGCAAAACTGATTATTTAGAATCAAATAAATGAATCAATTAAGTAATTCTCTGTTGAAATTAGTTATCTAATAACGAAGAAACAATTTATGTTTCTAAACCTAATTGATATGAAGATGTCATTGTTTAGGCGAACATAAAAGGCAAAAAAATTATGTTTATTTATCAAACACAAGGGCAAATTTGTAGCAACAGGTGGAACACCATGCACGTCGAGACGGTGGCATTGCTTGAATTAAAGGCAACCATTTCATAATTTTCAATGTCTACTAAATGTATCTAGTTTTTTTCTTATCAATTCTATCTTATTCTCCAAAATCTTTTACAATGAATGAAAGAGGTTAATCACATGAAAAAGTCGATTGAAGAATTTAAGGCATTTATTAATAAAGGTAACGCGATTGATTTAGCGGTAGGCTTGGTCATGGGGACTGCGTTTAATAACATCATTAAGAGTTTGGTCACCCATATCATTACCCCGTTTATTTCACTACTTGGGGGGACCTCGCTGACCCAGTTGTTTATCTTGTTACGAGGAACGGCAACCTATGACGAACTGTCAGGAATTTATGTTTTTTCAGAGAACGCGATTGTCTTGGAGTATGGTTTATTTATCACCAGTGTGGTTGATTTCTTCATTATTGCCATCGCGTTATTCTTAACCCTAAAGCTTCTTGTATACCTTAACCAATCGGTTAAAAAAGTAAGCATTGTCAAAAAAGATAAAGCAGTTAAATAAATCCTTTGAGATTGTTTCATCTTCTTTGACGTTTCTATTGATTTGGTTGAATAAAAAAGAGGGTGATTAACACCCTCTTTTTGTTTGTGTAATGAAGTAAGTAATTAATTAAGGACGATGCCTAAGAATACTAACCAAGCAAGGGTGGATTTACCAATTAAACTTAACCAGACATAGCTCTTTTCCCCATAAACATAGTCTTTCCATTTGCCAATACGGGCATATTGAAGAATTTGATTAAAGGCAAAGAGATTAAAGACCAAGAAGTAGAAAGATAAGCCAGGTAAGACAAACCAAGGCAATAACGATAAATCACCAAAGTTAAGTAAATAGAAAAGGATGATAATCCATGGAAGGAATCCCGCGATCCAACCAACATAATGCGCAGTCCAATCGGTTTTGGTTCTGGTTGGTGGATTCATCTTTTCCATGAGTAAACCAAGTAAATTCATCACCGCATTAATCCCAAACACACCCAATAAGCCTTCGATGCTGGTGATGCCAAAAAGGATCGATAACAACACAATCATGATTGAAGAAGAGAAAGCATATTCATACCAACGTAATGGGTTAATCCCTTTTTCAATATTGGCGAGGTATTGTTTTTTAAATGGGACGGAGATTAAAAAATGGAACAAGGCGCTGAATAAGATAAATGAAGCAGCTAGGATGGCAACTGGAAGTTCAAACAACACTTTTTCAAATTCAAAGTAGGGTAGAGCATCTTGTGTAAAGAAGCGACCTAAAATATAGATTGAGGGTTGGTAATCGCGAAACAAAGGCACGGTCAAAGCAAGCACAAGCAAGGCAATCCCTTGAACAAGGTGGACAATCCCCATCTTAAGATTGAAGCTAACTAATTTATTCATAAATTTTCTCCTCGATTAAACAATATATCACTAATTTCGAAATCATTTGCAAAAAAGACTCTTTAATCTAAGTATTTGAATTTTTCTTCCCTGATTTGAGTAAGGTCTTCGTCGGTTTAATCCATTCTTTCTCAACAAAGTATTTCCAAAGTGCCATAGAATGACCACGGCCTAACTGATAAGTTTTTGCCAACCAGGTTATCCACTCTGTTGCGGTTAATCCTGTGATTAAAATTTTGCTTTTGATTGCATCTTGTTTAATGGCATCAGGAGTCTTCCCCGTGAGTGCTTGAATGTTATCGAGATAAGTTTGAAAAGACATACATCAACCTCCTTAGGTTATGAGTCAAAGCTAAGATAAAATTTAAGCGGGCGATCACCCATCGCTAAAAACAATGGGGTAATCTCATCATTAAATAATGCAAAATCATTGGAGAAACCACCCCCAAGATCATTAGGTTCAATATTTTCTAAATTAAGAACGAAACTAGGAAATTCATCGTAAGTTCCATCGAAATCATTGATAAACTCAAACCGAAACTCTCTTCCCGATTGAATACCCACACGATGTTGAAAGGTCATGCCAAAATCCACCCCGTGAATACCATAAGAGCCAAGGATGTAGCCTGAATAAAATTGTTTGGTGAGTTTGTGATAAAACCCAATCGAACCAGAGGTGTGTTCACCCATAAAGAATGACTCTGTGCTTTGAAAAACACTCAGATCTTCGATGAAGATCATGTCTTCCATGTCGATGATGGTAGAGGTTTGGTTATTGACTTCATTGTTTTTGAAACGTTCTAGGACGTTTAGGGGTGGGATGAATTTCACATCATTCCAATAAAAAGCGTTCATGGATAAGTCGATGGTGAGGTTGTAGGATCTATTTGCATACACTTCATATGAGAATCGACCAGGACCGATTTTATAGACGATGTATTTATCGCTTTGATGAATAAAATACTGGAGGTTTTCTTCATTGAGCGCACGCAAATCAAAGATGGTGTTGGGTATGCCACCTCCATCATCGTGATAAAGCATCCGTTGCGGGTAGTACATTTCTGGTTCTGGATAACCAAGTAAATTTAACATCGCCACCATCCCTTGGTTAATGTCGGTTTCTTCGTCCAAAAGAAATTGTTCTAAGTGTTCATAGACCAAATCAATTTCAACATTGGTCATCAGTCCGCCATTGATGTTACGGGTTTGTAATTCTGACACAATTGAAGGATCATCAATCACAAAGCAGAACTCTTCACCATAACAAGCATCGTTTAAGATGCCATTCGGACCACCAAGCAAGACAACCCCTAAGCTTACAGCTAATGCGACGCTTGCACTGGCAGCGATGATTGGGCGCATTGGTAATTTCTTTTGAATGGTCTCTTGGTTAGGTTGATCGGAGAAATAATTTAAAGGAACATCAAAATAAACACAAAT
>CAMCVC010000066.1:0-3354 GCA_945879785.1 Staphylococcus epidermidis | reverse complement strand
CGTAGAAATCTTTTCGAAAACCCTCAACATCAACCTTAATTTCTATGAAAGTTTAACCCCAGCGCTTCGTGAAGAGTTTGATCGTTATTATGTTTTAGACCATGAACAACACTTGGTTAAAACTTTGGTGTATATACCGAAGGGAGACAATCAAGCTTTCTTTAAATATGTCTTCAATCACTTATATACGTATCGTAAACTCATCTCTTCTGGATTAATTTCTGTGTTAACAGAAGAACTCATTCGCTTAGCAGAAGGCAATCCAAAAATTCAAACGATTCTTTATGAAATTGCCACCCGTACGTCCTACTTTAGACGAAAAGATGCCGCTTATTTAGCTTTATCAGAAGACTATTCAACCCGAGATATTCAACTCCATCGCACCGTCTTTAAATCAAGCAACACGTATGTGTATTCTTATACTCGATTAGCGATCATCCTGGAAAAGAAAAAACGGTTTGCCGATGCCTTAACGTTAGTCGAAGAAGCATTACGATTAAACTTATCCGATAAAACCGTCAACGGGTATGCTGGTCGACGGGTAAGAATTCTTGAAAAACAAAGAAAGGCAAAGTAAGCCAATATGTTAAAACTTATTAGAGCCGCTTGGATCGTCTTCTTTCTTGTGATCGTTGCCATCATCATCTTTTTATAAGATCTTAATTGATTCAATGATTTGCATGCTGACTAAGATCAGCATGCTTTTCTTTTTGATGAGTTTAGGGAAGAAAATGACTATAATAAAATGCGTATGCATGACTTATTAATTATTGGTGCCGGACCTGCTGGAATTTATGCTGGCTTTCAAGCTGGTTTACGAGGGGTTAAAGCGATCATCGTGGATTCTTTACCGATGCAAGGTGGGTTATTAACGACCTTTTATCCTGATAAACCTATTTATGATATCCCAGGATTTGCCAATATTCGCGCTGATCATTTCATTGAGGCCCTCATGAAACAATATCGCCCCTTTGCTGCCCAAGCCCCGATTCATTATGGAGAGAAAATAATCAACCTAAAGGCTATCAAGGATGGCTATGAAGCAATCAGTGAAACTGGAAACATCTTTCAAACTAAGTATGTGATGATTGCCAGTGGTGCCGGATCTTTATCTCCAAGAAAATTAGAATCGATAAATGAACAAGTCTTACCTTTTGTCCATTACAGTGTCCAAGATCTAAAACGGTTTGAAAAGAAAAGAGTCGTGGTCCTAGGTGGTGGGGATTCTGCGCTTGATTGGGCGAATACGTTATTACCGATTGCCCAATCCCTGACCATCATTCATCGCCGCCAAGAGTTTAGAGCCTTACAACATTCCATCGATTCCTTTAAGTTAAAAGGAAAGGTGTTAGCACCTTATGACATTGATTTTATTGCCAAACCAAGTGCATTACATATCCATCTTACTGAGATTGAAAAACAAACTCAATTAACGGTGGAAGCGGATGAAGTGGTTGTCTGTTATGGTTTTTTAGCCGCAGTTGGTACGTATCAATCGTGGGGTCTAGAAGCCAAACAAGACGGCATTGTGGTCAATTCAAAAATGGAAACGAATTTAGGCAATGTCTTTGCCGTTGGCAACGCGTCCACCTATGAAGGTAAATCAAAAAATATTGCCACGGCGTTTGGCGAAGTTGCTGCGGTGATGGAAATGATGAACCTAAGATTGTTCCCAGGTAAAAAACACGTCTACTCTTCGTTTTTAAAACGTTAACGTAACACGATCGTCTTAAAGTCTTTTGACCCAACCGTATGGGTTTGGGTTTGTTGACCGACCACAAAGGTGACGGTTTGCGAAGTGTTGCTACTGTTATACACCAAGGCAACGCGTTGGTTCGAAGCATTTAGGTAAATACTGCTACTCACCGAAGGATGGATGCGCATGAACGCATCATCGACTTTGTATTGATAACCTTGCATCGCTTGGATCATGTAATAGGCCATGGACAATTCAGCTGGGTATTCATCCCCTAAGATTTTGGTGTCATCAAATAAAGTCAGTGCAGCGGATGGATTGACCAACGCTTGCACTGGCCACATGTAGGAATACCAGCGGTCAACCGCCCCACGTTTCGCGTTTAAGTATTTATTGTAAATGGCTGTGAATCTAGTTTTCCTTGCTTGGCCTAAAATGTAAGTGGATAAATATTCGCCAGTAGGAATCCATTGAATCCCATAAATAAAGGTTGGGTTAGCACCAAACCAGGTGGCATAGTCATACTTCCCACCCCAAATCATTCCTGCAACACCGGCATATTCTCGATATTTTTGTGACCAAACATCTTGATCATAATCAAACCAATATTGTTGGGCGGCATACACTTCGTGGGTATAGCCATAAATCGCAGCATCCATCATCGCTTGGTTATTTTCTAATTGAGCGATGTGATAGGCAGCCACCCAACTATTGATTGCTTCGCCGGTGGATTCTAAGTTGTTGCCTTCGGCAAAACTACCAAAGCCATGGGCCCACGAGTGACCCGCGTATCGATCAAAACTACGCATCACCGGGAACCGTAAATCACTTCGATCATGGTTCATGTAGTCCTTCATCAGTAATAAAATCATCTCGCGATATTGTTGATAAAACCCAGGATCCATTCTTCCTACAATCGCCGATGCGAAAATTAAATACCCATGGGTAAAACTATGATCAGAGATTTCACTCGCGGTGTTGAATTCATTATCGGAGTAATACGTTGTCCCCCATCGATCGTTGTAATAAAGATGACGTTCATCTTCAGAAGAGGAGAAGGAAAACCAATCCACCAGGTGTTGTTGTAACTTCAGCAAGAACGTCGATGTTAAGGTTTCATCACCAAGTTGATCGGCGATGAGTAACCCTTGCGATAAGGGATACGTGGCTTTGGAATTCCAGTAAGGGGTTGGAGAATTATAAAAATTATCCGGATTCAATGGATTGGTTTGTTGATTCAAACTATTTAAGTAATTGGTCATGGTCGCTTCTGAAAACGTTCCCCCTGTTGGTAAGGTATAGGAAGGAACCACCCCATAAAAAGGTAAATCATAACGGAAGGAATGACCGACTAACATTTTGAGTAAACCTCGTACGGTTCGAGTTGAATACGTACTAACGGTTTCTTTGACAAGTTTATGTTGGTGAGGTAATAACGCGAGAATCGGGGTTTGATCAAGGTCAGGTCGTTGAGACATGGTTTGCACGAGCATTTGATTTTCCACGGTGTTGGTTTGGCGGTTGACATGGTATAACCCATGACCTCGTAAAGGAAGGTTATAC
Source organism: Staphylococcus epidermidis (assembly GCA_945879785.1). Taxonomy (GTDB): domain Bacteria; phylum Bacillota_I; class Bacilli_A; order RFN20; family CAG-826; genus UBA970. The sequence continues at coordinate 95 of CAMCVC010000066.1, read as the reverse complement.
GCATGTTGATGATAAAAACTTGCTTCTTGAACATTTTCAATCGACCCTAAGGACACTAAATTTCCTTCACCGAGTAGAATCGATAAGCGGTGGAA
>CAMCVC010000065.1:0-3593 GCA_945879785.1 Staphylococcus epidermidis | reverse complement strand
ACGGTTGTGTTAACCCTAGGGTTTACGTATCAAGAAGCGTTAGCTGCCGTGCTTGTGTCTGGGGTGTTATTCTTACTCATCTCGTTAACCGGCATTCGTCAAGTGATCATCCAAGCAATGCCCAAGAGTTTAAATTTAGCCATCGGTGCAGGGATTGGTTTCTTCATTGCTTTCATCGGTTTAAAGAATGCAGGGATCATTGTTGCTGATCCGTTTGGGACGTATGTCAAATTAGGTGACTTAGCGTTAGCCCCCGTCTTACTTTCCTTGTTTGGGATTGCGGTGGTCCTTATTCTCCATGTCAATCAACAAAAGTTAGCTAGATTCGCCATCATTCTTGCCATGCTCGCCACGGGTGCTTTAGGGATTATCTTAGGACTTATTTTCCCAGATTTAACTTCACAAATGCCTTCGTTAACCACCGCCAATCTTGGTGATTTGGCTGCCTTTGGTGACTTATTTGGTCAAGCGTTTGCTGGATTAGGTAGTTTATTTGCCCAACCCCTTGCTTTGCCTGTCATCATCACGTTATTGTTTGTGGATTTCTTTGATACCGCAGGCACACTCGTGTCTGTCTCCCAAACCTCAGGTCTTGCCAATGAGCAAGGTCAATTTCAACGCAAGGAAGCTTTCTTGGTTGATGCAATCGGAACGGTGGTTGGCGCAACCTTAGGGACATCCACGGTAACGTCTTATATTGAATCCAACACTGGGATTCAAAGTGGCGCAAGAACTGGGTTAGCTTCGGTGGTCACCGGAATTCTATTTTTATTAGCGTTGTTATTTTATCCTTTGTTTGGATTTGTTGATGCAGTCTTTATTGCTGGTGTGGCGTATTCACCTGTCACCTCGCTTGCCTTGGTGTATGTTGGGGTCTTGATGATGAAACCGTTACAACAAATCGAATGGGATGACCCTGTGGTTTTGGTCAGTTCGTTCTTTACGATATTGATGATGGTGTTAACGTTTAAAATCTCCGAAGGGATTGCCTTTGGGACGATTACTTACGCGCTATTATCGTTATTTTCACCCAAAAGAAAAGACGTACACTGGATTGTGTACGCCCTTGGTGCGTTCTTCTTAATCTATTTAGTGATTGAGTTTACGCTGATTTACTAGTTGCTTTTTTTGGCTTCACCACACCAGACTTTTCTCCTTGAGGAAGGTCTGGTTTTTCTTCGGGAAGCACTAAGTTTAAGATAATACCAATGATCGCGGCTAAGGCCATGCCTGTTAACGCTGAAGCATCATTGAGTAAGATTTTCGCTTGGCCTAATCCGATGACGAGCATCGTGGAGACAACAATCAGATTACGCATCGAGGATAAATTCACGCGAGCGTCGACCATGACTTTTAGGCCGTTTCCTGCGATTAAACCGAAGAGAAGAATGAGGACCCCACCCATGACTGGTGCGGGAATGGTTTGTATGATTCCGGTGAGAATGTTCAAGAATGAAAGCACAATGGAAATAATCGCCGCTAAACCGATCACATAGATGGAAGCGACTTTGGTCATCCCAACCACACCTGTGTTTTCTCCATAGGTTGTATTCGCGGGGCCACCGATTAAGGCAGCGACTAAGGTTGCAACCCCGTCACCCATGAGGGTTTTGTCTAAACCTGGATCTTTTAAGAAATCTTCGCCAGTGATGGAACCTAACACTTTATGGTCACCAATATGTTCAGCGATGGTCACAAAGGATATCGGGGCAAACATCAATACGGCGCGGAAATCAATGGCATATGTCCCAAAAAATTGAAATTCAGGAATTTTAAACCAGGCAATACTTGCCAATGGGGCAAAATCAACCGAGCCAACTAGAATCGCAAAGATATATCCACCGACAATGCCACCGACGATTGGAACGACTTTAAAAAATCCTTTAGCAAAAATCGCCAAGACGACCGTGGTGGTAAACGACACCAAGGCAATCAGTGGACTACGAATATCGGTGGCTAAAAATGCAAAGAATGTATCGGCGGAATCTGGACTTAAACCTGCTTGGCCAGTGGCGACAGTCGCTAAGGAAATCCCAATGATGGCGATCATCGGACCAATGACCACTGGGGGAAGTATCTTATTCAACCAAGCGGTACCTAAGTATTTAATTAATAAAGAGACGATGATGTAAATGATCCCAACCACCGCTAATCCAATCAAGGCGGAACCAGCGCCAAAGGATTCCGAAGCGATGGAAATAGCAGCAATATAGGCAAATGAGGATCCTAGATACACAGGAACTTTTGCTTTGGTGAAAAAGATATAAATTAGCGTCCCCACCCCAGAACTAAACAGGGCAACACTAATGGATAGACCAGTTAAAATCGGTACAAGTACGGTTGCCCCAAACATGGCAAACACGTGTTGCAAAGATAAAACTGCCCATTGGACCTTCGACTTTGGCTTCTCTTTAATCCCTAACGTTAATGTGTTGTTCATACACATCCTCCTTTTGTTGTAGTTTCTTTCTGCAAAAAAAGACACCTTGGGGGTGTCTTTAAAGCAAGTGAATACTTGGTTCTTAGTATGCTCACAGGCATGCTTTAAAGATCCTACTTGATATATACTATGATAAATTAGAGAATGTTTAAAAAAAGAATTGTAAATTTTTAAATCATGAAAGTCATTATTGAACTTGATACATTTGATCGCACCATTCGCCGGATGGCCCATGAAATTTTAGAGCATCATCCTAAATTTCAAGATGTGGTTTTGGTGGGGATTCTTGGCAAAGGGTATCGCCTTGCTGGAATCATACAACAAATCATCAAAGAAATTGCTGAAGTTGACCTACCAACGTATGGATTAGAAATTCGCCCATTTCGCGATGATGAAAAAATGAATAAGGATGTTCCCCGTTCGCAATTTATCGTTGAGAAGAAGACCATTATCCTGACGGATGATGTTTTATTTACCGGTCGATCGGTAAGGGCAGCCATCGATGCATTGATGTCGTTAGGTCGACCCCAATTGATTAAATTAGCGGTGCTCGTAGACCGTGGTCACCGCCAGCTGCCGATTAGGCCAGATTATATTGGCAAAAACATCCCAACCAACTATTTTGATAATGTTGAGGTTAATTTTGACCAACGGCAAATTATCATCAAATAAATTTACAAAACTTTTAAAGAATTAAGCATAAAATAAACCTATGGCAAAATTTCTTTTTGTAACAGGCGGGGTCGTTTCCGGATTAGGAAAAGGTATTTCCGCTGCCGCGATTGGTCAATTATTCAAACGCCATGGGTATAAAGTAAGTTCATTAAAATTTGACCCTTATCTGAATGTTGATCCCGGAACGATGTCTCCTTATCAACATGGGGAAGTGTTTGTCACCGAAGATGGGGCAGAAACCGATTTAGACTTAGGTCATTATGAACGGTTCATCGATGAACCCATTAGCAAACTATCCAGTGTCACCGCTGGGCAGATCTATGAAGAAGTGTTAAAGAAAGAACGCGTGGGTGATTACTTAGGGGCAACCATTCAAGTCATTCCTCATATTACCGATGCGATCAAGCAACGGTTGATTAAAATTGAAAAAACGTTAGCCCCCGACATTATCATCGTGGAAATCGGGGGAACCGTTGGG
>CAMCVC010000064.1:0-3613 GCA_945879785.1 Staphylococcus epidermidis | reverse complement strand
TCTGATCTTGAATCTGGGTTAATAAGCGATATCGACCGACTCGATATCGCCACAAACCCTGATGGTTTCCTTTAAATAGTTTACCAATAAGGCGAGGGTTTTCTAGATTGGATAAGTTTTTTAAAATTTATTGTTTATAATTTAACCATGCAATATACCAAGGTGCCAGACATCAACGACTTGATTGATGAAATCCATCAACTCATTCTTACGTTAAGCCCTACGATTACCATGAAGGAACAACCTGGATTTCGATCCAACAATTATATGGTCGGTCCATCCATGAAGGACATCTTTTGCTACATCATTTGTTATGATCAAAAAGCAAACTTGGGTTTTACTGAAGGTGTCAGCCTTTCAAAGAAATTTCCATCACTAAAAGGGACAGGTAAAACTCACCGACACTTAACGATTGATTCCACATTCATCAAAGATTGGCCATCATTAACCAAACTAATTCGAGAAGCATTTAAAATCCAAGCTCAAGATTAGTTATTGACTGGTCTCCATCAAAACACTGACCCACATGACCATCAAACGAACCCTAAAGTGAATAATCCTTGTGTTAAATGATTGTTTTTCCTTAAAACATATAAGAATTTCTTTGTGTTAAATTTTAAAATCACGTGCAAAGAGCTTTTCTCTATCAATATTTTTACCCAAACCATTTGGTTACCCTTAACCAAACCATCGTCTATTTGTGAATGATGAGCATCATCAGCAATCTCAATAAAATCAATCCAACCTTAATGATGATTACGCTTTTGCTTGTGCTTTCTTTTTCTTAAGGTAAAAGCCAACGGCTAAGATTGCACCTGCGAGTAAATGGAAGATCAGAATCGAAGAAGAGGTGTTGCGATAATTGACCATATCTACAAACGCGGTTGCTTCTGTTTCGCGTTGCGCTAACAAGGCAACAACGGCTTCGTCAATCATTGCTTGTTGTTCTGGGGTTAAGTTATCATAAGCGCCACGGGCTTGACTGACTCTACCAACATCATCCATATTGTTCACAGTGAGATTATTAATCTGATCTATGACGGTTTGGACGACTCTTAAATTGCGAAGAATTTCTTCAACCCTTTCAAGTTCTGTAATTAATTCTTCGTTGAACAAAGCCTTTTGATCATTGGTTAATCCTTCATAGGCATCACGAATCGCAATCACTTCATCTTCATCCGCTAAGGTGATAGGATCATTAAACATAAATTGTTCTGCCACCGATGCAACCACATTTAAATCTACAATTCTCGTTTCAGCAATGACAAGTCGTTGGAGTAAAGCTGAATCAAAGAGCGCTTTTTGATCATTATTTAAGGCGTTGTATTGTTCTCTTAAGGTGGCGACGAGTTCAGCGTCTTCTAAAGTCACTGGATTGGGTAAAGGATCAAAAAGTGCTTCTGTATTGGCAACTACGGTTAAATTATGGATATGAATTTCTGCACGTTCAATCGTTTGGCGAATCTCTTCAGGAACGTAAGTGCCTTGTTTAGATGTTAGTGAGGCAAGCAAAGCTTTGGCATCCAATAAACTTTGAGCATAACTTAGATTCAAAGGATTTGGCCATGCTTCCACCATCGCAATTAAATTTTCTACTGGTGTCGCATCGACCCAAGCTGCATAAAGCGTGACATCTTCTGCTGGCATATCAAAAGCAGTTATAGGTTGCGTCAATTCACTATCAAAATACCAGCCATCAAAGAAGGCATGGTCTTTGGTTGGGGTCGGAATCGACGTCACTTGGCTACCAAATGAAACTTGTGTGTCATTGATAATATTCCCACCAAAGGTTTCATAACGAACCGAATAAGTATTCACTAACCACTTTGCATAAAGCGTGACATCATTCATTGGCATCGTGCTAAAGGTATAAGGTGTTGTCAAAGACTCATCACTAAACCAACCGTCAAACGTATGGCCTAGTTTGGTTGGATTGGATGGCGCATTGACCGTGGTTTCAAATCCTTGGGTTAGATCATTGACTTCGCTTCCACCATTGGTTTCAAATTGAATGGTGTATGGATCAGCAGTCCATTTTGGAAAAAGGGTTGAATCTGCACTGGTACTTAATTGGGTAACTTCATTCTCGAATGTATCTTCGCTATACCAACCACCAAAGGTATAACCAGTTCTACTTGGCGTTAACATGTCTAATGGATGGGAGGTAGGATACCATTGTTCTTCTAACGTTTCTCCTAAGGGATCAAGATACCTCACTTTGAGAAAATTAACGGTCGTAATCGTGGAGGTATTACTTATCGAGTCAAGCGCCCGAATGAGAACTTGCCTTGTTCCAAAAGGAACTTCAGTGTCCAAGGTTGCTGGCGCATATGCTGCATCATCCATCTTATATTCATAAAAGATATTGCCACCGGCATTATCGGTGCTTGTTGGACTTAATGTATATCCTGTTTCTGTTCTTAACGGCGTAATTTCAGGTGCCGTTGGGGCACTTTTATCAACGATATATTGATTGAGGTTCATCATGTCGATGCCACCAGGTAAATATTGATTGGCAGCATACATATGATTTAAAAATAAACCAAGCGATAATCCACCACCACTAACGGTAATCCCCGCATAGAATTGATCGGTTAGATCCGCCATCGAAATATTTGAATAAGTCACCGTTGGTTCAGTTGGACGAACATAAGAATTATCAAAACGAACACGAATTTCTAAATTACCGGTTGCAGCATCTAAATCAATCCACATCTTGTAAATACGTAGTAAACCATAGCTTGCAACACCAGGAGAAATCGTACCTAAGGCAACATCGATGTTTTCATAATTACCAATTAATGCAGCATCTGTGGTATTCCCATTCTTTGCTACAGAAACTTGTAATCCAGTTGAGTTGATTGGGTGTGGTCTCCACGTAGAAAATCTAATGGCAACACTGTTATTAATCGCACCTGTTGCATATCCTGCTCTTTCTTTCACTCTAAAATCATCTCTAGCTAAAACAAGAGAGAACCCATCACCAGCCCATTGAAATTCTCCTTTATGAAGGGAAAACTCAAAAAATGTAGAAATACCTTTATGTTCTGAGCGAGATATATCAACCTTATTTTTTAAAAATAGTGAGTTGTGTTTTATCGTATGTCCCGCTGGCATCAAATGCATCGTTTGATTTCCTTGCCAAGTCGACAAACCTGGGGGAGTTGCATATTTAAGATTAGAATCCGCTTGGCTAAAATAACCACTTGAAACAAAATCATCCATGTTTGCTAAAGTAGACATTGCCGATCCAAAAACAAGTGGTGTTTTTGTATTCGCATGAACAGAAAGACTTGATGGTCCATCTAATAAAATCGTTGAAATTAACGCGATCGAAAGTATCCCCAATATTTGTTTTTTCATAATGAACCTCATTTAATATGTTATTAAAAATGCATGTAAATCGAATAAAAAAAGAGGACTAAATACTTACATTAATTTATTGTTAGTTCTTTTTTTTAAATTAACAATCCATTGGTTCACAATCACCTTTAAATGATTCGATTAATCGATCTTAGTAACAAAGATACTCAATCCGTGTGTTTAATCATAAAAATATATAATTCCAAACAAACAATTTAGTTCCGACACGGATAAATTACTGAGTTACTTT
>CAMCVC010000063.1:0-3670 GCA_945879785.1 Staphylococcus epidermidis | reverse complement strand
CAACTTTGACTAACGGGTTGGCTTCCGAGGCGACCATGAGAATCTTCATTAAATATTTTCTCCCTGTTTAATATAAAGGGGGATGTCTTTGCCGACAAGTAGTTTTGTTTTTTCCACGCGAACATATTTATCAATAATCACCCGTTGAAGCATGACATCCTTGCCAATCTTTGAATCGGTAAACACAATGGAATTTTTAATGGTCGCCCCAGCTTCGACAACAACATTGCGGGAAATGATAGAGTTGATGACCGTGCCGAATATTTTTGCTCCGTTGGCAATCATGCTGTTTTTCACCAAGGAAACAGGACCAAATCGAGCAGGAGCGGTGTTGTGAGAGACCGTATAAATAGGCCAGTCATCCGTAAAGAACTTATTTCTAAATCCATAATCAAGGAACGCCATCGAGTTTTCAAAGTAATTTTCTAGGCTGTCAAAAGGTCGAACATATCCAGTAAAACGATGGGCCATGAATGATTGGCTTTCTTGATTTAGTAAGTAACGTAAGATCTCTTTGATCCCAAACGTTGCAGAAATTTTTGGACCCATGTCCATCAATTGGTTTAAGAAAGGTTTTGAAATGACATACGTATCTAAACTAATATCCAAATCATCTTTGGTTCCTTGGTTTTGAATCATGTTGGTGATGCGACCTTGGGAAAGGGTGACGGCATCCGCAAGTAAGAATTGGGTCTTGGCATTTTTTACTTTGGTGACGACAAGGGTGATGGGCTCCTTGCTTTCAAGATGTTGTTTGATGATCGGTCTAAAGTCGAGTGTGTACAAAAGATCAATCGGAGCAATGACCACCACATCTGGTTTGTGATCAAGAATAAGCCAGTCATTGGCCTTTAAATTATTTAAATCGTGATTGTAGAGTGGATTATTCGCGTTCTTTTCGTTGTACAACACTTGTTCAAAGCCAAGTTTGGTGTTGTTGTTAAAAACATTGGTAGAACCTAAATGTTTCATGATCGAACGTGGTTGGGTTTCAATGAGAATACCAACTTTATCAATCCCAGAGTTTGAAAAATTGGATAAGGTGAAATCCATCAATCCGTATCTACCAAGAAAACTCGTTGATCCTAGAGGTCTATTTTCCGTTAACGGACCAAGATTTTTATTGCCGTGGAGGTTAGCAAAACCCATGATTTTCGCCATGGTTATGGTTGCACCAACATAATGTTGGTTCCTCCTTGGGCGGATTTCTCCACTTTCATGTTAGGGGAAACAATCACTCGAGAGAGAGTCACACCGCTTTTAATCACAGCGCCGGGCATGATCACAGAATCAGTCACCGTGGCTCCTTCTTCAATCACCACATCATGGAAAACCACACTGTGATCAACAGTGCCGAAAATGACTGCACCTTGGTTGACCAGTGAATTCTTAACTTTGGCGTGTTCACCTAAGTATTGAGGTAAGCTGCGAGTATCTTCGGTAAATAATTTTAAGTCATCATTGAGTAATAAAGATTTAGCATCGTTATGATCAATCAAATCCATGTTGGATTCCCATAGAGAATCAATCGTGCCTACGTCGCGCCAATAACCTTTAAACGGATAAGCAAGTAATCGCTTCTTTTGTTTTAATAAGGTTGGGATAATGTTTTTACCAAAGTCGTGTTCAGAGGATTCATCCTTAGCGTCTGCGATTAAAGCTTGTCTTAAGTCTTTGTAATTAAAAATATAAATTCCCATCGATGCCAAGGTTGAACTTGGAGAGGTTGGTTTTTCTTCAAATTGAACCACCAGATTTTCTTCATTCACCGTCATGATGCCAAAACGAGAAGCTTCTTTTTTTTCAACATTGATGACCGCCACGGTTAAATCAGCTTTCGCTTGTTTGTGGGCTTCCAACATCAATTGGTAATTCATCCGATAAATATGATCTCCAGAAAGGATGAGCACATAAGATGGTTTTAAGTTATCAAGAAAATCGATGTTTTGATAAATGGCGTCTGCAGTCCCACGATACCAAACATTTCCCTCTTCAGTTTGCCGAGGTGGTAAGGTAGCGGTTAATGAATGGATACCATTCAATCCCCATTTTTCTCCGTTACCAATATACGTATTTAATAAAATGGATTCATATTGGGTTAATACCCCAACTGTGTCGATGCCGCTGTTGGCGCAATTCGATAAAGGAAAATCAATAATTCGGTATTTACCACCGAAACTGACCGCTGGTTTTGCTATTTTCTTTGTTAAGGTTTCAAGGCGTGTGCCTTTACCACCTGCAAGCAACATGGCGACAAACTCTTTTTCCAAAGAATCTCACCTCTTTGATTTTATTTTACCACGAACATAACCACCCTTTGCCGTTATAATAAAGTCACCATGATTAAGGTCATTCAACAACAACTCTTTAAGGGTGAAAAGACGTCTGTTCAATTGGTCGAAGACGTCATTGAAAAACATCATTTGTTCAAAGATAAAAACGCAATTGCGTTGATTTCTCCATTGGCGCTCAAGATTGCAAAGCAAAGAGATGAAGAAAGAAAACTAGGTAAGATTAGAGGACCCCTTCACGGCATTCCCGTCTTCATCAAAGACAATATTCTTTACGCGGATGGAACACCAACCACGGCGAACAGTTTTGCGCTCAAAGATTTTATCCCCAAGAAGAATGCACCTTTAATTGATGGATTAATTGCCGCTGGGGCGATTATCGTTGGCAAAGCTAACTTATCTGAGTTTGCTTATTTCATGGGTGATGAAAAAATGCCGTCTGGTTATGGATCGATGTATGGCCAAGTCAAACATCCAGTGGATGAATCCATTGACCCACTTGGGTCAAGCACAGGAAGCGCGGTTGCCGTTGCTTTAGGAATTGTTTCTTTAGCGATTGGCACAGAAACCAATGGGTCATTGATGGCCCCAGCTTTTCATAATCAAGTGATTTCTTTTAAACCTACCAAAGGGATGGTGTCAACCGAAGGTATTATTCCCATTTCACCGAGCCAAGATACTGCAGGACCGATGGCAACTTCCGTTGAAGATTGTGCAACCTTGATGGATGCATTGAGCTTAACGCAACCTAAGGACCTTCAACAGCAACCCATTCAGCGTCCTTTTAGTTTTCTTGAATTCATTCACCACCCACTTGGGAAAAAACAAATTGGGATGGTTACCTTTGATCAACAACCTTATGATGCGAAGGATCAAAAGATTTTAAAACAAATCTCCACCACACTAAAAAAATTAGGTCATGCGGTGAAAGACATTCACATGACGTTACCTAAGTTAGACAATTATCCAACCCTACTAAGGGAATTTAAAGTTAGCCTTAATGGGTTTTTAGCAAATCATACACAAGAAGGTTGTCCACCGTCACTCGCAAAGATTATTGCCCTCAACAACAAGAATCCAGAACGCTGCCTTAAGTATGGACAAGCGACGTTAATCGCCAGTGAAGCGATGCCTTCAACCCTCGATCAAGAATTTAAAGATCTTCGTCTCGCCTTGCAAAAGGAGGCAGCAGGTTTTCAAACATGTCTTGAAGAAGAAAACCTTGATGCCTTGATCACCCCGACCTGGTTAAGTTTTGCCCCGATTTATGGCAATCCATCGCTATGTTTACCGATGGGATACCACCAACAAAAACCCAAAGGTGTTGTCTTGGTCAGTAAGTTTGGCCATGATGCAGAATTACTCCAATTGGGTTATCA
>CAMCVC010000062.1:0-3746 GCA_945879785.1 Staphylococcus epidermidis | reverse complement strand
GATTCGTAATCTTTTTGACAAACACTTACCCGTGGATATTCAAACCGTCCTAGAAGAGCTTGGATTGATGAAAGAAAACATCAACGCCGGTGGAATTGAATACCTTAAAGAGTTATTAGATTCAGTGATTTCTTTATCCAATTTAGATTTCTATTTGGTAATCTTACAAGATAACAAAGTCTTACGAGACTATTTATCCACGATCGATACCATTCGTCAAAATTACGAAAGCGAAGAAATTGATGAAATCACCCAGTTCTTATCCCGGTCAGAAACTGCTTTAAGAAAAGTAGCTGAACTTCGTCGAATTGAAAAATTTAAAACTGCCTTAGAAATTTCACAACGCGTGGAAGCAGAACTCAAGATTTATCAACGCGCCGATGGCTTAACGGGTGTGGATGTAGGTTATAAAAAATTAAATGATTACACCCATGGTTTACAAAAAGGTGAAATGACCATCATTGCCGCCCGTCCTTCGGTTGGGAAGACGGCCTTTGCTCTCAATCTAGCGTACAACGCGGTCAAATTAAACCCCATTTCTGTGGCGATTTTCTCGTTAGAAATGCCTTCAGAACAATTGGTTCGTCGTCTGATTGCCACTGACGCCACGGTGTCTTTAGATAACATTCAAACCGGGACTCGTTTCCTAACCGCCGCTCAAAAAGCCACCGTCGGTCAATCGATTAAAAATATTGGTAACTCCAAATTATTCATTGATGATACGCCTGGGATTAAGTTAATCGACATCTTAGCGAAATCAAGACAACTGAAAGCCGCACACGATGACCTAGGTTTAATTGTCATCGATTATATCGGTTTAATCACCACTGGTGAAAAGCGCATTGAATCTAGACAAGTGGAAGTTTCCAATATTTCCCGAGCCCTCAAAGAATTAGCCCGTGATTTAAAACTTCCCGTGTTAGTCATCTCTCAGTTATCAAGACAAGTGGATTCCCGCGATGACAAGCGTCCATATTTATCGGATTTACGTGAATCAGGAGCGATTGAACAAGATGCAGATTTGGTGTTTTTAATGTACCGTCCTGGTTATTACAAAAATCTTGGTTTTAGTAAAAACGTCAGTCAAGACGAAAAGAAACGGTTTAAGGAAGAACGAGAAAAGGTCGAAGCGCTCACCAAAGAAGTTGGCGAATACGCCGAACTCGTTGAAGTGATTGTTGCAAAAAACCGTAACGGAAAAACTGGGATAGTTCCTTTGCTCTTCTTTAAGAACTTTGGCCGCTTTGATAATCCAAGTGAAGATTATGAATCACGTTTAAAATTAATCCGTCAAGAACACGGCGCACCCGACATCGAAGAATAATGAAGTTTTACATTCTTGCCTCTGGATCGAAAGGCAACGCCACCTTGGTTGAAAGCCGGGGATATTTGCTATTGATTGATGCGGGATTAACCAAAACCCGTTTAAAAGAAACCTTCGCAAAAACCCCATATACGATGGAGCAAGTCCAAAGTGTTTTGTTCACCCATGAGCATAGTGATCACGCGATGGGGAAGGATTTCTTCCCATTGGACCGAAGGTATGCCTCAGAAAAAACGATGTCCATTCTTCCTGGCCATATGCTGATTCCTTATCAAACCACATACTTTCAGCATCTCAAAGTTACCCCAATCGCCATCTCTCATGATGCAAGAAACCCCTTGGGTTTTGTGATTGAAGATGACCAGTCTTCCCTTGTGTATGTGACCGATACGGGTTATGTTTCTGAAAAGAATATTGAATTCATGAAGAACAAACATCACTACATTCTTGAAAGCAATCACAATGTGAAAATGCTTCTTCAAACCAACCGAAGTCATGAACTTAAAGTGAGAATTCTTGGGGATACAGGTCATTTATCCAACGAAGATAGCGCGATGTTCTTCTCCGAGATGATCGGTCCTAATACCCGTTCGGTTTATTTGGCCCACATCAGTGACGAGGCTAATACCCCAGAACTTGCTTTAGAAACGTATCAAAAAGTATTAAGAAAAAGACGACGACTCACCCCAACGCTTATGATTGAAGTGACGAAACAACACGATGTGGTGATTGGCGGAGATTAACCTTTTAAAGCTTCAATCGCTGCTAGACGGTCATGCATCGGCGGATGTGAATAGGTTAAGAGCACTTGAAGTGGGTGCGGCGTTAAATTGGCGAAGTTTTCCGTCACTAATACTTTTAAGGCTTGCAACATTTCAACCTGATAACCTTGTTTAACTGCAAAAGCATCGGCAGCGTATTCTGCTTTTCTTGATAACCAATTGGATGGTAAACCTAACAAGAAATCAAAAGGTTCAATAAGAAAATTAAAAAGAATCAATGAAAAAGCAAAGAACGGACCAGAGAGTCCAAAAGCAGATACGATCGCTATATTGCCAAGAACGAAGTTTAATGCCAACGCATAGACACCAAACACCACGACTTGTTGGATAAGAATTTTGATTTCATCAAAGTGCTTCGCATGGCCAATTTCATGGGCCAAAACCGCCAAGATTTGCTTTTCATTTAATTTTGCAATCAGCGTGTCGAATAAAGCGATTTCGCGCGTGGGTCCAAAACCGGAAAAGAAGGCATTCAACTTACTTGATCGTTTTGATCCATCCATTGAATAGATTGCTTTTGCTTTAAATCCCGTTTTTAAAGCGAGTGATTGGATAGCATTCTTTAGTGAACCTTCTGGCAATGGCGTTAGTTTATTGAAAATCTTAATGAAGACTTTGGTGTTTAAGACTAATACTAAAACTTGAATGAATGATAACGCAATCCACGCACTTAGAACAAACTGATCACCAAATCCACTATATAAAGCGTATAAGACGACGGCAATCCCTGAAATTAAAATCGTTGAAAGAAGGATATTTCTAACAGCATCATTCAAAAACAATTTTCGTGTGCTTTTGTTAAACCCATATCGGGCTTCAATTGAAAAAGTTCGGTAATATTGAAAAGGTAGAGAAATGATCGTGTTTAGAACAAGTAAGATTGTGAAAAATAAAAAAGTCTGTAAGAGTTCGTTGTTGGTGATTTGTGAACTGAGTTGAACTACATAAGGAAAGAAACCACCAAAGAACAAGGCGATCATTAAAATATAACTAAACGTTGAACGAACCAAACTATAAAGCGTGTTTTCTGCAAAGTAAGCTCGCGATTTTTGTAACTGGTCCTTAGAATAAATGCCTTTGACGTTTGCCGGTAAAGGTTTTCGTTGATGACGTAAATTAAGAATACCTAGACTGGTGCTAACCACATACATGAACGTGATTAACCCAACAATCAAACCACTCCACTCGTTCCAAATCATATTTAATTACCTACCTTTTTTTAATATACCACTGATGGGGATGAGGAAGAAAAACAACCACGAGAGCGTATAAGCCGTATCTTGACCAGGAATAGTAGCATATTCACCAACCAAAACGAATAAAGCGGTCGCAACAAAAGGCATCATGGCAGTGAATGGAAATGCTTTTGCTCCCCGCAAAATATAGACGACCGGAATAAGGAAGAAGATTAACCAACCCGGATGCCAAATTCCCCAAGTTAAACCCAGGAACAGATACAAAGCGATGACGCCTAGGATGAACGCCAAATGCATCAAAAATCTTTTGATCGACAATGGATTCTTTAAATCTAAATCCATCTCATCAAAGCTAATTTGAACGCTGCCGTTCCAGAGGGCATAAAAAATTACCGGAATGAATAACAGTAAAGGTAAGGAGATATAAAAGTTCCTAACCTCTGG
>CAMCVC010000061.1:0-3822 GCA_945879785.1 Staphylococcus epidermidis | reverse complement strand
TCTCCTTGTCACTATTTGTGACGATAGGTGATGCGGCCGCGTGTTAGGTCATACGGGGACATTTCAACCGTGACTTTATCGCCTGGTAAAATGCGAATGTAGTGTAGACGGATTTTACCAGAAACGTGAGCCAGAATCACTGAACCGTTTTCTAATTTAACCTTGAACGAGGTGTTCGGTAAGGTTTCGAGGACGGTGGCCTCGAGGGAGATGACATCTTCTTTACTCATGCTGTCTATCCTCCTTGTTGTTCTAGGGTGAGAATTTCTGCACCCGTGGCAGTGACGACAATTGTGTTCTCATAATGAGCGCACCATGTGCCATCCTTGGTCTTGACAGTCCATTCATCCGCGAGGACCTTGGTTTCTTTTTTACCTAGGTTCACCATCGGTTCAATGGCTAATGTCATCCCTGCTTTAAGTATCGGCCCTGTCTTTGGCCGCCCGAAGTTAGGTATCTGCGGGTCCTCATGGAGGTTTTGTCCGACTCCATGTCCTGTGTAATCCTCTGGTAAACTATAGCCGTGTTTTTCCACATACGTTTGAATCGTGTGTGAGAGATCACCGACTTGAATCCCAGGACGAATCACCTTGAACGCTTCAAAGAAACTCGCGGTGGTGACTTCAACAAGCTTTTGAATCCGGTTGTCTACATTCCCAACCAGATACGTTCTTGCTGCATCCGCATGGTACCCATTGTAGTGAATGCCTATGTCAATTTTGATGATATCCCCGTTCTTCAGCACTTCTTTTTTCGAAGGAATGCCATGAATAAGAGTATCGTTGACGGAGGCACAAATGCTCGCAGGGTAGCCGCCATATCCTTTGAAAGAGGCTTTGGCACCGAAACTGGCAATCATCTTTGCAGCCGCATCATCTAATTGTTGAGTTGTCACCCCAACCTTGACGAGACTACCAAGATAAACTAACGTCTTCGCCACCATGCGACCAGCTTCACGCATCATGGTGACTTCTCGCGGAGATTTGACGATGATCATTTCAACCGGTCAAGAAATTTCTTGACGTCTTGGAATAAATCCTTCGTTTGCTTCGCGCCATCAAATGGGGTGATTAACCCTTTGGCTTGATAAAAGCCGATTAATGGAAAGGTTTGTTCCTCATAGGCCTTGAGTCTTACGGTTAAGGCTTCGAGGTTATCGTCTTTGCGGAGGATCAAGGGACCACCATCGCGGTCACAGATACCTTCGACTTTAGGTTTCATCGTATCGACGTGATATGGCGTTCCGCATGTTTTGCAAACGCGTCTTCCCGTGATTCGACGAATCAATTCTTTGCGGTCACAATCAAACTCCATCACCGTATTGATGGGCCGCTTGATGGAGACAAGTAAGGTTTGTAATGCTTCTGCTTGCGGAATCGTTCGGGGAAATCCGTCGAACATGAATCCTTGTTTGCAATCAGGAGCTTGAATTCTTTCTTTCACTAAGGCAATCGTGACATCATCAGGCACAAGTTTCCCTGCATTGATGAACGTGGCTGCGAGTTTGCCAACAGGGGTTCCTTTGGCCATCGCTTCCCGAAACATGTCTCCAGTAGAGATATGAGGAAGGTGGTAATGATCAGCAATCAACTTGGCGACTGATCCTTTACCCGCGCCTGGTGGCCCAAGTAAAATCGAATTAATCATTTTTATTTCTTCCGCCTGACGCCAGGACTTCTTCATAAGATTTACCTGCAAGTAAACCATTGATTTGGTTATTGATTTCGATTGCAACACCAACGACGATGATCAGTCCGGTTCCCCCAAGGGCTAAGGATTGATCAGGGACGATGTTTAATAACACCAACACAATCGGCAAGGCAGCGATGAACGCTAACGAGGCAGCTCCCAATACCGTGATGCGATTTAAGACTTTGGTGACATAACGTTCGGTCTCTACGCCAGGACGAATCCCTGGAATATACGACCCATTTTGTTGGAAGTTTTCTGATAAACGTTGGGGGTTGATTTGTAAGTTAGAGTAGAAGAAAGTAAAGACCACTGTTAATAAAAGATAAATGATTAACCCCCAAGGAAATTGGAAGGTTTGTTCATTGAACCAAGGCATGGTAACCGTGGCAGAGGAATCAAAAATCTTTAACCATTCTGCATTAGGGTTAGCGCCAGTGATAAAACTGACAATGACACTAGGTGCAAGCATAATGGAGGATGCAAAGATGACAGGAATAACCCCTGCAGAGTTAATCTTCATGGGTAAGAAACTTGCTTTCGCGTATTGCGCAGAGCCAGATTTACCGGCGTTTTGCACAGGAATTTTACGTTTGCTGGATTCAATGAACGTGACAAAGGCAATAATAAGCACGAAGGCAAGGACATAAATCGCAAATTGGAAAATACCACGGAGTAAGATGGTGACATCCAATCCTAAAGTTAATAAAACCCAATTGTTATAAGCACCTTCGATTTGTAATGGTAAACTACGAACAATCCCTGCAAAAATTATCACAGAGATCCCGTTACCAATTCCTTTGGTGGTGATTTGATCACCAAGCCACATGACCAACATCCCACCTGCCATTAAGACGGTGACAATGTAGGCATAGCTCCAAAATGACGTATCGTTTAAGGTAATAAAACTTGATGTTTCCATCGTGCGAACAATCCCGTAAGCTTGAACTGCACCTAATAACAAGGTTAAATAACGCGTGGTCATTTCCATTTTTTTACGACCGGATTGACCTTGTTTACTTAATTCAGTTAACGCAGGCAACACATCCATCCCTAAGAGTTGGACGATGATGCTACTGGTGATGTAAGGAGAAACCCCTAACGCAAAGACTGAAAAGCTTTGCAAAGCACCCCCACCTAATAAATTGAGTAAGGATAATGCGTTGTTCGTTTGGAAATCAACATCTTGAACGGTGACCCCAGGAACAGTAATTGCAGCCCCAATGCGGAAAACAAAAAGAATCATCACCACAAAAAAGATGCGGTTTACAATTTCCTTGTTTGTAAAGATGGCAGCAAGTTTTTTCATTATTTAATAACCTCAGTGGTTCCGCCTGCTTCTGTAATCGCCTTGATGGCGGATTGTGAAAAGTGATGGGCAAGAACTTTAAGTTTCTTATCTAATTTACCATTGCCTAAGATTTTTACACCTCTGGCTCTAGATTTGACCAAACCTAAATCAATCAACATGGTTGGATTGACTTCAGTTCCGTCCTTAAATTGACTTAAATCACTGACGTTGACAACACCATACCGAACGGTGGTGTAATTCTTAAATCCTCGTTTTGGAATTCGACGATAGAGTGGGTTTTGACCACCTTCAAATCCAGGACGGACTGAACCACCTGAACGTGAACCTTGACCAAGAATACCCCGACCTGAGGTTTTTCCTAAACCAGACCCGATCCCACGACCGACACGAGTTCGGCGTTTACGAGCCCCTTGATTTGCTTTGAGTTGATTGAAAGCCATGTGGATAACCCTCCTAGAGCTTGCCTCTTTAAGCAAGATATTCCTTTTTCGATTTTAATTGGCTTAAGGCGTCATGCGTTGCACGGACGATATTAATCGCAGCCCGTGAACCATAAACCTTTGAGTAAACGTTTTTGCATCCTGCTAATTCTAAGATGGCGCGAACTGGACCACCGGCAATACTCCCAGTCCCTTCAGGCGCTGGTTTTACGAAGACGTTGGTTGCACCCCCTTGGCCCGTGACTTCATGGGTAATGGTGCTTGCGCGAACAAATTGAATCATGTTGGTATTTTTTCTAGCAGCTTCTAATGCTTTTTTAATCGCATCAGGAACTTCTCCTGCCTTACCATGAGCGAAACCATATTTGCCCTTGGCGTTGC
>CAMCVC010000060.1:0-3984 GCA_945879785.1 Staphylococcus epidermidis | reverse complement strand
ATTACCCACGATGTGGAAGAAGCGGTGCTTGCCGATCAAGTCATGGTCCTCAACCAAGGCCAGTTAGCCTTTCACGGTTTACCAGATACCTTATTTAAAGATGTGAAGTTAGTGACGTCGTTGAAGTTAACCTTACCGTTTGTGTATCAACTCTTGGCCGCGTTTCCTAAGCACGCACCAAAACAAATCTTTGATTTAAATGCATGGGCGGATGCGTTATGCCGATAAAACTTCATCACGTCTTTCATGTATATTCGCAAAAAACACCATTTCAATTTGAAGCGTTACATGATGTATCTTTGGTGATTGAAGAACATAGTTTTACCGCAATCATCGGTCATACCGGGAGTGGGAAATCAACACTCATTCAACATCTGAATGCGTTGTTATTACCCACGTCTGGAAGTTTAGAAGTCAACGAGATCGTTATCCAGGCGAATCAATTACCGAAAGCAGTGAAAAAGATTCGTCAATACGCCGGCGTCGTCTTTCAATTTCCTGAAGCGCAACTCTTTGAAGAACATGTCATTGAGGATGTGATGTTTGGTCCGTTAAACTTTGGGAAAACAAAAGTGGAAGCCAAACAAGCTGCCCAACTCGCCTTACAACAAGTTGGCTTGGATGAGTCTTTTTATGACCGTTCTCCGTTTGAATTATCTGGTGGCGAACGCCGCCGCGTCGCCATCGCCGGAATTTTGGCGATGCAACCTAAGGTGCTGATTCTAGATGAGCCCACCGCCGGATTAGATCCAGTCGGTGCAGCGATGATGATGGGTTTATTCACCCAGTTACATCAACAAGGGATGACGATCATCATCGTCACCCATGACATGGAATTGGTGTTGAAGTTTGCCAGTCATGTCAAGGTCATGGAGCATGGAAAAGTCATCAAACAATCCACGCCTCAAGATTTATTTTATGGCAAGGACGCAAGCAAAGATTTCATCAAACCACCGCTTGTTCAATTGATTAAAGCATTAAGAAAAAAAGGCAAGACAATTTCCTCAACCCAAGAACGATCTTTAACGGATTTGGTTCAAGGTTGGAAGGTGAGTTAATCATGCCAGCCATGACCCTTGGCCGTTACATGCCCTATGATTCGTTGATGCACCGTTTGGATCCACGCATCAAATTATTTGCGATGGTCACCATCATGGTGTCAATCTTTTTACGGTTTGGTTCAGTCTGGACTGATTTGGCATTATATGGATTGATGTTTATCTTTATCTATATCCTCATGCGAATCACCAAGATTAAATTAAGTCAACTCTATCGCCAACTCAAACCGTTGTGGTTCATGCTTTTATTTTTGTTGTTCATCAATTTACTTTTACCGAATACCCAAGACATCAGTACGTATTTCGATGCATGGGGAGTGAAGATTTACTATGCAGCGTTACTGCAAACCTTTTACATTGTCTTTCGTTTGGTGTTGATGATTGCCTTAACCTTGATCATCACCGCTTCGACAAGACCTCTAGATCTAACGTATGCGATTGAATGGTATTTGACACCATGGAAGATCATTCGTTTTCCTAGTCATGAAGTGGCAATGACGATGAGCATTGCCTTGCGATTCATCCCAACATTACTAGAAGAAACGTATCGGATCATGAAAGCCCAAGCATCCCGTGGGGTTGATTTTGTTCACGGCAAACTCAAAGAAAAATTAAGAGCCATTGTCTCCCTCATTGTTCCTTTATTCATTTCGGCGTTTCAACGCAGCGAAGAATTGGCCAATGCGATGGAAGCGCGTGGGTATGATCCGAGTGCGACCCGAACCCGTTACCGCGAACTCACATGGCATCGTCGTGATTTCTTCGCGTTACTGATGGTGCTTGTCTACCTTGGTGGATTTATCTATTTATTGATGACTGGGTTTACCTTACCCTTATAACGTATGAAACAACGCTTTGTCGGACAACTCATGTTTAAAGGGACAACTTTTCAAGGTTGGCAAACCCAACAACAAGGTCAATCCGTGCAAGAGCATGTGGAAAAAACTCTTAGTCAAATCCTTAATCAACCCATTCAAGTGTATGGCGCGTCGCGAACCGATGCCGGAGTTCATGCGCGGGGATTTATGTTTCATGTGGACGCAATCACCAGCATCCCAACTGCAAAAATCTTAACCGGATTTAATCGGATGATAGATCCTAATATTTACTTAGTCAGTTTAAAGAAAGTTCCTGCCACGTTTGAAGCTCGGTATCAACATTCCAAAAAAACGTACACGTATCAAATCCTGATGGGAGAACGTGATCCGTTTTTACAAGACACGGTGATGCATGTCCCGCAGGCAATGTCGGTCAACAAGATTCGTGAAGCCTTGCCTTGTTTTTTAGGGGAACATGACTTTCGCAACTTCACGACCAAAAAAGAAGATGGCGCGGATTTTTTACGAACCATCTTTGCGTTGAAGTTAACTCAAGCAGGTCGCTTACTCAAGTTTACGATTGTTGGCAATGGGTTCATGACCTACATGGTGAGAATCATCATCGGAACATTGATTGCTTTAGGTCAAGACAAAATATCCCTTGAAACCATCCAAGAATCCTTAGACAATAAGAGAAAAGGACCTCTATCTTTTAAAGCAGAACCCCAAGGATTATGTTTAGAAAAGGTGCGTTATGAAAAATAAATTGGATTATTGTTATCATTCCCATACGATTCGCTGTGGGCACGCCTATGGCACGGATGAGGAGTATGTGAAAGCTGCCATCGCCAATGGATTCAAGGTCATTGGTTTTTCTGATCACATTTTCTTTCCAGGGATTTCTCAGCCCGGCACACGAGGAGAATATAGCCAACTCGAAGACTATAAACAAAGCGTGCTCCAATTAAAAAAACAATACGCGAAACAGATTCAAGTTCATTTAGGATTTGAAGCGGAATACTACCCAGTCTTTGATAAGTATTACCAAAGTTTAAAGGTAGACCATGGGTTTGAATATTTGATCTTAGGTCAGCATTTCCGTTTGGTCAATCATCGATTCCCGATTTATTATGCATCCGTGAAAGATCCAGCCTTGATTCATGAATATGCTGATAGCATTGTTGCAGCGATGAAGACAGGTCTATTTTCTTACGTTGCCCATCCTGATCTTTATATGTTGGGATATGCCGGTGGTTGGGATGAACACGCCCAAGCGGTGGCACATAAGATTGCCAAAGCGTCCGTGACCTACAACGTCCCCTTAGAACTTAATCTTGGTGGGGTCAGCAGAGGCTTGATGATGATTCAAGGGGAATACCGGTATCCTTATCCTTATGAAGGGTTTTGGAAAATCGCCAAGGAGCATGAGGTCACCACGATCATAGGATTAGATGCCCATGCCCCCGATGCCTACCAAGGAAACAAGTATCAAATCTTGTTTGATATTGTCGATAAATACCAATTAAAGACCATCAACCGTCTCTATTTCAAGTGATATAATTTGAAAGATTTGAGGTAAGCAACATGGGCCGAGCATATCAAGTGAGAGCATCATCAATGGCAGCAACGGCCGCAAAACGGTCGGCGTTATTTATGCGTGCTTCCAGGGAAATTTATATGGCGGCGAAATCGGGAACCCCTGATCCGGAAAGTAACCTACCTTTACGTTCAGCGATTGATAAATACCGAGCCTTGAATGTCACCAGGGACGTCATCGAACGGGCGATTAAAAAAGCCGCGGGTGGCGAAGTCGAAGCTTACAACGCCGGTCGTTATGAGGCGTTTGGGCCAGGTGGATGTTACTTGGTCGTGGATACGTTAACCGATAACATCAACCGAGCCATTTCTGAAGTTCGCTCATCGATTACGAAACGCAATGGCAAAATGGGTTCGGTTTTATTTAACTTCACTGAATATGGCCAACTTGTCTTTTTAGGGCAGCAACAAGCGGTGGTAGAAGAACAACTCATTCTAGGGGATGTCGATGTTCAACACATTCACGTCAATGGTGATCAACTAGAAGTGTTGGTTGCTCCCACAAGCTTCGC
>CAMCVC010000059.1:0-4239 GCA_945879785.1 Staphylococcus epidermidis | reverse complement strand
GTATTTCTGGACATTCTTATCTAGGTGGACTAGCAGGTGAAACGAATTTATCTGTATTTTCGAGTGTTCACACGAGTGATGTTTCCATCGATGGCCGATATGGATTTCATGGTGGTATAGCTGGTTATTCAGAACAAAGTGTCTATGTAAAAATATTAAGTGAACTCTCTATCTTGCTCGGTGGCAATGTCCTAGCAACGGAAAGAGGTAGTATTGGCGGACTCATCGGTACCTCGTATGGTGATCGCCTTGTGATGATTGAAACACAAGGATTAATGGAATTCACCACCCTTGATCCAGTTTATTATTCCATTCAAAGAGTAGGTGGAACAGTTGGTTTTGCCTCAAATACAGTGTTTTATCAAGTGGTAAACAGAATTGATATCGCGATTTTGTTTCAATTTCCAATCCAAAACTTAAGTATCGTTGCAATCGGTGGGATCGTTGGGGCAACTGAATTTGCCGCGCTTTATCAAGTTCTAAATGAAGGCAATGTCAGATTAGTTTATGATCGAAATGATTTGGATGGATCGATTTACTTATATTCTGGAGAATATCCAATCGAATATTTAGGCGGCATCATTGGATATGTCTGGGCATCAAGTTATCTTTATCAAGTTGTCAATACAGGTGAAATTGAAGGGGTTGTGGATGTGGGCGGCATTGTTGGTTCTACGGGTATTCCACTTTGGTATTTCCAACAATTTATTTATATGAATGAAATTGCAAGTTTAGGCACTGTCAGTGGCGTATTGAATGTAGGCGGTATTATGGGTTTAAATGATGTTCGCACAAATTTAATTGCCAGAAACCTCATGAATTATAATCAAGTTTATGGTGAACAACGTGTAGGTGGATTATTTGGCGTCTTAGCACCTATAATGTCTGTTAAAGTAACCATTAAAAATGCTTATAACTATGGTGATGTCATCGTCAAAAACTATGATGGTGGTGGTTTAATTGGGGCAACCTGGCCAATTGATTTTGATTTAAATTTCCCTCTTTTGGGTGAAGTTCATCTCTATCACTCCTTCAATATGGGTGAGATCATTGCATTAGAAATTGGGAAAACTGGTGCCGGTTCCTATAACAATATCGGTATTGGAGCGATTGTGGGAAATCGGGTCATCTTAACCTTGATGTACGGTGTTAGTTACCTTTTACAAGAATCAGAAATTGAAATGTATAATTTTGATTTTGACAACAATACTTATGTCGCCTCAGGAGGCTTTATCGATGTGACTTTACCAGGTGTTGGGGTAGGCAATCAAGTTGATGTGGCATTTAACCTTTATCGAGAAGACTATACCGATCCAAATTCATTCCTATATGCAAACGTTTGGGACTTTCAAAACGTTTGGATGTTTGTCGATAACAATGGAATTGAAACCATTCCGGCTCTTCGTTTTCTCAGTAATTTGAATGCATAATCCTCTATATAATTTTTCAAAGCATTGATATGATGGTGATATGAAAAAGCAATATCTAAGGTCTTTCATTTTAATCACAACTTTATTATCTGCTTGTGATATTCCGTTTCCTTCGACGTCCGAGTCATTATCAAGCGTCCTGAGCATCGAAAATTCAAGTTTAGAGAGTTCTCAAATCACGTCCTTGGATTCGAGTTTGGATGACACAAGCGTATTGGCTTCTTCCAATTCAAATCCTTCCATTTCATCTTCCGATGCTACTTCAAGTAGTGTGGTTTCAAGTGAAATCGTCTCTAGTCAATCTTCCATCAGCTCCTCTTCTTCTAGTTTGAACACTTCCGTTGTAAATTCAAGTTCACCGGTTTCATTGATCACCATTCCTTCAAACGCGCCAAATTACTATCAAAATATATCACCCTCTTTATCTGGTGAAGCGCTTAAAAACGCTCTAGATATTCTAATATCCTCTAATATTGATGTTGATTATAATTGGTGGCGATATGAATCTGCAGATGAATCCTTAACAGAATCCAATAAAGTTGTCACCATCTATCCTCGCCGTAACTATCTTAAGACTGCCCATGTCAGTGGCAACACCGCAACGACATGGAATCGTGAACATACTTATCCCCAATCGAAGATTAGTGGATCCGCTTTAGATGATAACCATCATATTTTCGCCGATGATTGGAAAACAAATAGTACACGCGGCAATTACCGATTTGGAATCGTCGCGACAAAGAATTCAACGACCCAAGTCAAAGACTCTAGTAATCTGGTGACGGATAATTATGTTGCCGGTGGTTTCTTTGAACCAAACGATGCTGCGAAAGGTGAAGTCGCTAGGGCAACACTTTACATGAATACCCTTTATGGCTACACATTAGATGGTAATTTTCAATCCAATGAATTAGGCGTTCTCTGGGCGTTACAATACCCACCGACCAATCGGGACATGCAACGAAATAATCGCGTCTATACCAATCAAGGTAACCGTAACCCCTATGTCGATCAAGCGTCATACATTTGTTTGGTGTATGGGATGACGTCAACTACGACTCGCCAAGCGTGTGGTTTAGCTTAACGTAAATCGGATTTAGCGAATCGTCTACCACCAAGACCGATGATCAACGTCAGTAAGATAGCATTACTGATTAAGGTTTTAACGATAAAAGGTATCGTATTTGGATTGAAGAAATTCAAATTGGTGATTCCAACCAGGTCAAAAAATGTGCCGATGTTTGCTAAGCGGTTTAACTGATAAAAATAAACCCATTCAAAAATGTCGATCACTTGTGCTTGAATCTTAACGAATTCTGCGGCATCAGCAAATTGATCAAGGTTAAGCAAGGCAATACCTTGAACAATCGAAAGAGCAATGGTAGATAAAGTTGGCCCTAAAACGAAAATAAGTAACGTGAAGATAATCGCTGAAGCAGTAGTTTTGGTCCTTAACGCAATCCATGTCGTGACCAATACTCCGGTAATGACAAGGAAATACCCAAAGCTCATATGAATCATGAAATTCGCAAAACTACCGCCATCATCAACAGTAATTGGAAACGTGATTAACCAAGAGAATGCCGTTGGAAGAGCGTGAAATAACATCAACCCAATAACTGTAATCGCGAAAGACATTCCCATTTGCACGAGATAAATTTCAAATTTAGAATGACCGGCAATGATTTTGTTGCGAATCGTTCCTTGACTGATGTCTGAAGCGATAAATAAACTCGCGATCACACCGATCAGTAAAATTTGAATTTGCCCTAATTGAAAACTAGATTCCAAGATGCTGCGCGAGGTAAAAATAAACGATCTTGTCCCATCCTCTTCCGGGAAAGAAAAAGCTAGTGAAATCAAAACATTTAAACCACCAAGTATCAAGATAATCAAACCAATCACCCAAGTTGAGGTTTGCCGTCTTAAACGAGAAAATTCCAAGGCAAATAAACGCTTCATGTTATTTTCCTCCAATCATGTTCATAAAGAAAGCTTCTAGATCGTCAGTTTCTTTTTGCATGTTCACGAGTTCAATCTTTTGTTTAAGCAATTCATTTAGATAAGGTTGTAAGGACTGTTGACCATAAATGCGTAGTTTAGATTCTACCAATTCAAAATCTTTTAAACCAGCTGCGTTGAGTTCGTCAATGCGAAGTTGACTGGAACTAAGTTGAAGAATTGTCGCTTGTCTAGATTCCTTTGTTAATTCTTCAACAGTGATTTCTCTGAGTAATTTACCTTTATCAATGAATCCATAACGGGTGGCTAATTTAGAAAGTTCGGTTAACATATGAGAACTAATCAACATTGTTAATCCTTGTTCTTGATTTAACTTCAAAAGCAATTGACGTAAATCCCGAATCCCCTCTGGATCAAGACCGTTATTAGGCTCATCGAGGATGAGAAATTTAGGCTTGCTAATTAAGGCCATGGCAATCCCTAAACGTTGGCGCATCCCTAAGGAGAAATTTTTAGATTTCTTTTTTCTTTCGATTAATAATTTTTCTAAATCCACTTGCTTGAGCACATCACGAATCACCCCATCGTGGTTTTCTTGAATCCCTAACAAAATGCATTGTAGTTTTAAGTTATCATAGGCGGATAAATTTAAATGTAGCGCTGGAGATTCCACCACTGCTGCCATCCTTCTTCTAGCTTTAATAATGCCAGTTGGTTTGGATTCACCAAACAAACTAAACGATCCACTGGTGGGTTCAGCAATCCCTGCGATCACACGAATCAACGTCGTTTTCCCCGCACCATTCTTGCCAATAAAGCCGTAAATGTCTCCTTGATGAATCGTAAT
>CAMCVC010000058.1:0-4393 GCA_945879785.1 Staphylococcus epidermidis | reverse complement strand
CTCTGGATAATTCTTTGAAGGTTTTTGCTCCGACATAGGTGCACGTGGAACGTAATCCACCTAAGATATTTTGAATGGTGAGACTGACTTGACCCCGATAGGGGACTTCCACCGTTCGACCTTCAGAACTACGGTAATTAAGCATTTCTTGATGGTTCTTGGTCATCGCTGTGTCTGAACTCATCCCATAGAACTGAATGTATGAGATTGGTTTGGTGTTTGGTAATTTAGTTTTAGGATCATACGTTCCGGTTGCTTCTTCTACGGTGTGAATGGTGCCACCACCTTCATCATGACCGGCAAGTAAGCCACCAAGCATGACAAAGTCTGCGCCTGCGCCAAAGGCTTTGGCGACATCGCCAGGACACGTGCAACCGCCATCACCGATGATGAGGGCGCCCATCCCGTGTGCAGCTTCTGCACATTCGATGATCGCCGATAGTTGTGGATACCCAATCCCGGTTTGAATTCGGGTGGTGCAAACACTTCCCGGGCCAATGCCAACTTTGACGATATCGGCCCCGCGTAAAATAAGTTCTTGGGTCATGTCCCCGGTGACCACGTTGCCAGCGATGATGACACAGTCTGGATGACGTTGTCTAACTTTAGAAACAAACTCGGCAAAGAATTCACTATACCCATTGGCGACATCAATACAAATCATATAAAACTTAGGGAAGGTGTTGAGAATGGTTTCTAATCTAGTTAAATCTGATTCACTGACACCGGTAGAAAACACGGTTAAATCAGGATGAAGTTGATCAACAATGGGACGAATATCCTCAACGTGGTAACTTTTCACCAAGACGGTTAATAACTTTTCTTGTTGCATCGCAAGCGCCATCTTTAACGTCCCAACCCCGTCCATGTTGGAAGCCATGATGGGAATGCCTTGCCATTCTCTTTTTTTGGCGTGTAAAAATTTATAGGTACGAAGAAGATCAACATCCTTGCGTGTTTTTAGGGTTGATCGCTTCGGGCGAATCAAGACATCGGAGAAGTCTAATTTAAGTTCATTTTCGATGCGCATCGGTGTGAATTCCTTTATTTCTTATTGCTAGATTCTATTTTAACTTAAATCCCACCAAGCAAGATATCGAAAAATTGTTAATCACGATGATAACCATAAAGGTTTTACATAATTTATCGCTGCTATCCTAGTTTGCCATCCCCCTAGGCATAAAAGACGTTTGTCCAAAAATAACCATGGGTGATGTGAGTAATGGTGAAGGATGCCCTATGATGAAGTTGAGGACGGGAACCTCTATTCAAAAGTTGACGTATGTCGAAGTTCCCCTTTGACTGAAAAGCGTTTGACCGAAGGTAATCATGTCCTAGCTGTGGCGAAAGTTACGCGAAAAGACGTGGGTTCCGGTTCTCCCAATTGATGTTAAAACGTTCACGAGATTCGTGAACGTTTTGTTTTGGTGTAGCATATTTACATTAAACTTTTTGCTAAATAGACGGCAAAGATAAGATCATAGTGTGTTGTTTCTAATTTACTTTTTCCGTATCCTAAGGAATCTAACACCTGTAAGCGATGTCTTAATGTGTTGTAATGGATGAATAGTGCCTCGGCAGTTTTCTTTAAATTGAATTGTTTACTGATTAACATATAAAGAGTTTCTAAAAGATTACCCCCATGTTTTTCTTCATATTGAAGCAAAGGATTTAAAACCAATTGGACGTATTCCTTAATTTCTGCTTCAGGAATTTTTCCTAAAATTGAAAACATTTTTACAGATTGTTGATTGAAAACGCGTTCACGGATATGACGCTGGGTGATAAAATTCAAACCTCTTGATAACGTTGCATAATCCGCGGCAATGGCGTTAACAGTTTGTATTTGAGTCGTGTAAGTAGCCTTAATTTCAACATATTTAAAGCGTTTTTCCCAGTCATGAATTTGCGTTCTTAATTTGGATTCTAAGTTACTGACTTCTTTCCCATTCAAAAGAAATAAAAGTCTTTGATTAAGATTTAAAAAACGAATTTCTTCTTTTTTTAATTGAAAGAGTGTCATCAAATCATCTTTTAAATCATTGAATTGAAAGGGGCTGATTTGGATGGATTGTTGGATTTGAAACAAAATCATATCAAGAGGGAATTTAACGTTCCAACCGAATATTTCACTTTTTTCTTGAAATACTTCGTTGTTGGCATAAGGAGTATTACTGGTGGTTACTAATTCAATGAGAAACTGATTTTGTTGTAAAGAAATCTCTTGTCTTTTTTGATAGATAAACACCAACATCAATTTAATGATTTCCGCGTAATAATAAATCTTACTGCGATTATCTTCTTTCGAAAAGAACACCACTTGATATAACAATTGGTTGGATAATTTCACCTCATCAGAATAGACAAATTGATCATTGATTTTTTGAAAGGTTGGATTGTGGGTGCTAATTTCTTTGGCAATCGTGTTGATTTTTTTATTGGTAGATACGATTTTCTCTTGGACTTTTGAATAGATCCAATAATCCATGTTTTCTAAGCGAGTTTGAAAACTAAGGATCGTTTCAAGTTTGGGATTCTCATCTAGGGTTTTCACCAAGTCTAGATAAAAGGACGATAATGAAATGGTTTTTAAACTTTCGTTGGTCAATTCGTCCAAAATCCGAGTTGATATATCGGATAAATTTGCGTCATAATTTATGGTAATCAGTGGCAACCCTAGGGTTTCAGACAAGCGAACAATGTCTTCGGGAATTTCTTCAACATACCGCTTGAGTTTGACAATTAAGGCTGCGACTTGGCGATCCACAAGCACTTGAATTAACTTCTTAAACAAAGGTAAATTTGATTTGATTGGATAAAGCGTGGTTAAAATCAACGCTCGATTTTTGACGTATTTTTCAAAATCAGGCGTTTCTAATAAGGAAATACTTTCTACTTCACGGTTCAACTTTCCTTTGCCGGCAACAATTTTATAACTATCTAAAATATTAGCTGACAGTAGATCACTAATAAACACACTCATGTTGTCATTATACTACAACAAAATATGTTTATCTTTGTTTACATTTAACAATGTAAACGCTTACAAGAACCTTTATGATAAAAACACGGAGGAAGCTTTTATGAAACTATGGGTAAAAAGTGATTGGAATGGCTTTTTTGGTCTCTTTACCAACAATTTAACCAATATTCTCACCATGGCTGTGCTCTTAAGTGTTGTTGTCGGATTACCGGATGCCTTTGTTTACGGAAGAATTCTTCCGGCTGTAGGATTAGCAATTTTTCTTGCAAGTGTCTACTACTCTTTTATGGCATACAAACTTGCAAAAAAAACTGGAAGAAAAGATGTCACCGCTCTTCCTTCTGGTTCAAGTGTTCCCCATATGTTTTTAATTGTTTTCTCTGTGATCGGCCCTGTGTATTGGACAACCAATGATGCAACCTTGGCGTGGTCTGCTGGTTTAATTTGGGCCGCTGTCGAAGGGTTGATTGAAATTTTAGGAGTTGGGATTGGATTACAAGTTCGAAAATGGTTACCACGTTCAGCTATGTTAGGTGCCCTTGCTGGTGTTTCGATTACCTACATCGCTTTGAATCCAGCCTTTAGTGTATTTTACGTTCCGTATATCGGTTTAATATCCTTGGCGGTGGTTCTATTAGGATTCGTTGGTAAGATTCGGATGCCTTTTAATTTACCTGTTGGTCTTGTTGCCATTTTACTTGGTGTGATCATTGGCTGGGTGAGTGGTTATATGTCACTTGATAACTTGCTTGGCTCCTTTGATAAGGTAGGACTATATTTACCTAATTTTGCTTTAGGTGAATTGTTTAACCAACAAGGTTTAGAAGTCGTCGGTCCAATCATTATCGCCGCGATCCCCTTGGGCATTTATAATTTTCTTGAAACCATTGATAACGTTGAATCTGCAGCCGCTGCTGGGGATGAATATAGCACACGAGAAGCTTTAGCCGCCGATGGCATTACCACTTTGTTAGGTGTTGCTTTTGGTTCACCATTTCCCACTGCCGTTTTTATTGGTCACCCAGGGTGGAAAGAAGCGGGAGCAAGAATTGGTTATGCTTTCGCCACCGGATTTGGTGTCCTACTTATGACATTCTTAGGGATCGTTCCAGTCTTATTAAATATTGTTCCATTACCTGCGTTATATCCAATCCTTCTTTACATTGGGATTGTGATTACCACACAAGCGTTTACTTCTTCAGACCTTAAATATGCCCCTGCCGCCGTGATGGCGATGATTCCTTGGATTGCTGAATGGACTCAACATGCGATGGATACTGCATTGGGTGCCGCTGGTACGGATGCAACCACCATCGGTAATCAAGTGTTATCGGATGGGGGAATTAATTACCTCGGTGCTGCCAACCTTGGCGCAGGTGCCATTGTGGTAGGAATGATTTTAGGTTCAAT
>CAMCVC010000057.1:0-4731 GCA_945879785.1 Staphylococcus epidermidis | reverse complement strand
AATATTTAGAAGAAATATCAAAACAAAAAACCTTAGGAGCTTTAGAAAAACTCATCGATTTAAAACCAAAACAAGCCTGGAAAAAAACCAGGGATGGCATCAAGGAAGTATTGGTCAGTGAATTAGTCGTCGGCGATGTTGTCCTCATCAAACCAGGAGAACTTATTCCTGTGGATGGAGTGATTAAAAGTGGTGAAACACTCGTGAATCAAGCAGCGATCACTGGTGAATCTTTACCGGTTGATAAACGCGTTGGTGATTCCGTGATTGCTGCAACCCTGAATCAATTGGGTGTCATTGAAGTGGAAGTGAAGTTTCTAGGAGACGACACGACCATCGCAAAAATCATTCGCCTTGTGGAAGAAGCAAGTCAAACCAAAGCACCCCTTGCTAAACTTGCGGATGAAATATCCAGATACTTTGTACCAATTGTCATTGGTATAGCTTTGACCGCGTTTGTGGTTTGGTTCATGGTCACTAACGACGTTGAGTTTGCTTTACAAATCATGATTGCGATTTTAGTCATTTCTTGCCCATGTGCACTTGGATTAGCCACCCCAGTGACGATGATGGTGGGCACCGGTAAAGGTGCGGAACTTGGCATCTTAATTAAATCCGCCGAAGCGATGGAAAAATTACATACCATCGATACCGTGGTCATGGATAAAACCGGAACCATCACATTAGGAAAACCAGTGGTGGTCGATACGATCATTCATGATGGCACCCCTTTAAAGACGATCCAACAACTCGCTGCTTCCATTGAAACCAATTCTGAACATCCACTTGCCAAAGCCATCGTTGACCAACATCAAGGTGCGCTATTACCCGTGGTGGATTTTGTCTATGTGCCAGGGATGGGTGTTCGCGGAAAAATAAAAGAACAAACGTATCGCTTATCGAAAATTACAACCGTCACCGATCAACTGAGGAACATCCTATCAACGGGAAAAACGATCATTGAGATGAATGGACCTAACGGACTCATGGCTCACTTTGTGATTGCCGATGCGGTGAAACCTTCTAGCATCGAGGCCATCCAAGGACTTAAAAAACTCGGAAAAAAACTCGTCATGTTAACTGGAGATTTAAAACCTGTGGCCGATTCGATTGCCCATGAAGTTGGCATTGATGAAGTCATCGCTGAAGTCTTGCCTCAAGATAAAGACGCCGTGATTGCAAACCTACAACAACAAGGAAGAAAAGTGATCATGGTCGGAGATGGGATCAATGACGCGCCTTCGTTAATGCGCGCGGATGTAGGCATGGCGATTGGGGCAGGAACCGATATTGCCATTGAGGCTGCCGATATTGTCTTATTACAATCCGATTTACGCCAAGTTGTCTATGCCTTTGCCTTATCGAAGAGTGTTGTGATTAACATGAAAACGAATCTTTTCTGGGCATTTATCTATAATATCGTCGCTATTCCTTTGGCAGCTGGGGTCTTATTTCCCTTCTTGGGATGGTTACTTTCCCCAATGATTGCCGCCTTGGCGATGGCATTCTCCTCAGTATCGGTTGTGCTCAACGCACTTCGATTACGTCGATTTAACCCAAATAGAGTAAAATAAAAGAGGAGAAATATTTATGGCACAAATTAAAACCTTACGCGTTGGCGGCATGACATGCGTGCATTGCGCAGCCAAAGTCACCACTGCCCTTAAACAAGTCACTGGCGTTGCTAATGTCAAAGTCAATCTCATGGCCGAAGAAGCAGAAGTGATGTTACAAGCCTCCGTCAACGAAGATGCCTTTAAAAAAGCGGTTGTCAGTGCTGGTTATCAGTATCTCGGCAGCAAATAGAAAGTTGGGTTCCTGATGGAACAACCTCACCTCGCCGTTCGTGCCGATGCTTATCCACCTTCCCCTATTCGAAAATTATTACCTTATGCGAAAGCTGCAGAAGCAGCAGGTCATAAGGTTTTTTATTTAAACATTGGTGAGCCTGATTTACCCACACCTTCGGTGTTTATTGAGGCGATGCGGGCTTATCAACATCCCCATATTGCCTATGCACCTTCTCAAGGTCATCCAACGTTATTAAAAGCAGTTCAACAATATTTTGCCAAAGACGGGTATGCATTTGATCTTTCAGATCTTCAAATCACCCAAGGGGCAACGGATGCTCTACTCTTTTCTTTTTTTGTGATTTGTAATCCTGGGGATGAGATTCTTACCCCAGAACCTTTTTATCCAAATTATTTAGCCTTCACCAAACAATTGGATATCAACCTTGTCGGGATTCCAACCTTTGCTTCCGACGGCTATGCGATTCCCTCGATTGAGGCGATTGAAAAAAAGATCACCGCAAAAACCAGAGCGATTCTGATTGCCAATCCTAGTAACCCATCGGGTCGCGTGTATCGTAAAGAAGAATTACTTCGCTTGAGCACGATTGCCAAGAAACATAACCTATGGCTTATTGGGGATGAACTCTATCGGAAATTAACTTTTGGAACCAACCAAGCGTTATCTTTTGCTTCCTTCCCTGACGTCCAAGATCGGGTCATCATCGTCGATAGTGTGTCCAAACGATATTCGGCGTGTGGGGCTCGCATTGGTTGCTTACTCTGCAAAAACCAATCGTTCATGCAAAAGATTCATCGACTAGGCCAATCACGATTAGGGGTGTCTTTACTTGATCAACTTGGTGCTGCCGCACTTTATGCCTTGCCAGCATCCCATATTGAGTGGACGCGCGATCAATACTTTGCTCGCATTGAAACCGTGATCAATAAAATAAAAACCAATCCTAAAATTCGCTACGTTCGACCTGAAGGTGCATTCTATATGATGTTAGAAATACCTGTTGTTAACGCCGAAGCCTTTGCGCTTTGGTTAATCCAATCTTTCTCATATGAGGGACAAAGACTCTTGGTCACGCCGGGAAAAGATTTTTATGTAGATGCCAGTCGTGGCAAACAAGAAATTCGTATTGCCTTTGTGCTCGAACCTAAAGCGATGGCGACGGCGATGGATATTCTGCTAGCCGGTTTAAAAGCTTATCAAGCCCTCCATCCATAAACATTCATCCCCTTGGGATTCAAGGGATTATAGTATAATTTTTTCAGTGCTTATAATATGAAAAAAACCACTGGAGAAAAAATATTAGTTCAATATCGTCGCGCCAGTTACGATTATTTTTTGTCTGATCATTTAGAAACCGGCATCGTCTTATCCGGCACGGAAGTAAAAAGTTTACGCGCAGGTGGGGGATCGTTATCGGATAGCTATGTCATCAATAGAAACCAAGAACTGTTTTTATTAAACATGCATATTGCCCCGTATAAACAAGGCAGCATCTTTAACCATGAGCCGTTAAGAACTAGAAAACTTCTCGCCCATAAACAAGAGATTCAAAAACTATCCAAAGCAATTCAAGAAAAAGGATTAACCATTCTTCCAATCAAGTTGTATTTAAAAAAAGGGATGGTGAAAGTCCTGATTGCAGTTGGTAAAGGCAAAAAGCATTTCGATAAGCGTGAAGCGATGAAGACCAAAGACACCGTGAAAAAAATGCGATCCGCCAAACAAGGGGACTTCCATGATTAAAACCATCCCAGAACTCATTACTTATTTTAAAGAGAAAATATCTCCCATTTATTCTCGGGCCAACTATGACCGATTTTTAAAGGATCATCCGTTTCAATTCACGATTCCAGCGATTCACATTACCGGGACGAATGGTAAGGGTTCCACCGCAACCTTTTTAAGAAATATTTATCAAACTCGGTTTAAAAAAGTAGGTCTATTTACTTCCCCAGCCTTATCACGATTCCAAGAAATGATTTATATCAATGACGATGAAATCAATGATGGTTATATTCTTACTTTTTTTAATAAGTGGCAAGCAACGTTTGATGCTTATCAATTAACCGCCTTTGAAATGCAAACCCTATTATCGTTTCATTATTTTCATGATCAAGGGTGTGATTTTGTGGTGATTGAAGTGGGCATGGGTGGAAAGATTGACGCGACGAATATCTTTAAACCAGTCTTAAGCATCATCACCAATATCTCTTTAGAACATAAAGCTTATTTAGGGGACACTGTGGAAAAGATTGCCGACCATAAATCTGGGATCATTAAACAAGGGGTTCCGGTGGTGGTTGGACCTTTGCCTCATGGTGCGATGCAGGTGGTTGAAGACGTCGCTCGCCAGGCAAAATCAGTATTAACGCTACGAAAACCAATTGAAGTGATATCAGCGAAACCGCCATTTGTCTTTCGCTACGGAAAGCATCAACCGTTCACCTTAACCATGTCTGCCAACTATCAAATCGACAATGCGGCTTTGGCGATTGAAGCGGTGGATCAACTCCAGCATCGTTATCCCATCCAAGAAGAAGAACTTCAAGCTTCGATTCGTCATACCTTTATGCCAGGACGATTGGAACTGATCAAACAACAACCGATGATTATTCTCGATGGCGCGCACAATCCTGGTGGGGTTCAAGCATTAATTCAAGCAATGACGCATCATCAGCACCGATCCATTTATGTCTTGTTTGCCGCCTTTAAAGATAAAGATGTTGACCCGATGTTATTGGAAATTTCTAAACTCACCAAGTTTATCTTTGTGACCTCGTTTCCTCATGCTCGAGCGAGGAAAAAAAGTGACTATCCTAAACTACAATTTCCTTTCATCGAAGACTATCAACAAGCCTTAAGCATTCTCGCCAAAGGTGTCCCTGCCAATGGTGTATTATTAGTCACAGGTTCCCTAGC
>CAMCVC010000056.1:0-4811 GCA_945879785.1 Staphylococcus epidermidis | reverse complement strand
GACACCAAAGCTCCGTGATCATCAAGCACTTTTTTTAACGCTTGGGTACTTTCAATAGGAACGATAGGGTCATTATTACCAGCAGTAATCAGCACCTGAGTTTGTTTAAGTTCGGGTACCGTTCCTTCTTTTCGTGGCAGCATGGGATGCATCAAGATCGCTCCACGTAAACTAAAAGGGATTTGTAAAAGCATATTCGCTGCAATGTTGGCACCATTAGAATAACCAATGGCCATCACATCGCCTCGATCAAAATCATAGGTTTTGCTCGCCTTATCAATAAAATCATGAAGTTGGCTTGTTCGATACATCAAGTCTTGTTCATCAAATACACCCGGAGCAAGGCGGCGAAAGAATCTTGGCATCCCGTTTTCAATCACTTCCCCACGAACCGATAATAAATTCGCCTCACCATCAATCAATTTACCAACGGGTAATAGGTCGTTTTCATCTCCACCAGTGCCGTGGAGAAGTAATAAGGTTGGTTTTAGGGGATTGCTCCCTTTGATAAATTTGTGAATCATCGTTGAGTTTCTAGCAACATTATAGAAGGAAAGGCATATAATGTTTATGTTAATACTTAATAAAGGAGAAATAAAGTATGGCAGAATTAGCAGTTGCAACCTTCGATCAAAAAGTAGACAAGTTGATTAAGTTCAACAAGACCATGGGTTTAGTCCACTTAATCCAAGGTGTCTTGATGATGTTGTTCGCTTTTTTAGTCTATCCAACCTTAAACGAATCGCAATCAACGTTTACCATTCCTGTGATTGGGAATTATTTGGAATTCGTCGTGGGAGAAGGATTGGTCTTAACCAATACCGACACCTTATTTGAATTGCCATTCTTACCAATGACCGCGAGTTTCTTATTATTGTCGGCCATTTTCCATTTCTTAATCGCCTTCCCATTTAAGAAAAAATATCGCGCTGGTTTACGTGTTGGCATTAACCAATTCCGTTGGTACGAATATGCATTAAGCTCATCGTTAATGATCGTCTTAATCTCGGCACTCTTTGGGGTTCGTGATGTCGCTGTCTTTGCCTTGATCGCGTTGTCGAACGCTGCGATGAACTTATTTGGTTTAGACATGGAATTATTAAACCAAGGTGAAACCAAGGTTGGCAAAAAAGTGAATTGGTTACCATTCATTTTTGGTACTATCATCGGCTTAGCCCCATGGTTAGCGATTGCTTTCTATATTGGCGTCAACCCTAATTTAGACGCAGTCCCAGTCTTCGTCTGGTTTATTCTTGGCACTTACTTTGTCGCATTCAATACCTTCCCAGTTAATATGCTCTTACAATACTTAGGTGTTGGTAAGTTTAAAGATTACCTCCACGGTGAACGAGGCTATATCGTGTTATCGTTGGTTGCAAAAACCCTCTTAACTTGGTTAGTCTTATTCGGCGCATTCCAACCTTCGTAAACTTAATTCTCAACAATTAGAGTAAAATAAAGCTAAGGGAGACCTTAGCTTTTTTTATGAACAGAGCCAATCGACCAGAAATTTATCAAGGCTTTCAGCAAACCCAAGCTTACTTTGAGGGTTGGTATTTTAAACTTGTTTCTCCTGATCAAAAAATTTCCATCGCTTTGATCCCTGGTATTTCATTGGCGAAAAAAGACCCCCACGCCTTTGTTCAGGTGTTTGTGGTCCGCCACGGGGATAAGCCAACCTTAAAGAATCTTTATATACGTTATCGCGTCAACGAGTTCGTACCTGCCAAAGATCGCTTCTATGTTGCGGTCGGGATGAATCAATTCTCCCTTCAACATATTCACTTGGACCTTAAACAAGATAACTTTCAATTAAAGGGTGACTTACAAATCATCAATCCTACCCCATTGAATCAAGGTTTTTTAAATCCTTCCATCATGGGTCCGTTTGCGTATTTACCTAGAATGGAATGTTACCATGGCGTGATTTCTTTACTACATACCTTTAAGGGTAAACTAGAACTTAACGGCCAATCGATTGATTTTACAGGCGGCAAAGGGTACTTAGAAAAAGATTGGGGATCTTCATTTCCATCAGCCTATGTATGGATGCAAGGGAATCATTTTCCTGAACAAGATACATCCTTTTTCTTTTCTTATGCCAACATTCCTTACTTAGGATTACGGTTTCAGGGTTTAATTGCCCATTTATATTTACAAGGAAAACACTATCGGTTTGCAACCTATAATGGCGGGCGTGTTGCTTCCGAATTGATTGGTACCAACCAAGTCGAGTACGTCCTTAAACGCGGTGCGTATCGCTTAAGAATTGTCGGATCGGTGGAAGATGTGGTTGCCTTGCCTTCGCCTAAATTTGGCAAAATGGATCACACGATCAAAGAAGGTTTATCCGGACAAATCTTAATTTGGCTCATGAAAGGTAAGACCATTGTTTATCAAGGTCAAACAACCTTGGCAGGCATTGAGATCATGAAAAAATGAAAAACACCTCGCGTTGGGTTAGGAAAATTAGCAACGGAATTTTACTAAGTCTATACACGATGATTGTTCTTGGTTTGGTCGTCTCAGGGCTAGCGGTTCAACGCATTGAGCAAAACTTTAAGTACGTGGGAACCACCTATGCTAAGTCGGTGGACGTTGAAGGCGTGCAGTATTTTTATCGAGAAGTTGGAGAAAACAATCCAGACACCATCTTGATGATTCATGGTTTTTTAGGATCAAGTTACGATTTCATTGACGTGATGAATACACTTAAAGACCGTTTTCATGTCATTGCCGTTGACTTGATTGGCTTTGGATTGTCAGAGAAACCCATTGAGTTTGATTATGCAAAACAAAACCAAGCAGAAGGATTAGTTAAGTTTTTAGACACACTAGGCATTGACGAAGTGACCATCATGGCCCACTCCATGGGTGGGGAAGTTTCCATTCATCTTGCCCATGATTATCCTGATTATGTTAATGAAATGATTTTGATTGGTTCAGGTGGGTATGTTGAAGAAAGTCAAAATGGGTTAATGCCATCCAATATCCCGATGTTTGTGTATGACTATGTGGTTCGCAATTACTATATCCAACGAACCTTTTTCTTGACCGCGTATGCCCAAGATGAAATTGATACCGGTCGAATCACCTATCATGATTTTGATGAGATGTATTATGTGAATAAAACCATTCCAGGCAACATTCTTCAAGCATTTACGCGGGACAATGATTCGGGATCGACCAATGCCAAATTAGGGTTGATTCGCCAACCAACGTTGCTGATTTGGGGAGAGTATGATAGCTTTATTCCACTCGCCACGGGAATTAAATTACAACAAGCGATGTCAAATGTGGCACAATTGGTGGTGATACAGGATGCGGGACATTTACCATTCGATACTTACTTTGAGGAGTTTATGATTCATGTGGAGGAATTTATAACATGAAATACGTTTATCTCAAACAGAAGGTCTTTGCCATACGCGATACATTTAAAGTATTTGATGAACAACAAACCTTACTTTATGAGGCTAAAGGAAAAATTCTTACCCTCAACAGCCGCCGGGATTTGTTTCAAGCAGGAGGAACCACGCCAATCCTGACGATGAAACAAAAGATCATCGCCTTTGCTCCTACCTATTTCCTGTTTGACAAAAATGATCAACAAATTGCAAAAATGGCCCAACAATTATTGACACTTTTTGGGACGAAGTTTCATTTTATTTACCAAGGGAAGAAGTATGAACTCAGTGGTGATTTCTTTGGCTTCAACTTTATGATGAAAGATGACCAAGGGGTTGTTCTTCAAATTCAAAAGAAGTTCTTAAGTTGGGGCGATACGTATCAGCTCGGGATTGAAGACAAGTTTGATGAAACGATTGCCGTCGGGATTGTCTTGATGATTGATGACTTTATTGATGACGCAAGAAGAAATGCTGCCGCATCCGCTGGGGTTGCTAGTCAATCTGGTGGATCAAACCGAGGAGGTAGACGATGAAAGCATTATTGAATCGATTATGGTTGGCGATTGCCAATCCATTGAAGAAAAGTTTTAAACGGTTTCCAGAAGCGTTGATTGTTTCATTCCTGTTAGGAACCTTGATGGTGTTCAATAACGAATTGGCTGTCTTCATTGGTAATCAGCCCGTGATTGATACGGGACTGATTGAGATAAGCATGATTTTAAATGATTTAAATCAATCCTTATTTATTGTCTTACCATTGATGATTTCCCTTTCTTTAATGATTGAACGATTTCCAATCTTTAAGAACTATCGTCTTGCCCTGATCATCACCATGGTGGTGATGGGTGGATTGTACTTCACCTTTTTAAGACTTGAAAACTCGTTTGTTGTTGAATTCAATAGGTTTTCTAATCTCGTCTTTGCATTCTATGGGTTGGTTATCTTTCTTCCTTACCTCATGGATCGCCAAGACATCGGTGTTGGCATTATCTTATTTTTCACCAAACTTTTTACCTCTATATTTTATTCCTTCGTTTTATACATTGGGATTTTCATCATCATCCTCACCACCAATATTCTTTTTGGACTCTCGATTAATTTGATAGTCTATGTCAACATTCTCATTTTGATTGCTTCTTTTATTTTCTTGCCAACCTTACTCGACAGTTATCCTAAAAAGAATGATGTTGCCACCGTTGAGAAGGATTACCACATGGTTTGGCAACGTGTCTTTACCTTGGTGATAGCCCCCGTGATTTCCGTTTTCTCCTTTCTCATCATTCTTTATTTATTCACAGGCCTCATCAACTCAAGTGGCTTTGAACCAGAAGTGTATACCTTTTCTTCGCTCGTCATCGCTTTTGTCGGGATCTCAAGTCAAATTGCCTTGGCACCTTTTAC
>CAMCVC010000055.1:0-4823 GCA_945879785.1 Staphylococcus epidermidis | reverse complement strand
CCCGCCCCAGTTGGACCAACCACCCCAATGGTTTGACCTTTTTGAATGGTGAAGGAAATATTTTTAATGACGGGTTGTTTATCAAAAGGATATTGGAAAGTCACCCCTTTAAAATCAATCGATTTAAATCCGATAATCTTTTGTGAACTTGGTGTGTCTTGTACTGTAGGAACATGGTCAAGCACCGTTTCTAAACGATCGACAGCAATCGTGGCCTGATTCAACTGGGCAAAGATACCTGAGATAGAAATAAATGGACCATAAAGCATCCCAATGTAAGTGACAAAGGTAATCAAACCCCCTAAGGTCATCGATTGTTGAATAATAAAATATATCCCAAAAGAAAAAGCCAATGCATACGCAATCCCATAGATGACTTCAAACAAAGGGTTAAACCAGTTTTCAAATTTGACAATATATCGCCAAGATTCAATGTCATTGTTGATTTCTTGATGTTGTTTCTTTAAATCAATATCCTCTTGAACATAAGCGCGAATCGCTTTTTGACCTTCCACGGATTCCAACATTTTTTCCGTAAAGGCTGCATAAATATCACGATGCTTTTTAAAATACTGACGTTTACTTTCCCGAATCAAATTGAGGATCGTTAATCCTATAGGCATGATGAGTACAGAAATTAACGTGAGTTCCCAACTGATGGTCAGCATCATCAACCCCAATGTAATCATGATGAAACCAATATTAAAGACAAGACCTTCAAGTAACCCCGTTGCCGATTGGATAATGGAATCTAAATCACCCGTCACCCGTGAGATTAAATCTCCCTTAGGGTAGGTTTCAAAAAAACTTGAGTCCATGTTAAATAAGTGACTTAAATACCTCTTACGAAGGGTGTGCGCGAGTTGTTGAGATTTTTTAACCGTGGTGTAGTTATAAAAATAACTTAACCCATAACGAACAATCGGGAATGCAATCAAGGAACCACCTAACCACCACAAACTGGAAGTGGTCAAGCCACCAGAAATAATCGTATCAATCGATAGCCCCAATAACCAACCCGGAATCAATGCAAAGACAGCAATGCTGACTAGCAAGATAAACATCAAAAGGTAAGTTTTCCACTCTTGAATGACGTACCAACGAATATGGAGAAATAATTTTTTCATGACAGGATATTTATTGAACCAACAGCATTATACAGCAACAAAAACCAAAAGATTCTTTATGGGGGTATGATAAAATACTATCGTTATGG
Source organism: Staphylococcus epidermidis (assembly GCA_945879785.1). Lineage (GTDB taxonomy): Bacteria > Bacillota_I > Bacilli_A > RFN20 > CAG-826 > UBA970. The sequence goes on along the minus strand of CAMCVC010000055.1, from coordinate 3,607 downwards.
TTAAGGCAAAAAAAGCAATCAAAGGACCCGGTTCGTGGGTAACCAAATACCACGCCAACGGTAAAACCATTTGGTCTAAAGGACAAATCATCGATGGCATCCCTGAAGGTGATTGGCAATGGTATCGGATCGATGGAACCTTGAAACGTTCAGGTACTTTTTTAAAAGGTGAACCAGTTGGAACTTGGGTAACCTATGACCAACAAGGCAAGCCTTATAAGGCCACAAAGAAGGATTTAAATCATGGAAAAAAATAAGTCGTTATCCAAAGAAGAAATCTTGGTTTTACTAGAAAAAAGATTTGAAGCTAACCCATACCGTCATCGCTCCATCTCGTGGCAAACCGTTTTACAAAAATTAAAAACAACGAAAAAAATAGAATCCTTAATTCAAATGGAATTGAGCGATGGTGAACCGGATGTGGTTGGTATTGAAGAAGCGACTGGGAAAATCATCTTCATGGATTGTGCGCAGCAATCACCTAAAGCAAGACGCAGTGTTTGTTATGATCAAGCCGCGTGGGATGCTCGTAAGGAATTTAAACCTAAAGCAGGGAATGCGGTTTCATTAGCAGAAGCCATGGGAACAACCTTACTTACTGAAGAACAATATCATTATCTTCAATCACTCCAAGACATAGACACCACCACATCCTCTTGGGTGTTAACGCCAAAAAGCATCCGAAATTTAGGTGGTGCATTGTTTGGTGATAAACGATTTGGTCGGGCGTTTATTTTTCATAACGGCGCAGATTCCTATTACGGTGAACGTGGATTTCGAACCGTTTTATATATTTAATGTAGAGAAAGAAAAAAGGATTTGCTTAGCAAATCCTTTTTCATTGATCGAACTTAACGAGTGTTAGGTTGGACGGCATCAACGAAAAATAATGTTCTTGCGGTTTGATGCCAAGCGGAAACCCAAATGGACAAGATACCAAAGGTAAACAGCGATAAGATATACCAACCTAAATAACCCAAATCAAGCATAAATAACTGCATTTTCTTTCCGTTCATCAATGTTCTAGATTTGGTAATAGCGTCAACTGGTCCTAGGGTCTTGTCATTGACGAGTAAATACGATGACAAGGCATAACTATAAGATTTTACGATGCCCGGGATGATAAACAATAGTGTCCATAACCCAAGAAAGAAGTTGCTAATTAAACTTAGTAATGGAGCATTGATTGGTTGCTCTTTTACACCAGCAGTTAAGATTGGTTCAAATTCTGGTTTTTCATTTTTTGTAACCCCAATAAACATTTTTGTATAACCAAAGGTGACATACCCGCTAAGTGCAAGGGCAATTAAATTAAATAATTGAGCAACCGCTGGGTTACCCGGATCAAGAACTGTTAACAAATCTTCTGATAGCACAGGATTAAAACTTGCGCCAATACCTGTGACCACACCAACAAGGCTAGAAAAAATTAGACCTACCAAGAAAATATTCAGTATTTTCCCCTTGGTTAACTCGCGTCCCTTGCGACGATATTCAGCGTTATTGTTCATAAAAACCTCTTTCTAAAAAACAAAATATCATAATATATAAAAATAACCAAACTTTATTCGAGCGTGACTTTAAATTTTTCCAGCAGTAGTTTTGCCTTGGGTTCCAATCCTTGGGATGTCTTGGTTTGAGTATTCACTTGAACCACCATGGTTTCTGAGGTAGCAACCAATCGTCCTTGTTGATATAGATTAGCGGCAATCACTAACGAGCTATTGCCTATCCGGACGATGCCAGTCCCAATATCCACTTGACCTGGCCAATGGATTTCTGCGATTAATTCTATCGTCGATTTTGCAACGACAAATGAACAGTCATCTGAAAGAAATTGGTGAGATGGTTGATACAGCATCTCCACCCGACCAGTTTCAAAGAACGTAGCGAACACCGCGTTATTGACATGCCCTTGTCGATCGGTGTCGTTGTACCGGACTTTATCAAAGGTGACAAATGGAAATTGCTTTAATAATAATTGTTTTTGTCTCATGGTATATTCCTTAACTTAAGCATAATCGATTTTTATTATTTTAAAATAGTTTATATTGTATATAAGGAAAAATTTATGAAAACAGATAACATTCAACTTCAATTCTCCAATACCTTTGTCGGATCGATGACATCACCCAGCGGTCGCGTGGTGTTAGGAGCGCAACCAGACGGTATTGCACCTTATCATTTACTTTATGGAGCTCTTGGTTCTTGTTTCTATTCAACCTTCCTCAGTGTTGCTAACAAGAAAAAATTAGTCTTTAAAGATGCCAATCTAGAAGTCAGTGGTGTCAAAAGAGACACCGTTCCTGCGACGTTAGAATCTGTGAAAATCGTGCTCACCATTCGAGGTGGACAAGATGAAACTCAATTAAAAACCTCTGCAGAACTAGGGGCAAAGTATTGTTCGATTCACGAAACCATTAGTAAAGTTGCCACCATCGATTTGGTCGTTAACTTTGTTCGTGGATGAAGTTACCTGAACTCTTTTTAAAACGAATGGAAAAAAACCTTCCCAAGGAAGGTTTTTCTTCCTTTGTGGAAAGCTATTCAAAAGCCTCTATTCAAGGGATACGCATTCATCAAGACCCTCGCAAACTACTTCATGCCATGTTTCCTCAATCCATTCCCTGGCATCCCTTAGGTCGATACCTCCAAGGCAACATGATCCATGGGCATCACCCTTATCACCACGCGGGTGCGATTTATTTTCAAGAACCTTCGGCGATGGCAGTCGTGCCGATGATGGATATTCAACCCGGTGACTTTGTTTTGGATTTAGCTGCTGCCCCGGGTAGCAAATCCACCGATATTGCTCGTCAACTTTCGATGGATGGATTCCTGATTGCCAACGAAGTGGATACCAAACGAGCGCAAGCGTTGATGCATAACGTTGAACGCACGGGATTAACCCAAGTGGTGGTGACGCAACACGATCCTCAACATCTCACAAAAATCTTTCCTCAATTTTTTAACAAGATTCTCATTGATGCACCGTGTAGTGGGGAAGGCATGTTTCGTAGTGATCCTAAAGCAATGGAGGCTTGGTCTATCGAACATGTTCAGATGTGTGCAGTTCGTCAATCGGTTTTGCTCAATGCGGCCACATTGTTATTAAAACCAGGTGGCACAATTGTCTACTCAACGCATACCTTTTCTCCAGAAGAAAATGAACAATTGATTCAAGACTTTATCCAAAAAAACCCAATATTTCAAGTCATCACTCATCCGCTTCAATCCATGTTTGATGCTAAAACCACCCATGGGATTGGTGTTAAATTATGGCCTCATCACATTCAAGGAGAAGGTCAATATGTCGTCATCTTGAAACATCAAGGTGTGATGGAACCAAGAATGAAATTTCAACATCGGATGCGCAACCCAATGCCTTCTGAATGGCGACAATTTGCCACGCAAACCTTAACCAGTCAACGAATCCAACCAAACTTTATGCTAGAGAATCGTTTCTTTATGATTCCAACACGCTATGCCTATCATCCCGCGCTTCATACGTTACGCGCAGGTGTGTTTTTGGGGGATATCGATAAAAAATATTTTTACCCTTCTCACCATCTTGCGCATGTGTTAACGTCTCAAGATGTTCAACGAT
>CAMCVC010000054.1:0-4955 GCA_945879785.1 Staphylococcus epidermidis | reverse complement strand
GTAACGTTGATTGAAGGTATCAATCGTCATTGCTAAATCATAGATATCGGTTGGGTTTTCTTCTTCAATTGGGGTAGGAAAATAAATGACGCTTTCACCAATCAAGGAATATCGAGATTCGAATTGAACGGTTTCTCCGGTGATGCGATTGGTACCAGTGAAAGAAAAGACAATCATGGTTGAAGCTTCATAGAGATTGGTGTAGGAAATGACCGCTTCGGTGATGGTGTATTGATCAAGGAATGTGTCAGCGAAGATACGTTCAAACGATGCTCCGGATAAGGTGTATTCACCTGGTATCGCTGGATTTTCTTGGTAATCGTCTGGTTGAATATTTTCTAATTTGATCCATTCCGTGTCTACCACATTGGCTTCGTAGGTTGCTTGATCAATGGTTTCTCTGACATAATCACCGGCATTATAAACATAACTGAAAGAGAAATACTCACCGCCTTGTTGGCCAAAATACTCCAAATCTAAAAACCCTTGAGCATTGACTCGATAACGTTGGTAATCTTTCCCTGATCGAACCAAAAAATAAGCATCATCTGCAGGATAAGAGCTTCCATCGTCGTTGATGGTCAGTTGTTCAACGGAATATGAAGAGGTACCAACCGCGAGGGCAAGTGTGTCCGCAAAGGTTGTGCGAATGCCAGTGGAATAAGGCATGAAGATGCCTTGCACTTGATCGAAGGATGTCACTTGGAAGAATAGTTGATATTCAATGCCATCGATCGTGAGGGTGGCATACAATGTCACCGTTCCCCCTTGCCAATAATTTTGTGACAAGGAAACATGGGCTACTACGTTTTCAATCGTTCCTTCAACGTTTAGATTCAAGATGCGGTCGAGGTAATCCGGTAAGATGGGGTATCCTCTTGTGCCAAAGTTTTCTAGCAATGTTTCATTGTCAATATCAAGCCAAGATTCTTCAATCTCCAACAGATTGATAGGATAAAAGTTTTCAAGGGCGAGTTGATAAGAAGATTCATCAAGAAATAGTTCACGATAGCCAAGGTCGTCACTGACAACTTTGATGTATTGACCGTTGCTGATTGTGAAATAAGTGTCGACAACCGCACTTGTGTAACTGGCGTCATAGTGAAAATGAGTTTGTTTAAAGGTATCGCCGTCTCGTTCACCCAATTGATAGGTAAAAGGTAAAGCGTTGGGTTCATCGGAGATGGGGGTGAAATAATATTGATAACGGTGGTTGGTCGAGCCATTCAAGAGTTCATTGATGGCAACAGATCGAAAATCAATGGCATTGCTTGGTAAGGTCACCGTGGTGGTACCAAAGTTGCCATAGACCAATTGCAAGGAGGCGTGTTGTTGACTGTCTTCATGCATACGGCCACCGAAGGATAAAACAATCTCCCCTTCAAATGTCATCCATACCTCAACATCTTCCACACCTTGTAATGGTGAGTTTTCAAATAAATTAGGTAAATACGTTGGATTCAAATCATAGCCTTCCATCGTTTCGTTCCAAATGAACCATTCATCTTCAACCGCAGAAGGATCAATAAAACTTAGTGGTGAAACTAATCCGAGTAGTTCATAAGGTTGGGTGATAGAAACATACCAAGTTTCTCCATCGATTTGTTGATAGATATAGGGCGAATTTGCGTCGGTTACATCCAAGTATTGGCTGGAATCACCGCCCGTATTCGAGTCTGGAAAGGTGATTTTGATTAGGGGTTCTGCCACTTCGTAGGTGTACAGAGTTACGTCATCAAAGACATAGCGTAAGGTATAACTATTGTCGGCAAGTTCTGCCATCATTTCCGAGACCGGACGACGAACATTTGGACTGCTGTTATTCACCTCTGATGGCGTTGCTGTTGAACTGACAATAGCAATCACCACGGCACTTGCCGCCAACGTGGCAACAGGAATGACTTGCCAAAACCTTGGTCGACGTGGTTGGACGATTTCTTTTTTAAGAAAGGGTAAATGTGTCGGGGTGGCATTCACCACGGCTTTTTTGATCGACTTGAGAATGTTTTTTTCTTTCATGGTGTTAAGACCTCTTTCATTTTTTTGATCGCAGCTTGATACTTCCACAACACGGTGCCAATGGGGATGTTTAGCATCACAGCTATTTCTCGATGCTTGTATTCCCCGAGCGCGTATAAGAAGAGAATTGTTTGCTCATCCTTATCTAATACCTTTTTTGCCGATCGGATGATGGGGGACGCTAGATCATAAACATCACGATCACTTGGCATGGTCTCTTCTAACACCTCACGATCGACTTGCGATTCATGCTTACGGTGTTTGATGAGATCAAAGGCCGTATGCTTGGCGATGGTCAGAAGCCAATTCATCCCATTATCATTCGATCGATAGGAAGCAATTCGGTCTAGCACCTTGAGATAAGTATCTTGCATCACATCTTCCGCGAGTTGTTGATCATACAAATAGGGAATGATGGAGGCAAAAACTGCAAATCTCGTTGTGTCATAGAGGGTTTTGAGTGATGCTTGATTCCCTTGTTGGATGTCAAGAAGTAAAGTATTGATGGGTTTCATTAACTTTACTTTATTACAAATCCCCTCTTCTTTATCTCAACAACATCAACACCCACTGACCAATAGGTGTTATAAGTAATACGATTTAGGTTTTGATTTTATTGGTCAATGCCAACAATTAACGATGAATGATGGATCAAGCTAATCTATGTTCGTTGAATTTATCCTTTGATATCAAACTTAGCCAATAGGGCTTTGTATTGATCTTGTCCCGATAAACAAGTATCCATTAAATATCCTGGTTGAGTTTTCCACTCTTTTAAACCCCGGTAGTAATACATTTTGATTCCTTCATCAATCGTGAAAGGAATGATGCCGTGCCGAAGGCATTCTTTAAACGCAATTAAGCGACCAACCCGACCATTACCGTCTTGGAAAGGGTGAATGATTTCAAATTGATAATGAAAGCCAAGGATGCTTTTAAAATCATGGGTGGCCTGGGTTTCATATTTACCAATCAAAGAAGCCATATGTTTTTTGACATCTTTTGGAGAGGAAGTTTCTTGGCCACCAACCACGTTTGGTCTTAGCTTATAATCACCCACACGAAACCACGCCAAAGATGCATCGGAGGTTGACGTTTTAAGCATCCGATGCAATGTTTTGATCATGGTTTCTGTTAACGGTTCTAGGGCGTGCTGAAGGACATAATCCATGCAACGAAAATGGTTTTGGGTTTCAATGACATCATCAATATTGATCGAACCATCTTTTGTAACACCGACGGTGTTCGTTTCAAAGATGTACCTTGTTTGATCAACCGATAAGCGGCTACCTTCAATATGGTTTGAGTTATATGTCATCAGAATTTGTGTTTCGTGATAAATGCCGCCCTTGATTTGGTGAGTCATCTCTTCACGTAAGCGCTCTAGTAACGCTGAAGTCTTGATAGTTTTGATAAGTGTGATCATGTCACCAATCCCTATATTTAAATAGGAGGCAATCGATTCAAGGGTTCTCAAAGAAACATAATCCCCTTTGAAAATCTTCGCTCTTGTGGCAGAAGAAATCTTTAAATCATCACATAACGTAGAAAGTTTAATGTGTTGTTGCTTTAAAATTAAGAAAAGTCCTTGATAATCGATTGCCATAAGTTAATTTATACAATTTAACTATATCATAAGTTATTTAGTTATATAAATGTATTTTAAATAATTATTTATATAACTAAAATAATGAAATCAACCTTCGTGATATGACTGCAGTCTTATCAATCAAAGCCCGACGAGTCCTTTGTCAAAATAAAAAAACCAAATCATTTAATGATTTGGTTTAATGAAGATAATCAACTCATGAACCGATGTGGTTCATGAATAAGTTATTCTTTGACGTAGCCGATGTTGGAAGCTTTTTTTGGATCAAAGGTTAAGTTGAAGATCGATGCAACTAAACCATAAATGCCAAACGTAAGCATGGTGAGAAAAATATAGGCAAGGGTTCTGCTCTTAAAACCTTCTGGTTTTAAGCTTGAGTGATTAATGATAATGCTACCAATAAATCCCAAGAAGAATGTGAGCAAGAATCGGACTAAGTTTTTGTTTTCCATTTTTGGACTCCTTTCTTCCATCATACTAGAAATCTTCATCATTAGGTAATAAATCCAATGGATGGATCTTCTTGATGAAAAAGCAGTCCTTGTTGGTCCCAATTAACACTTAGTGACGGTGATATCGATTCAACCTTGACCTATGAACATGGATACTGTTGCTTAAACAACCTAACGATCGCCTTTAAATCGTCGGTAAGATAGGATAAAGCCTTGGTTTCTATCGCTTTAGGAATCCCATAAAATGCTTCGGCAATTGAAGCCGTCATCGCGGCGATCGTATCGGAATCTCCGCCGATAGAAATGGCGTTACGAATGGCGTCTTCAAAGCTTTTCGATTCTAAAAACGCAACAATCGCTTGGGGGGTACTTCCTTGAGCGGTGACATCAAAAGTATAGGTCGGTCGAATTTGATCTAACGTAAAATTCAATGGATAATAATGCTTTTGAATATGTCCCTTGATGTCTTGTTTTGATGCTTTGTGTCTTGCCATAAAGATGGCAACGGCAATCGCCTCTGCTGCCTTGATCCCTTCAGGATGATCGTGGGTGACTTCTGTCACCAACTGAGATAAAAATTTCACTTCTTCAAGGGTTTTGCCAACATAGGCCACGGGAGCAATTCGCATCCCAGCCCCGTTACCATAGCTATTGTAAGATTGAGGTACTTTAGATCGTAACCAGATCTTAAAATGACCCCCATAACCTGAATGTGGATACTTGAGTCCAATGGTTTGCATGTCTTTAATCAATTGTTTCTGCCAAGTCTTTAAATCCTTATCCAAGTTCAATAACGCATTGGCAATCGCTAAGGTCATCACCGTATCATCGGTAAAAAAGTTCTTGTCAGTGAATAACGTAAACGCTTTGGTTTT
>CAMCVC010000053.1:0-5432 GCA_945879785.1 Staphylococcus epidermidis | reverse complement strand
CGGCGAATTTTGGTGATGGACTTGGCTTGGGGAAAGTATTCCCAGATTGGGGAAGAGGAATCTAGGGTCAACGCTGACATGGTGGTAAGATCAAAATCAATGTTGCTATTGGATTCATAGACAAAAGGTAAGTTGATCACGATGGATTGGGGGTGATTGACAAACGTCCCTTTACCACGGATTCGTTGAATTAACCCATCTGCTTCTAAGGATTCATAGGCAGACTTCACCACGGTAGAGGAAATATCAAATAAACTCACCAAGGTGTTTTCGGAGGGAAGTTCTTCTAAATGTTTTAGACGACGTGATAAGATGGCTTTTTTAATCGAGTTTTTAAGCTGACGATACAGAGGTTCTGTATCAAATGGGTTGAGTTGGATATATTCCATATGGTTAATTTAACATAGACTTAACATAAACTTATTCCTTTATTTGCTAAAAGATATAACTCTCATACATAAATATATCTTTTATTATTCGTCGATATCATGAATGATTTGATCTACCAACATTGACGCACAAGGATAGATTTGTTAATGTAAGGATGTTCTATCAAGAGTGTTCGAGGGGCAAGCCCGATGACAACACAGCAACCTGCTGAAGGCAGTAAGGTGCTAATGCTTGGCGATAGGTAACCGCAAATTCATTTGCAAACAAACCTTATCGTCACGATAGGGTTTTTTTATTTTTAAAAACCTTCTTGATAGACACGCATCAAGGAGGTGCACATATGGCTGGTCGATCGGTGGTTTGGTTTCTAGAAGATGGGTTGTCGAAGTATAGGTATCGTAAGCATAAGCAAGACGTTGAAGATGGTGTGAGAAAAGACACATGGCGGGGCATGCTTAGACTCTATGTAGATTTTCGTCTTTGGGAAGAAGGCCGCAAGCATGAAGACTTCTTTACCAATGTCGATGGGGGATGGTACGGAGAAGCAAAACCGGACTGGGTTCACTTTTGGGAAATCAGTGGCAAATCGATGTTCCTACACAAGGTGGATGGCGTTGAGTCCTTACGCTTCATCCCGCATGGGGAAGATGTCATGCTTGATATTCCTATCCACGCGATCGTTTCTACGGGGTCCTCGGGATTTCCTAAAGTCGCCTATAGCGTCGATCAATACTTAATCGGTTATGTAGGCTGGGTGGATGCGATTCAAGCTTCGATCGATGAAAATCCAGAAGGTTTAAACGCCTTAGAACCCCAATTACGTGTGGAAAACTTTTCTAACGACGTCTTTGCAGCGATCCAAGACATGGTTCAAGGGTTGCGCCTGAGACGTGTCGAAAAAGATCGATCCGGTTGGTTAGATCAATTGAATCAATTGATCATCCTGATGATGGATGAGATGAAGGACAACATACCATCACGATGCAAACCCCCGTATTTTCATCCCGTGGAACTAGCAGTTCAGCCCTCCATCCTTTTACGATCTCATCCGTTAATCGAAACCTATCTTATGTTAAGAAAGAAGTTTCCTAACATGGTGATGGGGAGAGGATTCATTGAAATTAAGAAAGAAAAAAAGAAAGCCAATTAGATTGGCAAACATTTAAATTGCAAAGAGGATTTAATCTTCACTTTCTTGTTTGTTTAGTTGTTGCTGAGTTTTGTAACCACAAGATGTTTTAGGAAAATTGCGCAGTTATTGCACAATCTTCAATAAAGATTCGTAAACATATCGTCGATTTTTTTTCGCACGTTGTTGGGTGGTAATGAGGTTGAGTTTCCTTAAGCGAAGAACCATCCGATTCACTTGATCATATGGTTTTTTTAACGTGGACATCATGCCATCGACCGTAAAGATGGGATGCGATTCAATATATCGTAAGTAGAGCCAATACTTCTGAGGAATGTAGGATTCATGAAGGGCTTTTAATTTGCGAAGGTTTTCAAAAATTAATAGCGTCGTTTCACAAGCCTCATTAATAGAAGTTAGAAAGAATTTAAGCCAATCTTCTAACTTACCTTGGTCTCTACTTTCACCAAGATGAGAGTAATAAGTTTGTTGGTGTTGTTTTAATGCATGGGAAAGATACAAATATGGACTGGTCAACTCTTTTTGTTCAATCAAGTAAAGCATCACCAGCATTCTTCCCAGTCGACCGTTGCCATCCAAGAAAGGGTGAATAGTTTCAAATTGATAATGAAGAAGGCCGGCGTTGATCAGAGCGTGGTGAACTGGGTTTGGATCATGAATCCATTTCTCAAGATCAAAGAGAGATTTGAGCATGACATCAGGTGGAGGTGGCACAAATCTTGCAGTTTGAATGGTTGACCCTGGAGAACCAATCCAATTTTGACTTTGACGAAACAATCCGGGTTGTTGATGTTGGCCTCGCTGTGAATCTAACAAGATGGCATGAATCTCTTTGATGAGCCGAAGCGATAAGGGCATCTTTTTTAAGGAGTTGATTGCAAATGAAAAAGCCTTTTGATACTGAAAGACTTCTTCAACATCTTCGTTGACCATTTGAGTGGATTCCGCAGAAAACAAATCTTCAATGGTTGCTTGAGTGCCTTCTATTTGGCTACTAAGTAGGGCTTCTTTTCGAATCATGCTGGCGATGAAAATTGGCACATCTGCATGTTTGGTTATCGTATTGATTTCTGTAAGGTAACTGGCAGCCTTGGTTAACAAAAAGATAAGTTCGTTATCATATTGAATATCCGGTTGAAACGGTAAGGGTTGAGGGAAAAAGGCTTGATAGGCGTTTAAGCCTTTACCAATGGTAGAATAAAAACCTGTTCGATTCGATAAAGATTTCATAAGCTTATTTTAACATAATTTGTATATTTATTAAAAAAATGCAAATTAAAAAATTTAATTTGCATGTCTTACAATTTTTCTTTCTATCTTAGATGAGGTTTTGACATGTATTCTTAACTGAAATAGGCTAGTGACATCACGAAATTCCCAATGCTGATAAATGGTGTACGCTTGGTCCTTTGGATTCGCTACAAGCATGACGACTTGTACCCCGAGTTGCTTTAAATGCTGGATGGTCTTGAGGAACATCGATTTGCCGATTCCTTGATGTTGATGAGTATCACGTACATAAAATTCATCAATTTCACCTATCTCATTAAACCGGTGGTAGCCAATTTGACCGAGGATAAGATCGTTTTGTTTGGCGATGAGATAACCAGCGTGTTGGGGGTATTGCTTTAACACCTCAAGGATTCGCTTACCGTTACCTTTGGCATAATCGTCTCCGTACGCAACATCCATTGCGTGATTGAACTTTAGGAAGGAAGTTTGATGACGTTCTTGAAGGTGGTCAATGGTTACATCAGCATGAGAGATTTGAATGTTCTTAAGCAGTAATTCGATCGGGGCGCTCATCATCATCAAAGATTCCTTGATGGGTGTATGTGGAAGAAGAAGCGATTGAATGGTCGCTTGGGTGTCTGGTGATAAGGTGACAAACTGACTAAATCCAAATGACTTGGTGGTGTCAAGGTAACGCCGAATGGTAAGTGGATTGATGGTTGGTTGGGACAACAATAAAAAGTTATGACTGAATTTATCAACTTGGTTGCCATCTTGGTAGCGGATCTCATCGTCAAAAGGCATTGCCTTTGCATAGAGCTTAATCCCTTTAAAATATGTATGGATGAGTTTTTGATTGAAGTTGTTTTGCACCATGAATAAATTATATTACGACCAGTATCTAGATTAGAATCATGAATCAATATTTTTAGTTTGTTGAATGCTAGAATTTACATCTATTAAGTAAGAGTAAGGTTTGACAAAATAACTTTTATTAAATATAATCAAAGCATATCAATCAACATCCTATGATTTATCAACAAAAATTAAAATTAATAATTGCAGAAAATAAAGGTTTTATCACATCGAAGATGGTAAAAGAACAAGGTGTCCATCCTCAGTACTTTTCTATGTTTATCAAAACAGAAAAACTCATTAAAGTATCTTCAGGTATTTATCGCAGCAAAGACGCTTGGGAGGATATGTTTTTTATTTTTCAGCAAAAAAAACAAATGATTTATTCCCATCTTACTGCGGCCTACCTCCATGGTTTGATTGATCGAGATCCATCAGTGTATCATGTCACCTTACCCACCGGATATAACACTTCCCAAGTTCAGCATCCTTTACTTAAAATTTTCACAATCAAGCGCGAATGCTTTAAGCTTGGTCTTAGCTCAATGCCATCACCTTTTGGGCATCGTATTCAGTTGTATGATGCTGAACGAACCCTATGCGATTTGATTCGATCGCGATCGAAATTAGACAAAGGCCTTGTGATTCAAGCCGTAAAGACATATGCAAGACGCTCAAACCGAAACATGATCAAACTCATGAATTATGCTTCAACGTTTCAAGTAGCGAAGATTTTAAGAACTTACTTAGAGGTTTTATAGTGACTACCCGTGTTCAACTTAATGCGCTCGTCAAAAACAAAGCAACGGAGTTAAATCTAAGCCCGGGAATTGTTTTAAGAATGACCCTATTTGATTTGTTTCTTGAAAAGCTTGCTCAATCTGAGTATTGTCATCAATTTGTTATTAAAGGTGGATTTTTAATTGCAGCCATAACCCAAATTGAATTAAGAACAACCAAAGATTTAGATGTAACCATCAAGTCACTTGCATTAAACCACCAAGTAATCGAAAGTGTATTCCAGCATATTCTTTCCATTCCCACCATCGCTAATCTCCATATGAATCTGATCAAACTTGAAACCATCCTTGAGGAGGCAACCTACCAAGGACTAAGAGCAACCATTCAAGTCGCATTTGATGGATTGGTTGAAACCATCAAGATTGATTTAACAGCAGGAGATGTTATCACCCCTCATGAGATCGATTTTCACTATCAAACATTGATTAAGGGCAAAAAACTCCATTTAAAGTCTTATAACGTAGAAACCATTCTTTCAGAAAAATTAGAAACCATTTTAATGAGAGCACAGGTCAATACAAGAATGAGAGATTTTTATGATGTTTTTATCTTATGGTCTAGATTTCAAGCATCCATTCAATTAGACATGCTTAAAAAAGGCTTTATCAAAACTTCAACCCAGCGCGGATCGTTGACCACCATTGAACAAAATGTTGCAGATATTTTAAAGATGATCAAAACCGATCCTCAACTTAATCAATTATGGAAACAATATCAATCTGCATATGAATTTGCACAACAGATTACATGGAAAAAGGTTCTTTTAACCGTAGAACACATCATCTTTAACCTTATATTCAATTAGGTTTTTTTGAAACGTATCTAAATTGATCCATCATGTCAAAACGGAGGATTAGTCCGTGTGGTTGAATTTATCTACATACTTGAAAGTTGAATCGAATGTCATAGCTTTTTTCCAATCTATCATATAAAATTAACTTATGAAGATAAAAATCTTTATTGAAAAATTGCTAGAGTTTAAAAGAATTGAAGCAATTAAAAT
>CAMCVC010000052.1:0-5500 GCA_945879785.1 Staphylococcus epidermidis | reverse complement strand
CAAGATGTGACGGTAATATTGCCGCCATTTGGACAAAATCTCCGGATACTTCTCTAGAATAAAAATTGCTTTCAGCAACAAATCATCAAAATCTAAATTCGCCATCGCGCGCATTTTCGCTTCGTAGACTTCATAAAACGATAAACATAATTTTTCTGTAGGAAAACGCTCGTAATTAATGGAAATTTGTTCAGGCATAACGCCTGCAGACTTTTGTTCAGCGATGTATTTTAATGCTTGTTTCACAATCTCATCACCACGACGAAAACCTTTTTCTTCGGCAATCGATTTCACTAATTTTTCTTGATCATCATCATCAAGAATCGTGAAACTGGTTGGATAACCAAGGACATGAATTTCTCGACGTAAAAATCTTGCTGCAAAACTATGATACGTCATGATTTTAAGTCTTGAACCTAAGTTATCAACCAACTGATTGGCTCTCGTTAACATTTCTTTAGCGACTTTGTTGGTGAAAGTAATGGCAAGAATTTGTTCAGGAAAAACGTGTTTTTCTTGAATCAAATAAGCAAGCCGAAAGGTTAAGACCCTGGTCTTGCCACTGCCAGCACCTGCGATGATGCGAACATAGCTGGATTCAGTGGAAACGGCCTGCCATTGTTTGGGATTTAATTGCGTTTGAAAATCCATAAGTTATTACTAATGATTTTAGCAAATATCCTTGGTGAATACTATGAAAATATCAATTCAAAATCGTTGTTTTTATCGCTTCTTTTATCGCTTTAACCCCAATATAGTTGATATAAAAATCTTCAAGCGGTATCCGCAAGGTTGGGGAAGGAAATGACGGGGTAGACTGCATCATCCTTAATTCAAAATGAGGATGGGGTTCAATCCATAATCGTAGCAATCCAATCACCTCACTGGCGTAAACACAACCGTCTTTGTAATACAAAATTAACACCTCTTTGCTAAGCAAGGTATTCGGAGGTGTTAAAATAGGTTGATGATCTTGAAACAAAGACAATAAACTAACACTCATGACAACCCATTGGATGAAAAATCGTTTCACGCGGAGTGCCCTTGAGTATGAATAGGCAACAAAAAACCAAACCAACCTTTCAAATCACCTGGATCGCTTTGGTGGTCGTCTTACAACTTTTATTCCTTTATTTAAATCAACTCTATCCATTCATTGGATACTGGTTTACGTTTTTATTCCCTATCTTTACCATTTTTGTTTTACTTTCTTTGACGTGGCGAGGTCTTGTGATTTATGCGGTGACATCCATGTTGTTGATGTTGATGTTGATTCAACCAGCGATGGAAACGATTCTGTTTTATTGGCTACCTTCTTTTATCTTAGGCATCGGATATGTGATGAGCTTAAAACAAAAAGCAACCTTATTTTCCATGGTGCTTTTCTTATCATTAACCCAACTTGGAGTCTTGTATCTGTTAAGAATGTTCTCGTTATGGTTGTATGAGGTTGATTTACTTTCTTTCATTTATTTATTCTTTAATCTCTCCAATGTTCCTAATATCTTTATATTAAACCCGATGATGCTGTATGCCATTGGCTTGCTACAAATCACCATCAGCATCAGTTTCATGATTCCGGTGATGGAACGATTTGGCATCCATCTTCCTTATCAATTGATGTTAACAAGAATTGAAGTGTATGCTTATGTAGCGTTATTCTTGGTAGGTTTGATCAGCATTGGATTTGCCCCTCAACTTAGTTTGTTTGTCTTAGGACCATTAACTTTATTGAGTGTGTATAGTTACCTTTATTTCTTTATGCGACCGGTTCGTTTTGCGGCTTATCCATTATTGCTGGGTTTAATCATTTATCCATTTGTGAATGCATACTTTAGTGATATCTTAGAAGGTCCTTATCGAATTCTTTCCGTCATCTTCATTGCGATCATTCCTTTAGCATTGATGATGTACAAGTCATTCACCCAAAAGAAGAAAAATGCTTTAATATAAAAGCATGGACATGCTCGTCAAATTACTTAAACGTACATTACTTGGGGCCATTTATATCATTGCATCCCCACTGATTGCCTTTGGATTTTTACTTTTTTTAACCTATGGATTGCTTATTTTTCTAGCCGTATCCTTAAAATCCATTTACTTATTCTTTTCAGGTCGAGGCGTGTTTACTCCATTTCCAGAAGACTTGGTCGCTCATAAACGTTATCAATTTATCATGAAACAAACCCCTAACACCCATAAAGCAGAAACTGCGGTTCCTCCTCTTCCATCCGTAGGAAATGGAACCAAGTGATGATCTTATTCACGACCCCAGTGCCAACGATTAACCAGCGATTAGAATTGCTATATTTATTATTAGCCTTGATCTTTTTAACCCTCGCCTTGGTTGGTGGGATTGGTTGGTTATTTGAAACGTTGATTAAAAAATATGGCGACCAAGTCGATGCCGAAACTTGGAAGATTTACGAAACCCGGACGGTGAATACGCCAAAAGAATTCGCCAGAGTTGCTTTCAAAAAAAGTCATCGTCAAGCATTCAAAGATTATTTCTGGGCGTTATTAACCATCGCGTCGATGATTGGGTTGTTGTTTGGATACATGGCCATCTTTAATGATCCTAGCTTAATCGATGATTTGTTTAATTATCAAACTCGAGGCTTCAACACCATCTTCCCAATCTTTGATTGGGCCAATATGCCGACCAGTGAATTTTTCGGTTTAAACCTTATCTCTGATTGGCCAGTCTTGTTGAATGTGCCACGATTTGTCCCAGAAGCAACCATTTCATACATCCTATTTTTATTAGCGTTACTCGGTGGTTTATTAACCTTCCGAGCAACCTTATCCTTGATTGGTAGAACCCTACGCATTCAAAGCAAGAAAAATCAGATCTTCATGAAGAACTTAGATGACGTCTCGAAAAAACTTTAATTATTTAACAAGCGATTAATATAGTCAAGAATTTGTGTCACCACATAAACGGCAAGAATCAAATCGGCAATCCAAATAAATAAAGTCATCCGTTTTAAAGATACTTTTTTTCGTTCATAAGCCTCTTGTTGGAGGTCTTGTTGGATATTTTCTTCTAATGGTTCTTCAAACATACGTTGAAATTAGTATAACAAGGATCCTGGTGTCCGTGGGTATGGTTGGGTGTCGCGAATATTGCTCATGCCAGTGAGGTACATCAGTAAACGATCAAAGCCAATGCCAAATCCTGCGTGAGGAACCCCGCCATATTTTCTTAAGTCCAAATACCATTCTAAACCAGCTTTATTGCCGTGTTCAATCATCTTCTTTTCTAACACTTCCAATCGTTCTTCACGTTGCGAGCCACCGACCAATTCACCGACTTGAGGGACAAGTAAATCACAGGCTGCCACGGTTTTTCCGTCGTCATTTAAGCGCATGTAAAAGGCTTTGATTTCTTTTGGATAATTGGTAATAAACACGGGTCCTTTGGCGATCACTTCAGATAAATATCGTTCATGTTCGGTTTGTAAGTCCATGCCCCATGTGATGTCTTTGAAGGCAAAGGTCACCCCTTGTTTCACCGCATCGATCAATGCTTGAATCGCTTGCGTGTAAGTCATTCGCTTGAAGGGAGATTGACGAACATCTTCCAATCGCTTCACCAAGGTAGGATCAATCATTTGATTAAAGAACGCCATTTCTTCAGGTGCATGCTTGAAGGCATAATCTAAACAGTACTTGACGCAATCTTCGATTAAGTTCATGTCGTCGTTTAAATCGGCAAAACTAATTTCTGGTTCAATCATCCAGAACTCCGAAGCATGGCGGGTGGTGTTGCTTGGTTCGGCGCGGAAGGTGGGTCCAAAGGTATAGACATCTTTAAAGGCTAAAGCAAAAGCTTCCACGTGAAGTTGACCAGATACCGTTAAGGATGTGGGTTTATTAAAGAAAGCATCCGGTTTCTTTGGATCCACAATCGCTTGAAACACTTGGCCAGCACCTTCAGCATCATTGCCCGTGAGGATAGGCGTATGGACATACACAAAGTCTCGATCTTGAAAGAAAGTATGGATCGCCATCGACATGACGGAACGTAAGCGAAACAGGGCGGTAAAAGTATTGGTTCGTGGTCTTAAATGGGCAATCTCACGAAGGAAATCAAAACCATGGCGTTTCTTTTGTAAGGGATAATCTTCAGGGGCGGCACCGACCAATTGATAAGAAGACACCATAATTTCAAAGGGTTGTTTGTTGGTTGGGGTTGCTTGGAGCGTCCCTTCCACGGTGATCGAGGTTCCTGTTCCTAATTTCGATAAGCTATCAAAGGAAGGACCAAGGGTTTGATGATAAACCAATTGCGCATTCTTAAAAAAACTACCATCATTGAGTTCAATAAATCCGATGGCACCACTTTGACGATTGGTGCGAATCCATCCAGATAAAATCACTTTTTCTGGCGAGGTTTGCTTCGTGAATGGTCCTTGTTGAAAGTGTTGATACAGTTGCCTAATTTTATGGGTTTGTTTCATGGTTATTTCCTCACGAATTCGTCTACATTATAACGCATTTATTCTTTCGATGAAGAAGCAATCTCCCAAGAAGGATCAACCCCAAGATGCAAGGGACTGATCTGGTTGGCCTTCAACATCACCCCACCGAGCAAGGCAATCATCGCCGCATTATCGGTGCAAGCCCATGCGGGTGGAAAAATCATCGGGATGCCTACGACCTTGGCGAAGGCTTGGCATTGTTTTCTTAAGGTTTGATTTAATGAGACCCCACCACCAATGACCACCGATGCCACCGGGTACGCCTTTAATGCTAGTTTAAGTTTATCCATCAAGGAATCAACGACAATCGTTTGAAAAGCATAGGCGAGGTTTGCTTGGTGAATGCTTTGACCTAATTTAGTTTCTTTTTGAATCAAAGTGGCAACTGCTGTTTTTAATCCTGAATAAGAAAAGTCAAACTCCCCCGTTGCCTTTGGCGTCGGCAGGCGATATTGCGGTTGGCCTTGTTGACTTAATTGATCAAGCAGAGGACCGCCTGGATACCCTAACCCCATCATCCGTGCAACCTTATCATACGATTCACCAACTGCATCATCTTGGGTTTGACCAATCAATTGATAATGTAGGGGTGCTTTCATATACACAAGTTCAGTATGACCACCACTGACAATAAGACCGAGGGCAGGATAAAGAATCGGTTGGGTCAATCTTCCTGCTTCTAGATGAGCCGCGTGGTGATGAACACCAATCAAAGGTAAATCATACAACCCGGCAATTAATTTTCCAGCCTGTAAGCCAATGTGAAGGGCACCAATTAAACCAGGACCGCGTGTGACCGCGACGGCACTTAATTGACGAGGATCAATCTTAGCTTCTTGGAGTGCGGTCATCATCACATACCCAATATTTTCCGTATGCAAGCGACTGGCTAATTCCGGAAAGACGCCACCAAACGATTGATGCTGTTTGATTTGTGAGGACGTGACATGACTTAACACATGCAAGCCTTGCAACACGGCAAAGGAGGTTTCATCACAACTTGTTTCAATCCCTAA
>CAMCVC010000051.1:0-5542 GCA_945879785.1 Staphylococcus epidermidis | reverse complement strand
AAAGCGATAAAAGAAGCGATAAAAACAACGATTTTGAATTGATATTTTCATAGTATTCACAAAGGATATTTGCTAAAATCATTAGTAATAACTTATGGATTTTCAAACGCAATTAAATCCCAAACAATGGCAGGCCGTTTCCACTGAATCCAGCTATGTTCGCATCATCGCAGGTGCTGGCAGTGGCAAGACGAGGGTCTTAACCTTTCGCCTTGCTTATTTGATTCAAGAAAAGCATGTTTTTCCTGAACAAATCCTCGCGATTACCTTTACCAATAAAGTTGCCAAAGAAATGTTATCAAGGGCCAATCAGTTGGTTGCTAACCTAGGCTCAAGACTTAAAATCATGACTTATCATAGTTTTGCTGCAAGATTTTTACGTCGAGAAATTCATGTGCTTGGTTATCCAACGAGTTTTACAATTCTGGATGACGATGATCAAGAAAAATTAGTGAAATCAATTGCCGAAGAAAAAGGTTTTCGTCGTGGCGATGAGATTGTGAAACAAGCATTAAAATACATTGCTGAACAAAAGTCTGCAGGAATCATGCCTGAACAAATTACCATTACCTATGAACGGTTCCCAACGGAAAAATTGTGTTTATCGTTTTATGAAGTCTACGAAGCAAAAATGCGCGCGATGGCGAATTTAGATTTTGATGATTTGTTGCTGAAAGCAATTTTTATTCTAGAGAAGTATCCGGAGATTTTGTCCAAATGGCGGCAATATTACCGTCACATCTTGGTGGATGAATTTCAAGACACCAACGATGTTCAATATCGCTTGTTAACGTTGTTATTAAGTAAGACCACCTCGCTTTATGTCGTGGGCGATCCTGATCAAACGATTTATTCTTGGCGAGGCGCAAATCCAAAAATCATCATGGATTTAGCATCCACCTTCCCCATTGACACCATTATCCTCAATCAAAATTATCGATCCACCAAACCCATCTTGGATCTGGCCAACCGCTTGATTGACTTCAATCAACACCGTGTCAAAAAAGATTTGTTTACAGAATCAACCGATGGTCAACCGGTCACCCATCAACGATATTTCAATCGCGAAGAAGAAGCACACGCGGTGGTTCAAACGATTCGTCGATATTTACAACAAGGTAAACAGGCGAAAAACATGGCCATTTTATACCGTGCTAACTATTTAACATTACCTTTTGAAAAAGCCTTAACTCGAGAACAACTCCCGTTCCGAATCTTTGGCGGGATGAGGTTTTACCAACGTCAAGAAATCAAGGATGCGATTGCCTACTTTAAATTAATTCTAAATTCAAAAGATGATTTATCGTTTGAACGCATCATCAATGTTCCGCGTCGCGGCATTGGCGATGTGACGTTTCAACAATTAAAATCAATTGCCACGAGCCGAAATTTATCCTTGTATGACGCGAGTTTAGGGTTAGACATGTTTCCTGGTGTCAGCAGCAAATTAAAAATTCAACTCAAGCCGATGATGGAAACGATCGAAAAATATCGGATACGATTACAAACCGATGGGATTGATATCCGTCTTGAAGTGGAAGCTTATTTACAAGAACTTGGTTACATCAAGAGCTTGCAAGAAAGTGATGAAGAAGATCGGATTGAAAACCTTTACACCTTGTTTGATGACTTGGAAGAATTTTTACAACGTAACGACGAACCGAGTTTTTCCCAGTATTTAGAAAATATCTCGTTGATGTCTAGCCAAGATGACATCGTTGAAGAAAACTTTATTTCCTTAATGACGGTTCATACAGCCAAAGGATTAGAATTTGATCATGTCTTTGTCATTGGTTTAAATGAAGGGGTTTTTCCTTCGATGCGGACGTTGGATGATGATGCCTATCTTGGATTAGAAGAAGAACGTCGCTTATGTTATGTTGCCTTTACCCGGGCAAAACAAACCTTATCGTTGACGTGTGCAAGTGACTTTTCTTTTGTGATTGGCGGTAATTTAATTCCATCGCGATTCTTTAAAGAAGCGGGATTGACCTTTCAATCTGCATACCGCGATGCGTATACCCCTGCTACCAAGATGGTGACGAGTCATCCCTCCCGGCTAGGGGTTGTTCATGCCTCCACGGTTGAAAAACCAGTCGTATCCATGGGCAAGATTGAATGGAAACTAGGCGATGCATGTGTCCATGAAAGTTTTGGCAAAGGCCGAGTCAAATCCATTATTTCTAACGACATCATTGAAATTGCTTTTGAATCTCCGAGTCAAATGAAAAAACTTGTTGCCCAACATCCTAAATTAAAAAAGGTAGAATAAGGTCATGGATATCGAACAACGTATTCAACGCCTTCGACACTTATTAAACCAATACAACCATGAATATTATGTGTTGAATCAATCCTCGATTGATGACGCCACCTATGACCAATTGATGCAGGAGTTAATCGCTTTAGAGAAAGCCAATCCGCAGTTTGTCTCGCCTCACTCACCTTCGGTTCGTGTCGGTGGTGCGGTTCAGGCATCATTTAAAAAGATTAAACATGCACGGATGATGTTGTCGTTAGCCAATGCCTATGATGCTAACGATTTGGTTCAATTTGATCGCCGTGTCCAAGAAGGCTTGAATCGACGTGAGGTTGTTCCGTATGTGTGTGAATTAAAAATTGATGGGCTCGCCATCAGCATTGAATATCGGCAAGGCAAGATGGTGTATGCGGCAACCCGAGGCGATGGTGAAGTCGGTGAAGATGTCACCGAAAACATCAAGACCATCAAGTCGATTCCTTTAACCATTGCTGATCAACGAACCATTGAAGTTAGAGGCGAAGTGTTGATGACGCGGGCAGTGTTCAAACAACTCAATGAAGAAAGACTACGCTTGGGTGAACCCTTGTTAGCCAATCCTCGAAACGCGGCTGCGGGTTCGATTCGCCAATTAGACCCAACCATGACGGCTTCTCGCCAATTGGATTGCTATCTTTATTATGTGGTGAATGCTTCAGAATTAGGCATGAGCACCCATCAAGAAGCATTAGCATTTTTAAAACGCCAAGGATTTAAAACCAATCCAGAAACCAAACAACTCAACGGGATGGATGACGTGATTCGCTATATTGAATCGTATCAAAACCGTCGTGGTGATCTTGCCTACGATACCGATGGGATTGTCATTAAAGTCAACACCTTGGCGGATCAACCCAAGTTAGGTTACACCGCAAAAACTCCACGTTGGGCTGTGGCTTATAAATATCCTCCTGAATTAGTCGAGACGACGTTAGAGCAAGTGATTTTCACCGTGGGTCGTACGGGTAAAATCACCCCCAATGCGGTGCTCACACCGGTCAAAGTTTCTGGAAGCATGATCGCTCGCGCCACGCTTCATAACGAAGATTTTATGATGTTAAAAGATTTACATCTTGGTGATCGCGTCTTGATTCGTAAAGCGGGAGAAGTGATTCCTGAAGTTGTGCAAGTGCTTCCATTCAAACGTTCAGTTAATGCCAAAAAAGTATTGATGATTCAACAATGTCCCGCGTGTGGATCTGCCTTGGTTCGTGTCGAGGCGATGCATTTTTGTTTGAATGAAACGTGCAGTGCTAGACAAGTGGAAGGGATCATTCATTTTGCCTCCAAGGTTGCCATGGACATCAAAGGCTTAGGTGACAAGATTATCGAAGAGCTTGTGCAGCTAGGTTTTGTTCGTTCCATTGCAGACCTGTATCGACTACACGAAAAAAGAAAAGAATTAATTTTACTCGATGGCTATTCCGACAAATCTGTGACGCTCATCCTTGATGCGATTGAAGAAAGTAAACAACGAAGTCTAGAAAAATTATTGGTGGGATTAGGCATTAAAGAAGTGGGAGAAAAGACCGCGAAAATGCTTGCCAAAAGATTTCTCACCTTACGAGCTTTATCCGTTGCCACCATTGAGGACTTACTGGCCTTGGCCGACACTGGTCCGGTGGTCAGTGAAGCGATCATACAATATTTTAGAAATCCAAAACATCAACAGATCATTCAAGATTTAATCTTGCTTGGGGTCAACCAAACGTATTTAGGAGTGACCACGAGTAAACCCACCTTTTTCTCTGGAAAGACCGTGGTTATCACCGGTTCGTTTACGACGTATGACCGTCCAACCTTAACTAGCTTGCTTGAATCGATGGGGGCAAAAGTAACCTCAAGTGTTTCTAAACATACCCACATGCTCATCTGTGGAGAAGATGCTGGCAGTAAGTTAGCGAAGGCAGAATCCCTTGGCGTTGCCGTGATCCTTGAACCAAGGCTACTCGCCATCCTTGAAGAAGACAAGGTATAATAAACCCGATGAAAAAAATTGATAAAGCGTTATTAATGGATGCAAGCACGCGGTTATTATTTGTCATGACAGATTCCCAATATGAAGTCTTGATCAGTGAATTTGATATTCTTTTAAAACAAATGACGTTGATTGGAAAAATTCAAGGTGTTGATGCGTTGACGCCGATGACCTTTCCATTTCAAACCCAAAGTATTGGCCTTCGCGCAGATGAAGTCGGCGTGACGTTAACCCAACAAGAAGCCACCCGCAACGCCCATCATGTCAGCGAAGGGCAAATCAAATTACCGAAGGTGGTTGGTTAAGATGCATATTCTCGATGGAACCATGGTTTCAATTCATGAAGCCCTTGTCAGCAAAAAAATTACCCCTTTGGAATTAGTATTGGAAGCCATTCGCCGGGCAAAAGTAGATACTTACAATAGTTTTGAAATGATCACGGAAGCGGAAGCAATTCAGCAAGCTAAAGCGTTAACTGTTCCAGAAAAAGACAATATGTTTTGGGGTATTCCCTTTGTTTTAAAAGATAATTTTTCCACCAAGGGATTAGAAACCACCGCCGGAAGTAACATTTTAAAAGGATATATCCCTTTGTTTGATGCGACGATTTATGCACGACTCAAAGCTGCCAAGGCCATCATGATTGGTAAAACAACCTTGGACGAATTGGCGATGGGTGGCACCGGCATGACTGGTCATAAAGGCTGGCAATACAATCCCTTTGATTTAACCAAGACTCGACAAATCGGCGGTAGCAGTTCAGGATCTGCCGCAGCGGTGAGTAGCGGCATGGTTCCGTTTGGTTTAGGTAGTGACACGGGTGACTCAGTCAGAAAACCCGCAAGCTATGCTGGATTGGTTGGCTTTAAACCAACGTGGGGAAGAATTTCTCGCTACGGCTTATTTCCTTTTGCTCCCTCATTAGATCATGTTGGTTATTTTACCCGCTCCGTCATGGACGCTTCATTATTAACCTCATTATTATCTGGAATGGATCCTCAAGATGCCACCAGTGCCAACGTTGAATTACCCAAGTTTAATTTTCAAGCAGGGGTTCGCGGTAAAAAAATTGCTGTTATTGAAGAAGTGATGGCCTCCATCACCAACAAAAACATCCTCGGATTATTTGAAAAGAGTTTAAAAACTCTTGAAGCAGCAGGTGCCATCGTTCACCGCGTTCATTTCCCATTACCATTGCTAGAAGCCATTTATCCAACTTACATGACCATCTCATGTGCAGAAGCAACGAGCAACAATGCCAATTT
>CAMCVC010000050.1:0-5578 GCA_945879785.1 Staphylococcus epidermidis | reverse complement strand
CTAATGAGCCGGTGAGCTTGATGATGTCACCCATCTCGACATCAACGAAAGGATCTAATGGGACATAATATCGGTGAAAATATTGTTCAACCAACATCCAAGTTGCTCTTTTTTCTCTGACTAAAAATAATCCTTCTTCATCAAAAGTAAACGTAAGTTTTATGATTTGCATCATCAAAAAAATGAAGGCGATGATAATCCACCACGGCATCATCGAAGGTTCTTTAAGGTAAAACCAAACCCCAATCGCTAAAGCGATGATCACAAGGAAACCATGCTGGCTATATAAACCAATTGACCATCCCAACACCGAAACAAACAAGAGAGTTGATTTCAAAGGAGGTTAATATAATTTTTGATTCGCGTATACGTGGATTGGCCAATGCCTGGAACTTCCATGATTTGTTCTAAATATGTAAAGTTTCCTTGGCTTTGCCGATACTCAACAATTGCATTGGCAAGACTCGTGCCGATGTTGGAGAGCGTCATCAATGTTTCTCGATTCGCAGAATTTAATGCAACTTTAATCAGTTCACTCGTCCCACAGACATCAGCGGGATCAAATTTGGGTGCGATATAAAATTGCCCACCGGCAAACAATGGTAATGTGAGTTGATACGCATCCTCATCGGCATTGCTGGATGTTCCCCCTGATAAGGTAATCAAATCACTTAATGTGCCATCCTTTTTCACGATATACGTTCCGGGTTTTTGCACTTCTCCAGCAATCCCCACAGTCATAAAATCCGATGATAGTGAACTGATTTGACTCACTGGGGTTTGGACAATATTAGGATCAAGATTTAAAAAGACCACCAAGGTAATGATCGTAAAAAACAAGACGCCGAGCATGACTTTAAACATAAAAAAACCTCCCAATCATGAATAGGGAGGTTGGTGGTTGAATGGTGCGTCAAAGATTATTCGATCTTTAAGATTTGTACTTGATATGACTTAGGGGCTTTGACGGTGACTTTGTCATTCACCTTACCACCCATGATTGCTTCTCCTAATGGAGATACATTGCTGATTGTTCCATCGGTTGGATTGGTTTCATGTGTGCCAACAATTTTAAAGGTATATTCTTTTTTGTTGCCTAAGTGAAGAATTTTAATCGTTCGACCAAAACTGACAATTTTGCTTGATCCCGTGACATCGTTGACGATGTTGGCATTCGACAAAATATCTTCAAGTTGGCGTATACGTTGTTCAACATCGGCTTGTTTAGCTTTGGCAGCATCATAATCAGCATTTTCAGATAAATCGCCAAGTGAACGGGCATAAGCCAATTGTTCAATCACTTCAGGACGAATGACATCAATCAATTGACGTAATTCGGCTTTAAGTTTGTCATATCCTTCTCGCGTTAATTGGACTTTTTCATTTTCCATGGTGGTGCTCCTTGTTGTTGAATGCTTGTTTATTTTAGCAATTATTTCTCTAAATTACCATCATTTTTCTCATCATCCTCATCATCTTCTTCGTAGTTTTCAATCATGGTTTCTGCATAAGCAAGGGCATCTTCACTTGGTTCAGACAAGGCCAAGGTTAGGTCATCATAGGCTTTGACATAGAGATCATCAGGAGCTTTGGGGTGGTAATAAATGACATAGTTACCATGTTGAAAGATAAAGGTAAAATAAATAAAGAAAATTTCTGTTTTGCCATTGTCCATGACAATTTCTAGGGTGTTATCGAGGTTGTCTTTCATGTTGCTCTAATATTATACAAGCGGCAACGGAATCGATGTAATCTTTTTGTTTTTTCTCTGGTAAACCGAATTCATGGAGGCGCTCTTTGGCTTCAATCGTCGTGAAGCGTTCATCCACAGTTTTGATTGGAAGTGTCACAGAAGCTTTTAATCTTCCCACCACCCCTAGCACCCAGGCCGTTTGATCGCTTTCCCGGCCATCGGCATGGAAAGGAATCCCAAACACCAAGGCATTGGCTTGATGCTCTTCGATCAATCGAAGGATAAATTTTGACAACTGAAGTTCATCAAGACGAGGAAAAAACCAAGCAGGCAAAGGAATGATCATGCCTAATCGATTTCGAATGGCAATGCCTAAGGATTTGCTGCCTAAATCAAATCCTAGATAGATTGGAGGTTTTGGTTTCAAAGCTTGATCTTTTCCCATACTTTGGTTAAATCGACCATGACTTTACCTGCTCCAAACGCTAAATCAGGTTTACCGCCACCTGAGCCTTGCATCGCCAAGGCAATCATTTTTGTGATGATGGATGCATTTCGAGTTGGTGTTTGTAACGCGCCACCGACATAGGTCCCGATTGGAAAACCTATGTCTTCTTTACCGATGATCACGAACAAGGCTTGAGGGAACTTTGCCTTTAAGCGATCCATGACTTTTAATAGCAACGGTCGGGTGAGGGTTGGTTCATAAAAGAACCCATGAAGAATAGGCATGGTTTTGATTTGATTCGATAATGAAAGTGCAATACCATCCGCTTGACCATCTTGTGCTTGGTTTAAGGCTGTTTTCAATTGGTCTTTTTCTTGAATCAACACTTTTAAACGATCAAAAATTTCTCTGGTTGATGTCGCTCCTAGTTGAGTTCTTAACTGGGCTAGCATGGTTTCTTTTTGTTTGAAATGAGCATAAGCAGGGGCACCACTAACCACCACCATGCGTCGAGTTCCTGCGGCAATGCTTTCTTCAGAGACGATGGCAAACATTCCAATGTCTAAAGTGTTATTGACATGCGTCCCCCCACAAAATTCTTTTGAGCGAGGCCCGAGGGTCACGATGCGAACTATGTCACCATATTTTTCTTCAAACGGCGCGGTTGCACCGGTTAATCGAGCTTGATCAATGGGCATATATTCAATGGTCGCAGCCGATGCTTGTTGGATTTGTTGATTGACATCTTCTTCAAGGGCGATTAATTCTTGATCGGTTATTTTACTCGGATGAGAAAAATCAAAGCGTGCATAGGTATCACCAACAAAAGACCCTTGTTGGATGATGTGTTCACCTAAGTATTTTTTAAGCGCTGATTGTAGTAAGTGCAAAGATGAGTGATGTTGTTGAATGATTCGCCGACGATCCTCTTTGATTTCTAAGCGCACACGATCACCGACTTTAATGGATCCATAACTTACACTAACTTTATGTAAATGTTGCTTATGAGGAGCTTTTTGAACATCAAGCACTTCGAGTTTAGTCGTGGCATTGATCATCAAACCAATATCGGCAGTTTGACCTCCGCTTTCTGCATAAAATGTGGTTTGATTAAGGATAATATCCCCTTCATCACTTAACGTTGTCACTTGTTCTCCTTGTTGGAAAATACCGATGATGGTCGCCTCCACGGGACGAGAATTTTCAAGAAATTGACTGGGGGTTTTAAAGGCCAATAACGCTGCCGATTGTTTAGCCATCGATCCAACGTGGTGCCTTGCTTGTCTCGCCCGTTCCCGTTGTTGTTCCATCAGGGATTCAAATTGCACCATATCCACCGCGAGGTTAGCTTCCTGGGCAATTTCTTTGGTGAGTTCAACTGGAAAACCAAACGTGTCATAAAG
The DNA here is from genome assembly GCA_945879785.1 of Staphylococcus epidermidis. Taxonomy (GTDB): domain Bacteria; phylum Bacillota_I; class Bacilli_A; order RFN20; family CAG-826; genus UBA970. The sequence continues at coordinate 2,034 of CAMCVC010000050.1, read as the reverse complement.
TTTAAAGGCAACGTCTCCGGAGATAGGTTGCTTTTTATCAAGAAGATTTTTTAATAAACTTTCTCCATGATTCAAGGTTGTTAAAAACTTTTCTTCTTCGTGATGAATCATTTTCATGACGGAGGATTGTTGATCTTTTAAGTAAGGGTAATCCGCTTGCATGATCGATAACACCACAGGGACCAAACTGGACATGAATGGTTTTTGGATGCCAATCTTTCGTCCGTATCGAACCGCTCGACGTAAAATTCTTCTTAACACATAGCCACGACCTTCATTGGAAAAAAGCGCCCCATCGGACAACGCAAAGGTTAAGGTACGAATATGATCGGCAATCACGCGATAGGGGCGATACCCGCTTTGCTGATAATTTTGTTGGGCTAACGGAACGATGGCTTGAATGATTGGGAAGAATAAGTCAGTTTCAAAGTTGGTTGGGGTTGCTTGGAAAATACTCGCAATTCTTTCTAATCCAGCACCGGTATCAATATTTTTAGATGGTAGTTCTTTATATTGGGATCGTGGTTTACCACTGACGGCATTGAATTGGGAAAAGACAATATTCCATATTTCAATATATCGGTCATTCGATAATTCTTCTTGGAGCAAGCGAACACCTTTTTTCTCAAGGTCATAGGTTTCGCCGCGATCATAAAAAATTTCCGTGTTCGGACCACTAGGACCTTCGCCTATTTCCCAAAAGTTTCCTTCTAAGGCGAATAAGTGATCTTTGGCAATCCCTAAACTCTCCCAAATTTTTGGTGTTTCTAAATCAAGTGGTGAATAGGTCATGTAAAGTTTGTCTTTATCAAAGCCAAACCATTGTGGGCTTGTTAACAATTCATAAGCCCAGGTGATGGCTTCTTTTCGGAAATAATCACCAATCGAGAAGTTGCCTAACATTTCAAAAAAAGTATGATGTCTTGCGGTGTAGCCAACTTGTTCAATGTCGTTGGTTCGTAAACTTTTTTGGGCGTTCGTTAATCGTTTATTGGAAGGGATATCGCTTCCATCAAAATATTTCTTTAAGGCTGCGACCCCTGAGTTAATCCATAACAAGGTTGGATCTTGAAAAGGAACCAAACTTTTTCCTGGGATGATCTGATGACCTTTGCTGGAAAAAAATGCTAGCCACATTTGGCGAATTTGCGAGCCCGTTAATGATTTCATGTTTCCTCCTGGAAAGAAAAAAAGTACCTACGCAAGGAACGAATTGATCGCGGTACCATCCTTATTCATCATGATATTCATGATGCACTTTGTTGCCTTAACGCGGCGGGACGGCAATGATTAATTGCATACATTGAAGTGGCACTTGTAGGCTTCAACCAACGCTTTCACTAGGTCGTTGTCGCTTTTGAGGAGGGCTACAATTAGCTTCAATAAAAAAATTATAACATACTAAAGTCGTTGCTGACCTTGATAATATACTTGGTCAATCAGACCACCGCCCAAGCATTCATCATTCTTGTAAAGCACAGCCCCTTGACCCGGAGTGATGGCTTTATACCCTTGGGGAAAATGTAACGTCAAGGTTTGATCGGTTAACGATTGAATGGTTACCGGTAATAACGTTTGTCGATGGCGAAAACGGGCAAGATATTGCTCACCGATTTTCGGTGGATGATGAATCCAATTGAGCATACTGACGGTGATTTCATCGGATAATAAATAGTGATTTTCTTCCCCTTGAGCAACATAAAGAAGATTGTTCTTCACATCTTTTTTGACCACAAACCACTTGTCACTACCTAAGGATTTACTACCACCAATCCCAAGACCTTTTCGTTGACCAATCGTGTAATAATAAACGCCTTCATGTTGACCAACAGGTTGGTTGCTAACAATATCAATCATGACACCGGGATGCGCAGGGATATAATTCTTTAAGAACTCACGAAAATTTCTTTCACCAATAAAGCATACGCCAGTTGAGTCTTTTTTACTGGCAACGCTTAAATTGAGCGATTGGGCAATTCGCCTGACTTCTTCTTTTGGTAAATCCGCTAAAGGAAATAAGGTTTTGGATAATTG
>CAMCVC010000049.1:0-5668 GCA_945879785.1 Staphylococcus epidermidis | reverse complement strand
ATCAAGCAAATCATTGCCCTGCCTTCTTTTCAACGCGCTCGGGTGATTGGCTTATATGCTCCCATCAAAAACGAACCTGATCTAAGACCATTAATCAACCAAGGTAAAGTGGTGTTATTACCCAAAGTCGTTGGCGATACGCTCATCTATGGCCGGTGGAAAAACAATGATGTCCTTGTCAAAAGTTCCCTACAAATCTTGGAACCTAACACGGATCAAGATGAAAGCCATTTACTCGATCTACTGATTATTCCTGGGGTTGCCTTTGACCGTGTAGGTCATCGCCTTGGATTTGGCAAAGGGTATTTCGACCGTTATTTAGCCTCCAAAAGACCACCGTTGGTGATTGGGGTTTGCTATCCTTTTCAACTGCAACCAAAACTTCAAGTGACCAAAGATGACATGAACGTAGACCTGGTCTTGATTGCTTAATTTAAATCTGCTTGATCAATATAATTTTCGTAAACGGTAATCCGATGTTCTGGTAACGCGACAGAAACATAAATTCCATCATCTTCATAATCAGCTTGGAGCATGATGCCGTCTTTACGAATTTGATCGAGCATCTCTTGTTTTGCATAAGGAATTTTTAATTCCATGCGGTGATAGTCCTTGAGAATATAATCAGAGATGGCAATCATCAATTGCGGCATCCCGATGCCTCGAAGTGCAGAAATTTTCACGTGATTAGGAGGTAAATCTCCTTGTGGTTTACGGATGATATCAATTTTATTGAGGACATAAAGAACAGGAATATTTTCCACCCCAATGGATTGTAGGACGTCATCGGCAATCGTCATTAATGACATAAAATCAGGATCACTAATATCGACGACATGCAAAATCAAATCAGCTTCTCTGACTTCTTCTAACGTCGATTTAAATGCCTCAATTAAGTGGTGAGGTAGACGGCGAACAAAACCAACCGTATCCACGGCAATAAATTTAATTAAGTTAGGCAAGTTGATTAATCGTGAGGACGTTTCCAAGGTGGCAAACAACATATCTTTTTCAAACACTTTTTTATCTTGGTTCTTATGAGCAATGGTTAAAAATTGATTCATCAACGCTGATTTACCGGCATTCGTATAACCAACGATGGCTAAACTAAACACATGATTGTCTTTACGTTGTAAACGTTGCACACGTCGTTTTTGTGTAAGTTCTTTTAATTCTCTACGAGATTTGATGATGGTGTTTCTTAAGGTCCGTTTATCCTTTTCAAGTTTGGTTTCACCACTTCCCTTGTTGGATTTACCACCCGCACGTTGCCGGTCATAGTTGGCATCATGATCAATCAAACGCGGGAGCATGTACGTGGATTTAGCCACGGCAACTTGGAGAATTGCTTCTTTGGTTTTAGCTCGGCTTTCGAAAATTTGTAAGATTAACATGGTCCGATCCACAATCTTCACTTCCAGTGCCGTTTCTAGATTTCGGATGTGCACCGGCGATAATTCGGTATCAAAGATGGCTGTTTCCGCACCAGTTTGTTCAATGATGGCTTTAATTTCAAAGACTTTACCTGAACCTAAGTAATAGTTATTGGTCGGGGCTTTTAATTGTTGGGTGACTTTTTTTAACACGTAATAATCACAGGCAAGGGCTAAGTTATCTAATTCTTCAAACGCTTGCTCAAAATCGTAAAAATCAGGAAGTTTGACACCGATGATGATCGCAGATTTCTTTTGTGACATAAGTCTATTTTATCTTAAATTGCTTCCAAGAGTGTTAGAGTAGCACCTTGAAATGGATTTCCCTTATAATCCTTGAAGAAGAGGCATACCTATGGACACCAAACAAGCAATCTTAACGCGTCAGTCGATTCGCGACTATGATCCAACCTTTAAAATTGATGAAGCAACCTTGCTTCAATTATTACAAGAAGCAAGTACCGCCCCAAGTAGCTGGAACTTACAACCTTGGCGTTTTGTCATCATTCAACAACCGGAATTGAAAGCAAAGCTTCGTCCATTTGTTTTTTCTAATACCCCTCAACTCGACACATCCAGCGCGTTGATTTTAATCCTCAATGACCTCGATCGTTATGCGATGTATCCCATCCTCAATCAAATGGATTTGGATGCCGGGTTAATTACCCAAGATCACTTTAAGATTCGCCAACAAAAAGCGGAACAAGCAAGAATCACCAGAACCAAAGAATCCTTAGACCGTGAAGGGTTACTCGACTGCGGGATCGTCGCGCAAAACATCATGATCCTTGCTCGTGGCTACGGTTTTGATACGTGCCCCATGGGTGGATTTGATCGTGAGCAATTCATGAAACTCTTAGAAATGGATAGTACTCGGTATAAACCTGTTGTTTTAATTTCCATTGGTAAGCGCGCCAAAGATGCAAAAAAATCATTTCGTTTTCCAATCAAGACCATTACGACGATAAAATAAAGTTCAAGCATACACTCATTCAATTTATTGCGATTATTCTTAAGCTTAACTTAATCTTACTTTATTTTTCTCATTGGTTTTCGAGGAATTTTTGTATAATAAAGTAATATGAAAAAAGCAATATCGCCATTATTTATATCTATCTTTGTCATCCTTACTGCTTGTGGGGGAACTAGTTCAAGTTCTTCATCGTCTAGCAGTACGATTTCTTCATTGCCTCCCTTTAGTGCCAACCCGAATTATGAAGCAACAATGACTTGGGCAGAACCTGAGCATCTTTACATTCATTACAACCGGAGTAAAGAAAATCAACAAGCAGCACCTGCAGAATATGCCAATTGGGGCATTTGGATTTGGCAAAAAGCACCTTTGGATCTTCCAGGTATCTTGATCGATTGGTCTTTTTATGATGAATCCGGAGCGATTGCAGAAATTGATTTTTCTAAATCGACGACCGCCAATCTTGGCAAACTCATTGCCAGTAATCAAACTTGGGAAGATATCACCCGCATAGGCTTTTTAATTGTGAATAAGCCAAGCATGGCGAATGTGGTCGGGATGTGGACGAGTGACGGCGGCACCGACATGTATATCAATGATTTCAATACCCAAATTCGTGAAGACAACACCATGCATGTGTTTACCTTAAGTGGCCAAGTGGCAGATTACACGTTTGACTATTTAGGTGGAGTTGGTGAAGATCCGTACGCGAATGATACGGGTGCATTTGTCTCACTCACCAATGTAAATTCTTCTAATCCTAACGCGTTTGCCCAAGCAATTACCTCCCAAGACTTTTATAACAACGTCGGGGTGGGTTATCAAATCTTTGTCAAATCATTCGCCGATTCTAATGATGATGGTGAAGGGGATATTCGTGGCATCATCAATAAACTTGATTACTTACAGGCACTTGGCGTGAAAGCATTATGGTTAACCCCAGTCCATGCTTCAGAAACTTATCATGGTTATGACGTCAGTGATTTTTATCGTATCAATCCTTCGTTAGGAACAACGTTGGATTACGCGGAACTGATTTATAAGGCCAAAGAAAAAGATATGCGCATCATCATGGATTTGGTGGTCAACCACACCTCAACGCAAAATGCATGGTTCCAAAATTCAATCAACTTACGACAAGGCACCAATAGCGCTGGCGACCCGATTGACTATCGTAGTTTTTATCACTGGCGATACTCATTGACGCCGTTAGTCGCTCCTTGGCACCGTTTTGGCGAAACCAATTATTACTATTATGGTAAGTTTGCCTCCGGGATGCCGGAATTAAATTACGATTATCAAGGGACAAGAGATGCGATGATTGATGTCGCAAAATATTGGGCAGCGTTTGGCGTGGCTGGGTTTAGAATTGACGCGGTCAAACACATTTACATGAACGATGAAGTGACCAAAGCCACCAATGATGTTATTACCGAATTAGGAACAGAATACGCGGCCAATCGTAGCAAGAATATCAATTTCTTTAAAGAATTTAATTACCGCCTTAAATCGGTTTACCCTGATGCGTTAGTCTTAGGGGAAAACTTTGATGGCTGGGATGCGCGGATTGCCCCTTATTACCAAGGCATGGATTCCCAACTTGATTTCCAAAACTATTATCACTTGATGAACATGATGCACGGGATTGCCGAAAGTGCGAATCCTCAAGCGCAAGCCAATGTCTTTGCCACGAAATTTAATACTCATTTTAAACCGGTTCGTTCCCAATTCATTAATGGGTCTTTTACCTCAAACCATGACGTGGCTCGTGTCCTCAATTGGGTGAAGGGAACACGTTCTGGCAATGACGTCATTTCAAAGCAAACGATTAATACCGGAGAGTATGCGGATGCCTTAAGACGTGCAAAAGCATTCAACGCGGCCACCTTACTCATGCCTGGCACCTCGTGGATTTATTACGGGGATGAATTAGGCATGACCGGCAATTGGCAATTGAATCCAAGTGGGACTGATTTCCATAAAGATCGCTATTATCGTCAACCGATGAAGTGGGACAACCTTGATACAGATTCAGCTCACACCAGTTATACCTTTGAAGGTTATCAAGTCTCATGGGACGCCATCAATACCATTGACTCGCTTGTTGCCGGTGCCAATCAACAAATGCTTCAAGAAGGATCGATGTTCCAATTGATGCAAACGTTAGCTGCCTTAAAACATCAAGAACCCGCCTTGATTCGAGGGTCATTCCAAGCGATCAACACTGGCAACACGCAAGTGATGGCCTTCAAACGAACCTTGAATAACGACACCTTGAATATCTATATTAATTTTGGAACATCGTCTGCCTCCGTCAATGCAACCGGCACGATGGTCTTTAGCAGTGATAACGCCACCTTACAATCTCAACCAAGTTTCTCTGTCTTAATCACGAGGTCCGCATCATGAAAGCAACCTTTAAATTTCTCGCGTTAACTTCATTGATGGCGATCAGTGCCTTATTTTATCCTTCAATCAAACCCATCACTCCATTCGCCAATAACCAAGTCTCCGTGAAATTAGTGTTAGGAGACCACGCGACGCTACAAGGGTATCAAGGGGTCGATGATGAAGTGATCTATCACTCAAATGTCGTGACTTATTCAGCGGCAGTGGATTCAGCCTTACCACGACCAACCAAACCTAGTACGACGTTTGTTAGTTGGGTTTATGCCCAATCTTCTGCCTTGGTTAGAGTCAATAAAATGCCAAGAACCAGTGGGGCAGTCTATTACGCCTACTGGCAAGGCGATGGCACCTTAGCCACCACCATCCCAACCACCTCTTCGTCATCTTCCTCGTCTTCATCATCGTCATCGATGACGTCATCCCCTTCTTTACCACCCTCATCATCGACGGCATCTTCATCGGCCGTGACTAGCTCGAGTGGAGTTTCCTCTTCGGTGGTGAATAGTTCTTCTAGTGAGGCATTTGTCCCTTTTAATCTTTACTTACAAGCCAATACTGCCAGTGTGAACTGGACTCAAGATAATGCACAAATTCGGCTTTTCTTTTGGAATGCGCCGGTTAGTTTATCTTGGCCTGGCACCATCATGACTAATGAAGGCAATGGCCTGTATCGTTATCGATTTGAATCCTTTGCTCCCACAAACTTATTGTTTGCCAGAGTCAATTCAACTAATGCCACCGAAGTTTGGAATCAAACAATCGATTTAACTTATGTTTCATCACAAGATTTATTTACATTAACAGCCTGGAATAATGGCGACGGAAAATCAACTGGCACTTGGTCAACGTATAC
>CAMCVC010000048.1:0-6190 GCA_945879785.1 Staphylococcus epidermidis | reverse complement strand
ATCAAAAATCTTTTGATCGACAATGGATTCTTTAAATCTAAATCCATCTCATCAAAGCTAATTTGAACGCTGCCGTTCCAGAGGGCATAAAAAATTACCGGAATGAATAACAGTAAAGGTAAGGAGATATAAAAGTTCCTAACCTCTGGGTAGCCTCCGATGAAAGCAAATGAAAGGTAAAAAACTGCAACATGATAAAGCGCAACGGCTAAATAGGTATAAATAAAGCCAAGTCGATTAAGAAGTTGGTTTTTTCTACTTTTCCATTGGGGTATGAGTAATAAAAATAACGACCATAATGGATTCAAAAGATTGGTGCTATAAACACCTAAGATAAACACAATGATAATAGTAAACACCATCAATCCCTTCCATTGGATCGGTTTCTTAGTGAGTATTGCTGTGACAGGGATGAGGAGAAAAAATAACCAGCCAGGGTGCCAAGCTCCATAAAACACCCCAACTAAGAAAAATAAAATCGTGGCAATAAAGGGTGATAAGGCGGTTAATCGATTTGATGTTTGGGTGCGATCTCCACCTGCAAGTGCACGCGCAACTTTTTTAGGTGAACCCATTCGTTTGATAAAAGATTCAACGGTTTCTCCACCCTCTAAGGCGTCATCAATCATTGATCCATACTCTTGAATGGTTTCTTCAATGATTTTCTTTTGAACATTTTCATCCTCAAGTGCCTCACGTAGTGCATTCAAAAAACTTTGTTTAGTCATGGTCAATAATCCTTTCAATATTTTTTCCATATTGTTGCCAAATCTTCTTCATCGCTTCCAATAACGATGACCCCATTGGCGTTAATCCATACACTTTTCGAGGACGATTGCTTGTGACATCCCACTTTCCTTCAAGCAAACCTTGGCCCTCTAACCGCCTTAACAAGGGATAAAGTGTATCGGTATCCATGTTGATTTTTGCTTTTTCAATTAAGGTTAATAACTCATAACCATGGGTTGGTTTAACCAACATGGAGAGGACAACCAACACAAGTGAACCACGCCTAAGTTCTTTTTCAAAACCTTCAATGAATTCTGGATTTAAATGAATGTCTTTGTTCATAGAGTATATCACACACTATATAGGGTGTCATACACTATGTCAACATCTTGTATGATATAGGCATGTTAAAAATCAACATGCTTGCCATTGGTTCGATTAAAGAAAGTTACATTAAACTTGGGATTGAAGAATTTCAAAAAAGGCTTTCAAGGTTTGTGGATTTAACCATCACAGAAGTTCCCGAGGCTGTTTCAAAAACCTCCAATGAAGAAGATATTAAAAAAGCATTACAGGCTGATGCAATTAACTTAAAGAAAACAATCCCTCAAGGGTCTTATGTGATTGTTCTTGATCGCCAAGGTCAATCTTTTCATAGTGAAGCCTTGGCAAAACGATTGGACACCATTCAACAAAAGAGTGGTCAAATAACCCTTATCATTGGGGCTTCTCACGGAATAGAAGAATCCATTCTTCAATTAGCAAAAGAAAAATGGAGCTTTTCCGCCCTCACGTTTCCTCATCAATTGTTTCGTTTATTATTCTTAGAGCAACTTTATCGCAGCATGACGATCCTAAAAGGACATCCGTATCACAAGTAGTTAATCAATAAGGCCAAAGTGTTTCATCGCTTTTGCCCAACCATCTTCATCCACGGTCGCGGTGACAAAGTCTGATACTTGTTTCACTTCTTCTTTTCCATTGCCCATCGCCACCGAGATGCCTGCAAACTCCAACATTTCCATGTCATTAGGCGCATCTCCTAACGCCATCACGTTTTCTGGTCGCCAACCAAAGTGCTCCAACACCGCAAGAATCCCTTTTGATTTATCAGAATCTTTTGGCATGATATCCACCGCGTACGTATCCCAACGCGCAGACTTACAAAGTTTTAAGTGAGGGAGAAATAAACTTTCATCAAGTTCATCACAAAACGCAATTGCCTGATAAATTTTACGGTCGTAGTGGTCTGGAAAGGTTCGGGGTTGAGGAAAGCGTGTCCCATATTTTTCGTGAGATTGAATGACGCGATCATCGACATAATTGATATGACCGCCATTTTCTTCAACCAAGGTTAAACCAAACATTAAGCGTTTAGAAAACTTAATTAACGCATCTACTTCCGATTCTGGTAAAGGATAACGATGAATGACCCTGCCGTCGATGATGGCGTTCGCACCATTCATGGTGATTAAACCATCCGGTTTGATGACGTCCAAGACCCCTAATTTGGTAATTAAATAACGATTGCGACTTGAGGCAAGAAAGACTTTAATACCCTTTGCCTGCAAGGCTTCAATTGCCTTGATCGCAGATACAGGAATAATTTTACTTTGATGAGAAAATAAAGTTCCATCAATATCAGTCACAACAATTTTAATATTATGTTTGTTTTGTTTCATAAGTTACTTTCATAGTAAGGTATCCAACCCCATTAGTCAAAAGCCCATCGGTTTCGTGTAAAATAATGGGCAATGAATGGATTATTAATTTATCGTCAGATTACTGACCAAGATAAGCAACGCTTACAACTAGAAACCATCATTCGTGCTTTTCAGCAATGGCGATTAACGCTCATCGCGGTCACCACCAAAGACACCAACCGTTTATTAGAAACCTCCCAACGAGGGTTTTTTAAGTTTGCCATATTACTGGATGAAGATACCCAGATTGCCCGCTACCTACAAATTGAACACCGTATCAAAGTTTTCAATGATGAATCCTCCATGAATCTTTCGATTGATCGAGCTTTGTTGTCGATTAGTTTAAGAAACGCAATGATTCCAAGTCCGGCCACGATTGCCTTACCTTATGTGGTGAACGTCAACATCATGCAAGGGATTCAAGAAGTGAAAGCGATGATGCAAGATATCTTATATCCCGTCCTCATTAAAAACCGTTACCCTCAAGTGCAAGAAAAAATATATTTCGTTCGTGATGAGAAAGAGTTAATCAAAACCTTAAGTCCAATTGGCATGCAACCCTTAATCGTTCAAGCTTACGTCCCACCGGAAAATCGTCAAATGTTTAAAGTGCTCGTCATAGGTAAAAAAGTACAAGCAGGGATTGAAGTTGTCACAGTCAATCAACAAGACTACCTTAAACAAGCCAAATTACCACCTTCCGTTGCCAAGGTTGCCCTCAAAACCGCCAAAACCATTGGCGCAACCTACGCGCTGATTTCAGTCTTTTACTTAAATAATAAAAATCCTTATGTGTATTCGGTGAAAACCAATCCCAATATAGTAGAATTACAGCTAGTCACAGGCATCTACCTATCCTGGTACCTTGCAAGACACATTCACCATCAAGTGAAGAAGTTAAAATAAAAGGACATCATGAACATCACAATCATTGGCATTGGTTATGTTGGCTTAACAAACGCACTTTACTTATCCAAACATCACCATATCTTTGGTTATGATGTTGACGTCAATCGAATCAATGAACTCCAACAAGGTCAACAATTCTTCCACGAAGAAGGGTTTGCTACGCTACTTAAGAAAAACAAAACCAAATTATCCTTTGTTCACGAACCTACCCTAGCATTACAACAATCACAAATCGCCATCCTTGCTGTTCCTACTCCCGATGGTCAACAAGGAAAACCAGACTTAACCGCCCTCCATGATGGATTTGCTAGGATTTTAAAAGATGGAAAAAAAGACATCTTGGTTATCATCCGATCAACCGTCCCACCTGGTACGCAAGCGGCATTAGTTCTCGAAGCAAAGAAACACAAGCGTGACGACATCAACATTGTTTCCGTTCCAGAGTTTCTTTCATTAGGTCAAGCTTTAAGCGACATGACTCACCCAAGTCGAGTGGTTGTAGGTTTAGACAATTCTTCCCTGCAAAGCGAGATCTACGATTTGTTTAAGTACCCGAAAAACGTTCCTTTCTTATTCACCACCCCTCAATCCGCAGAACTCATCAAATATGCGTCCAATGCTTTTTTAGCAACCAAGGTTTCTTTTATCAACGAAATGTCGCAGATTGCCGAAGTCACGAATGCGAATATTGAAGACGTCGCCAAAGGGATGGCCCTTGATCCACGCATTGGTGGAAGTTTTCTTAAACCAGGCATAGGTTTTGGGGGAAGTTGTTTCCCTAAAGATTTAAAAGCACTTCAATCCATTGCGAATGAACATCACATCAAAGACCACTTGATTGAAGCTACCCTCAACATGAACCAACAACAAATCACGCGGTTTATGACTCGGGTCTTTGATCGTTTTCAAGGAAACATCAAACAAAAAAAGATTGCAGTTCTTGGATTAAGTTACAAAGGATCCACCAACGACGTCCGCAACTCTCCAGCATTTTCAGTCATTGATATGCTCACCGATCAAGAGGCGATTATTTTTGCCTATGACCGCCAATCCACCTTTGATTTCTTTCAACAACGTGGAGAAAAACCTTGTTTGGCGTATGCCGTCGAAATAGAAGACGCGCTTCAGGATGCGGATGTGGCGATTGTCTTGAATGACGCGCCTGAAATCAAAACCTTACAAGCAAAAGACTTTGTTAAACTCATGAAAACACCGATTGTTTTTGATGGGCGAAATTTATATCAACCTTCAACGATGAAGGGTGTGGAATATCATTCGATTGGCCGACCAAGTAGCAAAAAGTAATTTTATTTTTTAGCAGGTGCGGTTGCAACCATATCAACGGGTCGCAAGTACCGAGACGATAACCACATCAAGCGTAAACCAACAAACAAGACAAAGGCTGTGCCTGCAAATTCAGGGAATAATGCTCCGGCAATGATGGTGACTAATGCTGGAGATAAGAGCGCCCATGCGCCAATTTTCATCGTATCAGAAAACTTAAAGTGTTTGTTTGGATTATTTTTGCCTCGAGTCATGATGAAGATGACCAAGGACATTAAGAGGGCCATGATCGCATTCACCACAAACGTTAACCCAGTTTGGGCAAGCAATAAAACCGATTTTGAATACGCAAAACTTTGATCAAAGAAGTTTAACCAATTATCAAAGACGACTCGGGTATATAAGACAAGATCACTTGTGTTAATCGTATTTCCATCAACGTCCGTGAGGACAAAATTTCCAAGGTTGGTTCCAGCAGGAATTGCATCATAGGTCCCAGAGAAGGCAGTTGTAAACCCTTCACCCGTCGCGGTATTGGCAGTTAAGGCAGCAGGGTTATACACATACATGTAGACTGCGGCGTTACCTAATAGTAAGAAGGAACCTATATTATCATCACCAATAGGAAGTGCCAGCAAGGCGTTGGCAAAAGCTCCTGTGACTTCATCACTATTCCCATTTTGGTAAAACACCCTTAAACGAACTTGATTGTTGACGGTGTATTGAAAGAAAGGAAAGGTAGGATGAGCTGCCAATGTTTGGGTAAACACAGATTCCCAGGCAGTGCCTTGATTATCCAATTCAGCAATGGTGACATCTGCTTCGTCTCTATTGGTGACAACCAAATCCACATTTCCTTCTTCTAGCGTCTCGGAAAATAACACCAAAGCATTTTCAATAGAATACGTGTTACCAGATAAGAAGTTAGACCCTTCGCGGTTGTTGATTTGAGTATACGTAGGGAATGTTGCCAATAGAATCGACACCACAAAAATAATCAGGGCGATATACCAAGGTTGGATCTTTGCCTCCATGATGGGTGCATTACTGAACAGCGATTGAAAGATAAGTTTTAATGTTTTCATATGATGCCTCTTTGCGTATCCATTATATATTTAAGTTGAAATAAATAACATATACATTTTAAAGATTAATAAGGTTGAATGGTTGTAATCTCATCAAAAAAACCATAAGATAATCTTGCTCAATATGAGCAACAACCTGGGGATGTCATGGTTTCGACAGGGTTGTCATCGTGCATTAGATGCAGCCGAGTGGTGACGTTATCACCAAAAAATAGTAACTGGCAACAGTTTACAACTCGCAGCAGCTTAACTTTTAAGCTCCGATATACTGTGACCCGCTCAGGCGGGACTGCGCGCTACCGTTGGTTTCGCTTCTCACGCAACGGACCAGTGTCATACCAAGAAGCTAAGCGACTACACTGATTCACGTAGTTGACGAAAAATAATGAATCTCGCCTTTGGCTAGTTCGTCGATATCTACGACAAAGGTTAAATCAATATCGTCTAAGCTGTAGACGCTAATGTGGGATCTTCTCTGGA
>CAMCVC010000047.1:0-6621 GCA_945879785.1 Staphylococcus epidermidis | reverse complement strand
CATCAAACCGATTTAAAAGTTACGGATATTGGTTTGAATGGTTATCCCCATTACATGATTAAAGAAATCGAAGAATCACCTGAAGTGATTAAACGCATTCTTGATAACTATGTTGATGGCAATCAGTTTTTATTCGATGACGTCCTTATCCAAAAATTAAAACAAGCGGATCAAATTATATTTATTGCTTGCGGAACGAGTTATCATGCTGCTCTTGTCGGTCGCCGTTATTTTGAATCGATTGGGAAAACCTGTCGTGTATATATTGCCTCAGAATTTGCTTATTATCCAGAAATTAAAGGACAAAATCCAGTATTCGTTGTCATCTCTCAAAGTGGAGAAACCGCAGATTTGATTCGCTGCGTTAAGCTCATTCAAAACCAAGGTAGCCCGATGATCACCATCACCAACACCAAAGGGTCCTCGTTAGATCGTGCTTCCGATTTTACCTTGCTACTTTATGCTGGGATGGAAATTGCCGTGGCTTCGACGAAAGCCTATGTTGCCCAAGTCGCTCTATTATCAATTTTAAGAGCGTCCTTAATTGGTAACACCGAAGTGGTCTCTGACCTATTGGAAGTCATCAAGGCCATGAAGAGCTTGATTGATTCCAAGATGGACATCAAAGCCATCGCCGAAGAGATTGCTCTCCAACCGAATGCGTTTTTCTTAGGTCGTGGATATGACTTTGATGCTGCCTTAGAAGCTTCCTTAAAATTAAAAGAAATTACCTATATTCACTCCGAAGGTTTGCCCGGAGGAGAATTAAAGCATGGTCCGATTGCTTTGATTAAAAAAGATGTACCGGTGATTGCCTTTATCTCTGATCAAACCACTGCCGCTGCCATTCGTTCGAACTTACAAGAAGTAATGGCAAGAGGTGCAAAAGTTTATCCAATTAGCAACATGGCCTTGGCCAAGGATGAAGATGCCTTTGTCACGGGCAATACCAAAGTGTATTTATCCCCGTTGGTGAAAGCGTTGGTTGGTCAGTATCTTTCTTACTATGCTGCATTATTCCTTGATAAAGATATTGATAAACCTAGAAACCTTGCCAAGTCAGTCACGGTTGAATAACCAAGCATTAAAAAAGCATCTCGATGAGATGCTTTTTTGTTTGCGGTTAATTTATTCGCCTTTTTTCTTCGTTGGCACTTTGTCTTCGGTCATGACTTCCTTTAAGGAGGCAATTAAACCGGTGACGTTTTGAATTTCAGAAGGAATGATAAGTTTAGTGGCGTTGCCGTTGGCCACTTTTTCTAAGGCTTCAAATCCTCTTAAGGTTAAGAAGGCTGCATCAGGTTTAGATTTGTTGATCAATTCCACACCCTTGGCTTGCGCTTCAAAGATTTTAAGGATAGCATCCGCTTCCCCTTCGGCTTCAGTAATCTTTTTAATTTTCACAGCCTGGGCTCTTAAGACCGCGGATTCTTTTTCCCCTTCCGCGGTTAAAATCGCTGCTTGTTTCTTACCTTCTGCTTCGAGAATGGCTTCACGCTTTTGACGTTCAGCACGCATTTGTTTTTCCATCGCTTCTTGGATATCGCGAGGTGGGATGATGTTTTTTAATTCAACACGGTTGACTTTTATACCCCATGAGTCTGTGGCTTCTTCAAGGGTTTCCCACATCTTATGATTTATACGGTCACGTGAGGTTAAGGTTTGATCGAGTTCTAAATCCCCAATTAAGTTTCGTAAGGTGGTGGCCGTTAAACTTTCCATGGCACTTAATGGACGTTCAACCCCATACGTAAAGAGTTTAGGATCGGTAACTTGGAAATAAATGACCGTATCAATTTGCATGGTGACGTTATCTTTGGTGATGACTGGTTGCGGTGGAAAGTCGTAGACGCGTTCTTTTAATGAAATGGTGGCGACTTTGGTATCAATCACAGGAACCATTAAATGAATCCCCGCCACGAGGGTTGTGTGGTATTTACCCAAGCGTTGGACAATCACGGTGGTCCCTTGAGAAACAATCACAATCGACCGGATAAGAATAAAGAGTAAAACAAAAAAGATTAACCCAAGAAAAATCAACCCTATGCCTGCTGCACTAGAAAAAATCATCATCTTATTTACCTTCTTTCTTTTTAATCACGGTAAGTTTATTACCATTGATTTCTTGAACAATCGCGAACTCTCCACTTTTAAAACTGACATCGCCCTTGGCAATGAGTTTCCAATGAACATCCCCTTGCAATCCCATCCCTGATTGTTTTGGACCAAAGCCTTTTTCCACTAAAATTTCTTTACCGATTAACGCATCGGCGTTGGTGGCAACGGTAGGAAACGTAGTCACTTTTTTAACGAAGGGACGTGTTAACACCAACAAGATGACGCTGGTCAAGGTGAATAACAATGCTTGCCAAACAAGATTAACTTGAAATACTGTGGCAAAAAGTAAAGCAACCAAAGCCCCACCAGCAAACCACAAGGACACCAGTTGAGGTTCTAAGGACTCAATAATGACAGCAACAAAAAAGACCACGACCCAAACGATAATTCCGACTAACTGAAAATCAATATTCGTTAATATCATGGACGGTCCTCCTATGAAATAACAATACCATTTTTCAAGGATAATTTATAGTTATATCCATAGGAATTTAGAGTAAAATAAAGTAGATGAAAAAAGTAAAAAATTATTCTTTTTATGAATTTATCATGAAGGTTCATTCGATCAGTAAAATTGGATTAACCTATTCCAAAGACCCATATGCTTTAGAAAATTATATAGAACTCAGTGAATTATCTTCAAAAATGCTGAAGAGTTTTGCCAAGGTTGATTTTAAAAGGCCTCAGTATTTTTCCAAGGATTTATATCCTACTCCGAATGTGTCTGTTCGCATGGTGATCTTTGATGACTTGAATAGGGTGTTACTCGTCAAAGAAAAAGTCGATGGTGGTTATACCTTGCCTGGAGGATGGGCAGATTTGTTTGAAAGTCCGATGGAAGCAATCCGTAAAGAATGCATGCAAGAAGCTGGCGCAACCGTCAACGTTGAAAAACTTTCCGGCGTTTATCATTATGATTTTCTTCACCGTGGTTCTGAACAAAGTCAATATGTCCTTGTTTTTAAAGGCCATTTAACCAAACCTTTAAAGCCTTGGGGGCATGAAATTACCGATGTCGGTTTTTTCCCACTTACCCAATTGCCAACAACCATCTCATTTAAAATTGAACGCAAGGATTTAATGA
Source organism: Staphylococcus epidermidis (assembly GCA_945879785.1). Lineage (GTDB taxonomy): Bacteria > Bacillota_I > Bacilli_A > RFN20 > CAG-826 > UBA970. Next base: position 3,419 of record CAMCVC010000047.1, on the reverse strand, counting down.
AGATGATTAAGGATGCCATGCAAGAGGTGACTGCTTTTGAGTAAAATAAAAAGACCCTGGTGGCAAGAAGCCATTGGCTATCAAATTTATCCGCGATCTTTTTATGATAGCAATCAGGATGGTATTGGTGATATTAATGGGATTCGTTTAAAACTTCCTCACCTCCATCAATTGGGGATTAATCTTTTATGGATTTGCCCTTTCTTTGCTTCGCCAATGGATGACTATGGTTATGATGTCAAAGATTACTTACAAGTCGATCCTAGTTTTGGTAGCCTAGAAGATTTTCAAGCCCTGTTAAAAGAAGCTCATACCATTGGGATTCGCATCATCATTGATTTGGTCCTTAACCATACGAGTGATGAACATCGCTGGTTTATTGAAGCAAGAAAAAATCGTTACTCAAAGTATCACGCGTATTATCTTTGGAAAGATCCAAAAACCACCGATGAAGGTAAATTGTTACCGCCCACCAATTGGCGCGGCTATTTCTCCGACAGTGCTTGGCATTATGATGACACGGTGAAACAATATTATTTAAAAATATTTTCCAAGAAGATGCCTGATTTAAATTGGGAAAATCCTTCGATGCGCCATGACCTTTATGACATCGCTCGTTATTGGTTAGACATAGGCGTCGATGGCTTTCGTCTTGATGCCCTTGCCCACTTGGCCAAGGATTTAAGTTTTACCGATTCGACGTTACCATTGGATGCGGATGGATTGATTCTTGATTCTACCAAGTTTTCTTCATTACCAAAAGTGTTTGATTACCTTCAAGAATTTAAAGAAGAAGTGTTAACTAAATATCCTGAAGCCTTGACGATTGGCGAAGTCGGTGGTGGCGTTCAACCCGAAGCATCTTTACAATATGTTCATCCTACTCAAGGTAGTTTAAACATGGTGTTTAATTTCGATACGTGTTGGGAAAATGGTGCGTATGGTTCCGATACCAAAGCTGATCATGAATTAAAAACGAACGTCATTCAACTTAAACAAAATTTTATGAAATGGTATGACGTCGTCTCTCCCGTCGCATCCTTACCAATCTATTGGTTAAATCATGATCACCCTCGGGTGGTTTCTCAATATGGATCGGTACGGTTTAGAAAAGAGTCGGCAACCATGCTTGCCACCACGTTATTATTTTTATACGGAACTCCCTTTATATATAACGGAGAAGAAATTGGCATGAGTAATGTTGATTATGAAAAACTAACCCAGTTTAAAGATGTTTCTGCCATTCAATACGCCAAACAAGCCAGTGATCGATTGGATGAATCCACCATCCTCAGGTTTCTAAGAAGAACCTCTCGCGTCAATGCAAGAACCCCATTTCAATGGAGTGATAAACCTTTTGCAGGGTTTTCAAACGTAGAACCTTTTTTATCGGTCAATGGCAACTATACGGATGTCAATCTTGAAGCACAAAAAAAAGATCCAAAATCTATTTTTAATTTTTACCGCAAAGCCATTGCTTTAAGGAAGAAACCCACGATCTTGAAATCCATCTTGGAAGGACCTCTTTCGTTGGTGGAGCCTTTGCATCCCGATGTCTTTAGTTATCTTCACAAAGGTCGACCTTCACTCTTGGTGATTAGTAATTTTCGCGCCTATGAAGTGACGTTTAAAATAGACCGCATCATCAATGCTGTCTTACTTCATAACTATCCAACGATTGAAAAACGTGGATTGAATTTAACCCTTAGGCCCTTTGAAACGTATGTCTTGGATGTGGAATGAAAACGTCGCATACTTATTATCTAAGGTCGATTCAACCCATCCAAGAAAAAACCTTTCGGCCTTTACTTGAAGATGTCCTTGGACAGAAAATTTCCATTCAAGTGTTATCGAAGACCTTGGTGGTCTTTCAAACCAGTCAAGATGCTGATGCCGACTTGCAATCGTTTCTTGATACCTATCAGCAAGAATTTAATGTTAAATTTCACGCCTTAAAAACGTATCGAATTCATCCCATCGGTGAATATGCATCCCAATTAGGATTAAAGACCAACCCAGGCAAGGTTGATACCCTTGCAGATTTCGTGTTACAAACCATGCTTGAAGGCAATCGCGCATTTGTTCAATATATATACGAAGAGTTTCAACTTGTTCCTCGTCACTTGATGCAAACGGCATCGACGTTAATGTCTTGTGATATGAAGGCGACAAGTGCCAGTAAGAAACTTTATATTCATCGCAATACGTTTGCCTATCGATTAAACCAATTCATTGAACTCACCGGGTTAGATATTCGTTTACATGACCACGCCTTATTCTTTACCCTGGTTCAAAAAGCATTGATGATGCATCGTTGATTTGTGCATTGTGCACAAATCATGTTAAAATAGATTTGTTAAAGTTTAACCAAGGAGATCATTTATGGCAGAAGTAGTATTGAAGAATATTAATAAAGTTTACGACAATAAGGTCCAAGCAGTTTTTGATTTTAATCTCGAAGTGAAGGATAAAGAATTCATTGTTCTTGTTGGTCCTTCAGGTTGTGGAAAATCAACCACCTTACGCATGATTGCTGGCTTAGAAGATATCACCAATGGGGAACTCTTCATTGATGGGACGTTAAGAAATGACACCCCACCTAAAGACCGCGACATCGCGATGGTGTTTCAATCGTACGCCTTGTATCCACACATGACGGTGTTTGACAATTTAGCGTTTGGTTTAAAGATTCGGCATATTAACAAAGAGGAAATTCGTGAACGTGTTTACCGGGCGGCAAAAATTTTAGAAATTGAAAAACTTTTAGACCGTAAACCAAAACAACTCTCTGGTGGTCAACGCCAACGGGTTGCTTTAGGCCGAGCCATTGTTCGTAATGCAAAAGTGTTCTTGATGGATGAACCATTATCCAACTTGGATGCCAAGTTACGTGTGCAAATGCGTGCAGAAATCATTAAGTTACACGAAAGCATTGGCGCGACCACCATTTATGTGACCCATGACCAAACAGAAGCGATGACGATGGCGAGCCGAATTGTGGTTATGAAGGGTGGGTATGTGATGCAGATTGGTTCACCCATTGAAATTTATAATCATCCTGCGAATGTGTTTGTTGCTGCATTCATCGGATCACCAGCGATGAATTTGATGGATGTAAAATACAAAGAAGGCATGATTCATTTTGCCGATGGTTTAAAAATGGAACTACCAGAAAAGTTTAAAAAAGTTTTAAAAGGCTATGACAATAAAGAAGTGGTCTTTGGCATACGTCCTGAAGATTCCCACCGCGAAAGTGCTGCCTTAGAAAAATTATTTCCAACCGCCGTGTTAAAGAGCACGATCAAAGTTGCGGAATTATTAGGCCATGAATATATTATTCATACGAATTTGGCCGGTAATAATTTAATTAGTAAGATTGACGCGCTTAACACCTATCGCATTGGCGATTCGATTAAACT
>CAMCVC010000046.1:0-7070 GCA_945879785.1 Staphylococcus epidermidis | reverse complement strand
CGCCGGATGTTGGTCGCATATTCATCTTTCCACTTCCACATTTCTTTCAGGAATTTTTCTCTACCTAAGTCGTAACGGGTAATGCCTTTTTCTCTAAGTTTATTTTCAACGACCGCTTGGGTGGCTATCCCGGCATGATCCATGCCAGGAAGATAGACCACGTCTTTACCTAAACTATGATGAAAACGAATGAGAATATCTTGCAAGGTGTTATCCCAGGCATGACCTAAATGTAATTTGCCAGTGACGTTCGGAGGCGGGATGACGATGGTGTATTTTTCTTTTCGTTTTGGATCAAGGCCGAAAAGTTTCAGTTTTAACCATTGCTCATATTTACCTTCTTCGACTTCCTTATGGTCATATCGTTTTGCTAATTCCATATAGCCTCCTTGAAAATAAAAAAACGTCCGTATAAGGACGCTATGTTGCGTGGTACCACCTTAATTCATGTGTGAAACACATGCACTCAAGCCCCTTAACGCGAGGACACGTTGTCAACGATAAACGACTTCGATCACACTCTTTAACCTGCTTGCATCATGTCAGGCTTTCTTTTGTAAAGAGGCAGTGATGTACTCTTTTTATCACTTTTAATTATACACGAATTAGATTTTTTCTGCGGAGGGTTTTGGAAAATACGTTTTGATTTGTTCACGGAGTTGATCTAATAGTCGAGGATTGTCACGACTGACAAAAGCAAAATCTTTGCTTTCTAAACCAAGGGTTTTTAATTGCTTGATTAACGCTGCTTGTTCTTTTTGATTAAGGACATCTATTTTTGTAAATATAATCAAGACGTTCATCAACCGATTGAGATCGTGGATAAATTGAATGTCGGCCTCAAGGACCTCACGGCGACTATCCATTAAATAAAGTGACAATCGTGGTTTTGCTTCAGCAAAATAAGGTTGCATCAGTTCGGAAAAGCGTTGCATTTCTTGTTTACCATACGCGGTAAACCCAAACCCAGGGGCATCCACCAAGTAACAAGCATGGTCGACCATGTAGTAATTGAGGTACCTTGTTTTTCCTGGTGTGGATGAGGTTTTTGCAAGCTTTCTTTGTCCGGTGAGCGCATTAATCAGACTACTTTTTCCCACATTGGACCGACCAATAAAGATAAGTTCTGGTAAAGAAAAACGGGGGCGATCTTCCAATCGCACCACCGTTTTAATAAAGGTTGTCTTTTTAAAATCCATTATGCTTTCACGGATGGCGCCAAGGTGACTTCAATGGCTTCATCGACATTTTTGACATAAATAATCTTGAGATTTTCTTTGACTTCTTTGGCTAAATCTTCAACATTCTTTTTATTTTCTTCTGGAATCAAGACGGTTTTAATCCCGCTTCGTAAGGCAGCGATGGTTTTTTCTCGTAAGCCACCAATGGCGAGGACATTGCCTCGTAAGGTCACTTCACCCGTCATCGCCACTTCACTGGAGGCGTGTCGCCCCGTTAATGCTGAGATAATCGCCACGGTCATGGTGACCCCAGCCGAAGGACCATCTTTTGGCACCGCGCCTTCAGGGATATGGATATGAATATCACGTTCTTTAAACATTTTTGATTCGATGCCATACTTCGAGGCATTCGCTTGAATATAATCAAGCGCAATCGTTGCCGATTCTTTCATGACGTCCCCAAGTTTACCGGTGAGCACCAATCGACCAGATCCTGGGAAATGATTGACTTCGATAGGAAGAATATCACCACCGTATTGGGTATAGGCTAATCCTGTAACCACTCCAACTTGAGAAGTTTTTTCTTTTTTCGAATTGTCAAAGATTTCAACACCAAGATATCTTCTCACCACGGAAGGTGTGACTTTAATGTCAGTTATTTTTGGATCCTTGATGAGTTCAACAACCGCTTTGCGGCAAATTGAGGCAATCCGACGTTCAAGTTCTCGAACACCCGCTTCACGCGTATAGAATTCAATGATCGCTGCTAATGCATCTTTACTAAAGGAAATTTGTTCTGGTTTTAATCCGTTGGCTAACAATTGTTTTTCAATCAAATGCCGATTAGCAATTTCAATCTTTTCCACTTCGGTATAAGAGTTAACTTCAATCAACTCTAAGCGATCACGAAGAGGGGCAGGAATATCTTCTAAATAGTTCGCCGTCGCAATAAACATGACGTTGCTTAAATCGTAAACTTCTTCGATGTAATTATCATTAAATGCGAAGTTTTGTTCTGGGTCTAACACTTCTAATAGAGCACTGGCAGGATCGCCTTTATAAGAGGATGCTAGCTTATCAATTTCATCGAGTAAAAAGACAGGATTGACAACCCCACTCTTTTTCATCCCATTTAAAATTCTTCCTGGCATCGACCCTACGTAGGTTCTTCGGTGACCGCGAATTTCCGCTTCATCACTAATCCCACCCAAGGAAGCTTTAAAGAACTTGCGACCTAAGGCTCTGGCAATTGAGCGAGCAAGGGAAGTTTTACCAACCCCAGGTGGCCCGTAGAAACATAAGATAGGGGCTTTTAAACTTCCGGTCATTTTCTTGACGGCTAAATATTCAATGATCCGTTTTTTAACTTTTTCTAAGCCATAGTGATCGTCATCTAAAATGTTTTGAACGTTAATCAAATCATCGTTATCTGAGGTTCGTTGCCACCATGGTAAATCAAGCATCAGTTCAACATAGGCCTTAATTAAGGACGCTTCCAAACTACTGGAAGGCATCATTTCTCCACGTTTTAATTCCGCGCGAACTTTGGTTTTGACGTGATCAGGATATTGCCCAGCTTCTAAACGTTTTAATAACGATTCCTCCGAATCGGTGGACTCAGGATTTTCCCCTAATTCGGTTTTAATAGCTTTTAATTTTTCTCTTAAGAAGTACTCACGTTGGTTCTTCTCAGCAGATTTTCTCACTTCTTCTTGTAGATGCTTATCAATATCAGCAATTTCTTTTTCTTCATTGACAGCGTCCAACACCATCTTTAAACGTTCATTGAGCTCTAAAGTTTCTAAGACTTTTTGTTTTTGATCGACAGGCATTGGTAATAAATTAGCGAGGATATCGGCAATGTCAGAGGCGGCAACTCCTTTGGAGAGTTGGCCAACGACTTCCCGAGGTAAACGATTGGTCACAGCTTGCATGCCTTCTAAGGAGGTGATGATGTTTCTCACCAACGCCACTTCAGTTTTGTGATCACCAATGACATCTTCAAGTTTTTCCGCTTTGGCTGACCAGGTGTCACCATTCTTGATGACTTCAGTAATTAGAATTCTAGCGATAGGTAAAACCTTTAAGCGCGTATATCTTTTCAAAGAGGTGATGTTCGACATCCGGCAAATCGTTCCGACCATGAAAATATCACTCGTGGAAGGTTCATCAATTTCTGGAGATTTTTGTGAGGTGACTAAAATCAAATCATTACCATCCACCTTCGCGGCTTCGATGGCTGCAACAGAAAATGGGCGACCCGCTTCAATCGATTGCGATTGGTTTGGAAATAAGACCATGCCTCTTGTGATTAATAAGGGCAATTCATATGATTCTTTCTTCATGGAATCCTCCGTTTAGCAAACAATGACTTTGAGTGCTAAAAATATTATAGCAAGGATTTTAGCACTTGCAAGTGATAAGTGCTAATCATTGTCTATCAACCCTCAATCCAAGGATTAAGAATTGACCTTGATTAAGAATTCTTTGATGTAACGATCGCGGATTTCTGCCCGGAAGCGAGATAAGTTTGGGGTAAGGATTTCTTTGACTTTGGCAAATTCCATTTTGTATTGTTCTGCAACTTTGGCGATTTCAAAGTCGACGAGTTCATCGGTGACTTCAATGCTTTCTAAGTCGGCAATTTTATTGGCAACTAAGCTTGCGCGTAGAATATCTTCTGCTTGCTGATGCATACGATCATGAAGGGTCGCTTCGGTTAAACCGTTGGCTTTCAAATAAACATCCATGGTTTGATTACGTTGTTTTAGTTTTTCAACCAGGTCTGCTTTCATGGCGTCCATTTGTTCATGGATGGCTTCATGGGGTAAATCAATCTCTGCATCCTTGGTGACTTTCATCAAGATATCAGAGTAGAATTTTTCGTCCACCTCTTTGGTCTTGGTGGTGGTGACTTTTTGTTTGAGATAGTCACGGAATTGGGCTTCGTTCTTTACATTAGGTAACTTCATCTCGTTGAAAAGAGCTTCGTTCATGTCTGGTAATTGTTTGCTCTTCACTTCATGAACTTTAATTTTAAAAACGGCATCTTTGGAAGCAAGTTCCGCAGCGTAATTTTCTGGGAATTTAATCTGAAGATCTTTTTGATCACCAGCTTTGAGACCAACCATTTGTTCTTCAAATCCAGGGATGAATTGACCGCTTCCTAATTCAAGGGTGTAATTTTCTGCTTTGCCACCTTCAAAAGCGACATTATTCACAAAGCCTTCAAAATCAAACACAACGGAATCACCTAACGTAGCCGCACCTTCTTTTAACATCAAGGTTGCTTGTTGGGCTAAGGTTGTTTTCAATTCGGCATCAACATCCTTGTCGGAAACTTTCACTGGTTCTTTCTTAATCCCTAAATCTTTATATTTCTTTAATTTAACTTCTGGAACGAGAATCACCACAGCCTTTAAGACCAATTCGGTATCTGATACTTTGACAACATCCACGGTTGGACGGCTCAAAGGGGTTAACTTTTCTGCTTTTAAGACGTCAGCATAGGCTTTAGGTAACAAGGCGTTGATGGCCGTATCATAAATTTTTCCTGGTGCCAAACGGGAACGAATCATCGCTTCCGGAGCTTTTCCAGGACGGAAACCATCGACTTTAACGTCGGCAGCTAGTTTTTTAAATGCTTGTGCTTGGGCAGCTTTCCATTCATCGGGGGTAAACGTCATCGTCATTTCTACGCGAGAATTTTCTAATGTCTTTACTTGATGTTGCATACATGCCTCTTTCTTTTAACTTTTCAATTATACAATAAACATCCTATGGGTAGACAAGGATTACATTTTTAAAATCGTCTCAAGATGGTGCTTCTTTTGATCAATTAAAGTTCGTTCTTCTTCGGTTTCATCCAAAGGTGGCGGATTCAATTTCAAGTACCCATACGCAATTTCAACCAACGCTTTAAAAAAATAATATTCTGGATCGATTTCCAAGGGAATCATGGTTAACATATACGTGGTTAAGACCGAGTAAGCAATTTGGCGGACCGAAGGATCTTTGACCATCTCATCGAGTTGTTTTTGGTAATGTTCAAAGGTCCCATCTTGAAATGGATTGACGGTATCGATTGGATTAAAACCTATGGTCTTTTCACCTTTGGTGATGTTGATGGTTTCATCATATTTTGCATCGATTAAGGCAAGCACCAACATCCCTTTGATCCGTTGGGGGAATGGTCGAGTCAGTAATGTTTTAATTTGGGTTTTCGCGGAAAATAAATGGATTGGTTTTAACTGCGGAATTAAATCCATTAACAAATCGATGTTTTCTTGTTGGTATGCATCAAGGAACATATCGAGGGTGTCTTTATACGTTGTGTGGGGTGGTTTTTGAAATAAAATTTTCAGTTTACTCACCCATTCTTCAACGTCTTGATGAAGGTATGGAAGCCGTTCGTATTGTTCAAACAGCAAGGTATGTTCTTGAAATTGTCGGTGACTTTTTAGAATTTCATAATGAATCTTTAAGAAGATGACCAAAGCTTTTTGAATGATAGAAAACTTGGCAAGCATGACCCTTAACACCATTTGATTGGCACCGATGCCAAGCAGACCAATAACATGATAGCGAATCATATTTAAATCCGTTAATGAGGCGGTACGCTTCACTAAGGTTTCGTAATCTTGTTGCTCATAGAGCGTTTGTAAGGTGATTTCTTCCATCTTTGAACCCATGAAAAGATCCTTTTTGTCAAAGATCCTTTCATTGGCGTCCCCAAAACGATTCGAACGTTTGACCTACAGCTTAGAAGGCTGTTGCTCTATCCAGCTGAGCTATGGGGACAACATTATTAATATAGCATAATCATCTATGCTAAGTCGTCATTTTTGAGAGTTTTTCCCGGAGGGTAATCGCGACGATTTTTGGAAGGATTTGTGAGAGTTCTTCTACCGACGCTTGCTTTAAAGCATCTAAAGAAGGATATCTTTTTTGTAATAAATTGACACGGGTTGGTCCCAACCCTGGAATATCATCAAAAATAGAACGGGTGGCACTCTTGCTTCGTAATCGTTGATGAAATTGTAAGGCAAAGCGATGGACTTCATCTTGTAAGCGAATCAAGAAAAAGAACAAGGATGGTTGTTGGGTGAAATCAAAGACTTCCCCATCTTTGGTTAACAATCCTTTGGTCTGATGGCGATCATTTTTAAATAAGCCCACCATGGGAATCGTTAGACCTAAACTTGCGAGTGCTTTTAACCCAGCTTGTAATTGGGCTTGACCACCGTCGACCACAATCAAATCCGGTAATGGCGACTTATCTTCCATTAACCGAGCATACCGACGTTGAACAAGATACGCCATCGCGCCGGGGTCATCTTGCTTTAACGTTTCTGGTAAATGAAATTGCCGGTACATTTTTTTCACGGGTTCGCCATTGATAAACGCGACCATCGCCCCAACCGGTTCACTGCCTTGTAAATGAGAGTTATCAAACATTTCAATATGAAATGGTGTGGGTAATCCAATGGTTTTACCCAAGGTTGCCAGTAACGTCAATTTATCATCATCTAGACGCGCCGTGAGGAAGTGATCATCCAAGGTTTGAATCGCGTTTTCTTGAACACCTTTCATCAATTCAAACAACCGACCTTTTTCCGCAAAGACGAGTCGAAGGTCCATGGTTTCTTTTAATTTTTCAAGTAAAGCTCGATGGTTTAATACGAGTTCTTGAGGTAAAGGTTTGCTGCGATAATACTGGGCAAGTAAATTGAGTAGTTGTTCATCACGGTCATCAAAGGCTTCCACCACATAACTACCTTTTCCTAACAAGATCCCTTGGCGGAACACAAACACGGCAAGCGACAAATAACCTTCTCGTTCAGAAAAAGCAAAAATATCGCGATCCATTTTATCTTCCATCTCAACATA
>CAMCVC010000045.1:0-7288 GCA_945879785.1 Staphylococcus epidermidis | reverse complement strand
CCACCATTTAAACGGCCCTTCATTTCTGGGATGACCAAGTGTAAGGCTTTGGCAGCACCGGTTGAAGAAGGAACGATGTTCGCAGCCGCAGCGCGACCACGACGATTATCACCTTTTTTCACTAAGTCTAACGTGGTTTGATCATTGGTGTACGCATGGACCGTGGTCATGAATCCAGTGTCGATGCTGAAGGCATCATTTAACACTTTGATTAATGGGGCTAAGCAGTTGGTTGTGCAGCTTGCACCCGAGATCACTTGCATGTCTTTGGTTAATTTATCATCATTGACACCAAACACGTAGGTTGGTGTTTTTTCATCTGCGGGAGCAGAGATGACAACGCCTTTAGCACCACCCGCAGTGATATGAACTTTGGCGTCTTCAATCCCTTTAAAACGACCAGTGCATTCTAAGACTAAATCAGCACCAAAATCTGACCACTTGATTAAATTTGGATCCGCTTGACCTAAGACTGGAATCGAACGGCCATTGAAGATGATGGCTTTGCCATCGGCTGAGGTTTCAATCGATCCACCTGCAAAGCGACCGTGAGTCGTGTCATACTTTAATAAATAGGTAAGCGTTTTTGCATCGGTTAAGTCATTAATCGCGACCACATCAATGCCACCGACTTCAACGATTCTCCGGAACGATAGACGGCCGATCCGTCCAAATCCGTTAATTGCTACTTTGATTGCCATGTTACTTAAGCCTCCTGGTTTTTTTACCAAAATTATTATAAATGATTATCTGTTAGGAATAAAGGGGTTGAATGGTTTATTCGATTGGTTTGATTCCCTTGAACAAGGTGGCTAAATCAATCGATAAAGCCTGAACAATTTGTTGAAGGATTTCAATCGAGGGATTTCGTCTTCCTCTTTCTAGATCCGATAAGTAATTTCGATTGACATCACTTTCAATCGCTAGGGTTAACTGTGACCAACCTTTGCTCGTCCTTAAAAACCTAATGCGTTTTCCTAATTGTTGAAGTAAGGTCATGCTTTACCCGATACCTTTTTCGCCAAGACCATCAAACCACGAAACAAATGGTTGAGCTGACTTTTACTGATAGGTTTTTGAAAATGTTGGCTCATCATCGTCGCTAATTCTTCCAATGAACTTGAATCGTGCTTTAGTCTTAATTGACATAATTTCACCAATTTTGGCTGGTCGAGTTTATCGATACCAATCACCCGATCAATGAGTTGAATCGCTTGTTTTTGTTTTTTCGCTGCCGCAATCGTTTTGGCCATGTTGGCGTTCTCACAAATTTGTAATCGATTCTCTGAATTGGTAAAGTCTCTTGCCACGCGGATATTTTCATATTCTAAGGTGGCATCGGTTGCCCCCATAAAAATTAAAAAATCGGCAATTTGATCTGATTTTTTTAAGTAGAGCATGTACTTACCTTTTCGAGGAATCAGTTTAAAAGAAAACCGTAAGGTCTTCACTTGCCGAAGCAGTCTTTGAATTTCTGTTAAAAAGTCTTCGTCATCACTACTGACTTCTAAATGATAATGAGAACTCGATGGATGATTGACGCTTCCACTTGCTAAAAATAAACCAGATAAGTATCCAGCAATCGCGTCGACGCTACGAAATTGTTTTAAGTAAACTTCGGGTGAAGAATCAAAATCCAAATGAATGGTTTTTAGGATTTCATCCACACCATCTTCAAAGATAATCCAATACGTTTGTCGTTGACTAAATCGCGGAGATTGACGATATTCAAATTTAGGATTAACTTTCAAGATGGTTTTACTTGTTTGATATAAAAATTGTGCAACTTTCGCATAGCTCGTAGACAAGGTTAGCTTTTGAGAACGTTTTGAAAACACATATCGTCCATTCGCTTTCACAAACCCAGCAAAGATGGCTAGTCTCCGATCGCGATCATATGGTTTGGTGGTGAGTTCTTCTTTAACAAACGCTGAAAAAGATTCAATGTTTTGGTTCATTCTTGATCAGTATGTTTTTGAATATCGCGGTGGATGGTTAAAATACCTACTGGAAATTTATTTTTTAATATCTCTCCGAGGGCTTGGGTAAAGACCACAGAACGATGACGACCACCGGTACATCCAACGGATATTTCATAAAAAGGACGTTCTTCTTTTAACAATTGTGGAATCATCACTTCAAAATAACTGACCGCTTGTTTTAACAATTCAGCAAACATCGGTTGACCTTTGACAAAATCAATCACGGGTTGATCAAGCCCAGATAGGTTTTTTAAGTTAGGTTTGTAATATGGATTTTCTAAGACGCGTAAATCAAAGACAAAATCAGCATCCAAAGGAATCCCGTGCTTAAAACCAAACGATACAATTCCCATCGTTAAATGATGTTTACTTTGGTTAAAGGTGGCAATGAGTTGTTGGCGAAAATACATGACGGAATATCCGGTCGAATCAAACATGACATCGACTTGGGTTCGTAAATGATCGACCAAGGCTTGATCGCGTTGAATCGCTTGTAGTAAGGTGTACCCCTCTGATTGTAAAGGATGTAAATGCCTAGTTAATTTATAGCGGAACACAAGTTCATTTTCTTTGGCAATCAAACAGACCACGCGAGGTTTTAATCCTGGAATTTGTTTAGCAGCGGCAATTGCTTTTTCCGCATTAAACAAGGTGACGCTAATGACGGTGTTGACTGCTGTTAACTGTTGATGAATATGTTGGAATAATGAAGAAAATAAATCCGCTGGAGGATTTTCAATACATTGGTATTTCATTTCTTCAAAAGCAAAAATAGCGGTCGATTTACCAGCCCCAGACATGCCCGTTAAAATGATGACTTCTTTTTGCATACTTGTATTATAAGATAAATTCTTGTCCTTCAACCAAACCTTAGATTAACCCTTGAGATATTGACGAATCGGTTGGATGACGAGTTGGCCTTGAGCAATGACATTTTTAATTTGTTTCGTGGTCTTTGCCTTGATATCGCCAATCACAAATAATCCTGGAACCGAGGTGTGACCATCTTGGTCGGCAATCGCATAGCCTTGAGCATTGAGTAAGCTAGGAAATCCTTTTAAAAATTCATGATTAGGAACCCATCCTAAGATCGGAAATACACCATCGACCATCAGTTCTTGTTCCCCTTGAACAAGGGTTGAATACCGTAACCCTTTCACCACGTCATCCCCAAGAACTTCTAAAGGTGTCGCTTTGGTGATCACACGAACATTACTCAGTTGATTAATTTTGACCAGTAAATTTTGTGACCCAACGGGTTCATTGACAGGTAAAAACAAATCAACTTGATGACATATATTCGCAAGGAAAATCGTTTCTTCTAAAGCATGAGAATCGCCACCAATGACGGCAACATCTTTGTTCTTAAAAAATCCACCATCACAGGCTGGGCAATAACTAATCCCTTGACCAAACAAGCGTTCTCCACCTGGAATGGTTAATGGTTTTTCCTTGGTACCACTAGCAACCACGATGGTTTTTGAAAGATATTCTCCCGTGTCAGCGACAACAGTAAATCCATCGTTGTGTTTGATGACGTTGACCACGTTGCCGTAGGTGGAACTAACCCCCGCTTTCGTTAAGGCGTCATACATGCTTAAACCAAATGCTTGTGCTTCTAAGTGTTGGTAACCGGGAAAGTTTTCTAAGGTTTGATACGTATTTAATTTTCCACCTGGCATACTTTTTTCTAACAAAGCCACATGATAACCTGCTTGCTTTGATGCAAGGGCAGCACTCATGCCTGCAGGGCCAGCACCAATGATGAGAACATCAAATCTTTCTGGCATGAACGAACTCCTTTAATTGATCAAAATGATCAATCCACATCGTGGGTTGAATCTCTTTGCTAAATTTCTTAAATCCCCAGGTCACCAAGGCCGTATGCGTCCCGGCAGCTTTGCCGGCAAAATAATCATAGGTCGTATCGCCAACAAAGAGCGTCTTCTTTGCTTCAACCTTAAAATGCTTCAAAGCTAACAGAATTCCTTCTGGATGAGGTTTGGGTTGTTTGACGTCATCTAAACTAATCACCAAAGGGAAGGCATCTTTTAAACCAATGACTTCAAGCGTAAATAAAGCATTCACTCTCATTTTTGACGTGACAATGCCAACAGGAATCTTTTGTTGTTGACACGTTTGAAGTAGTGATTCGATGCCAGGAAAGGCAACGGCAAACTTTGGATAAAACGTTCTTGCTTTGATTGCAAATGCTTTCGCGAGTTCAACTGGATTTTCTTTTGGAAAGTAAGCTTTAAGTGTTTCTAACAAAGGCGGACCAGAAATCTTAATCAGTTCATTTAACGTTGTTTTTCTTGTCGGTGTGTATTGGTCAATAAACGACAACATCGTTTGTACCATCACCAATTCCGTGTCGGCAACTGTCCCATCCAAATCAAATAAAATAAGTTGATACATATTAAACTTTCTTTGGTTTGAATAAAAGATGGTTAGCACCAATCATCAGCAAACCAACTGCAAAGAAAACCCAACCCCATATAAGACTCCAATTGCCAGCGTTGCCCATGTTGAATGCCGGATTACGTAAGGGTTCCATGATCCCACGTGTTAATCCATACCAAACCAAATACATCAACGCAAGATCGCCTTGCTTTCGATATTTTTTAAGTCCTTCGCCAATCGCAAATCGAATCACAACATACCCAGACAAATTAATCATCGATTCAATCAAGAATAAGGGAACACGGAAACTCCCGTTGATGGTCATTTGTTCACGAATAAAGGTCGGTAACCACATCCACGACTCAACATCGGCAATCACCCCATACACTTCTTGATTAAAGAAATTACCCCATCGTCCAATCGCTTGGGCAACCAGAATCGTCGGCACGGCTAGATCAACGGTTTTGATGATTGGAATATCTTTTCGTTTGAAGTACACATACAAAATACCAGCGAGCGCACCACCAAGGGCCCCACCCATGATTGCGAGTCCACCTTCCCAAACGGCAAAGATTTTCCAAAAAGGTTGGGTGGCAAATTCAAGTTCCCATTGGCCCCAAACATACCATAAGCGCGCGCCTAAGATACCAGCAGGAAAGGCAATGATGAAAACATCTTCGATGAATCCTTTTTTCTTTCCTAATTTGATAAACTCACGTTCGGTTAATGCATAGGCAAGAAAGGCTCCTGACAAAATAAAAATCGCATAGAAGGCCACCAAGGGTTGGTCAAAAGGAATGCCTTTTGGTAATGGATACGTGAAGGCAGGTTCAATCGCTTCTAATCCTAAGAATAAAAAAACAATTGCAGGAAAAATAAACAAGACAATATTGGTTTGCATCATCGGCATAAATCGTTCACCTAAACTTTGATGGGAATAAAAGTAGCTAGCGGTGAAAACCCATAAAATGGCCAAGGTGGATAAAAAGAAGAAAAAGAAACTCGTGAACGGATTGCTACTGGATCCTTGCGTGACGGCAAGGGCGATTAACCCAACGGAGATGGCAGTCATCACCATCGTTAACACCAATCGTTGACCAAGAGGTAAAAGCTTTCCGAGTTGTTGAGGGTTGAAGGCAGCCAATGATTTCCACCATTGTCGGCCACCAAGATAAGCACCGGCAAGACCGGCAACTAAATAAATCATCATTAAAAAATTCATAAATACCTCATAACGTCATTTTAATGGAAACCATCGCCAATTGAAAAGAAAACTTATTTTAAATATGGTTTTAAAAATTGACCGGTGAAAGACGCTTTGACTTTACTGACTTCTTCAGGGGTTCCTTCGGCAACCACTTCTCCACCACGGTGACCACCTTCCGGTCCTAAATCGATCACGTGGTCAGCAACTTTAATCACGTCCAAATTATGTTCAATCACCAACACCGAATCCCCTTGAGCAACAATCGCTTGAAGCACACGAACCAATCGTGCCACATCATCAATATGTAAACCCGTGGTCGGTTCATCAAGAATATAAAGTGTCTTTCCTGTGGGCCGTTTTTGTAATTCAAACGCGAGTTTAACCCGTTGGGCTTCTCCCCCAGATAACGTCGTTGCCGATTGACCAAGTTTCATATACCCTAAACCAACTTCATGCAAGGTTTTTAAACGTCGAGCTATCTCAACACGTTGGTTAAAAAAGACTTGGGCATCATCGACGGTCAATTCCAAGACATCATGAATGTTTTTATCTTTGAAATAGACCATCAACGTTTCTTCGTTATATCGTTTACCTTCACACGCTTCACACTTGACATACACATCGGGTAAAAAATTCATTGGGATTCGTTTCACGCCATCGCCTTGGCAAGTTTCACATCGACCACCGGGAACGTTGAAGGAAAATCTTCCTTTATCAAACCCTCGAGTTTTCGCTTCTAAGGTTTCCGAAAATAAGTCACGAATCTCATCGAAGACTTTTGTGTAGGTGGCAGGATTCGATCGTGGGGTTCTGCCAATCGGTTCTTGGGAAATATTGATGACTTTATCTAAATGTTGTAACCCTTCAATGCGAGTATGTTTTCCTGGATTGACATCGGCATCATTAAGTTCTTTTAAAATTTGCTCATAAAGAATATCGTTGATTAAGGTGGATTTACCGCTACCGGAAACCCCAGTGACAACGACCAATTTCGCTAAAGGAATTTTGACATTAATCTTTTTTAAGTTGTTGGCCTGCGCCCCAATGATGTTGATGAATTTACCATTGCCTGGTTGATGTTGTTTAGGTAAGGGAATACTTTTCTTCCCAGATAAATACTGACCGGTGATGGACCTTGGACTGGCAATGATGTCTTCGATGCTGCCTTGGGCGACGACTTCGCCACCTTGGGCACCTGCGCCCGGACCAATATCAACAATAAAATCTGCCTCACGCATCGTCTCTTCATCGTGTTCCACGACGATCACCGTGTTGCCTAAATCTCTCATCGTTTTTAACGTGTTGATCAATCGGCGATTATCTCGTTGATGAAGACCAATGCTAGGTTCATCCAAGACATATAACACCCCAGTTAATTGTGAGCCAATTTGGGTGGCCAACCGAATGCGTTGAGCTTCCCCACCTGATAACGTCATTGCCATGCGGGATAAGGTTAAATAGTCTAAGCCCACATTCATCAAGAATCCTGCCCGCGATAAAATTTCTTTGATGACCAACCGGGCAATCGTTCGGTGGGATTCTGACATCGACGCTTCGGTGGTTTTCATCCAATCGATGAATTCAAGCATCGACATTCTTGTGGATTCATCAATGTTTTTTTTGCCGACTTGCACACTCAGCACTTGGGGATTTAATCTCGCCCCTTTGCATGTGGTGCATTCGCGGTCCGTAAAAT
>CAMCVC010000044.1:0-7324 GCA_945879785.1 Staphylococcus epidermidis | reverse complement strand
GGAAAATACAAAAGGATCAACGTGATGCTAGTCATAAAGATAAGGTTTGTCTTCATCACATCAAACAAGTCCATCAAGACAAATTTTGACATCAATAAAATAAATAAATTTAAGATCCAAAGAAAGACCCATTGAAAGAAATACCTTTTGGTCAGGGTTTGAATCTCAATCCTTCTACTTTCTACCATTCTCGTTTGTTGCAAGATGCTATCAAATAAAATCAAGACATCGCCTCCTTGCTCTTCGTAAAATTCCAAGGTGGTGATAAACAACCCATAGAGAGGATGGGTAAATCGTTGCTTTAGATTTCTTAGCGCATGGAGTGAATCATTACTCATGTATGGGTCAATCCAATGTTCTTTTTTAAGTTGATATTGTTGGACAACATTGACAAATGTTTCTGTGATTGTTTTTTTGATGGATAAGGTCGTGAGCAAGGTTTGCATCCAGTAATACATTTGTGAATCAATCTGATCTCGTGTTGATTGCCGATACCACATGCTTAACCCAACCAACCACAATCCACATTGAGCAACGAATACTCCTCCACTTAACATAGGAATCGACAATAACCAAAGATGCAAACTGGCAAGCAGCAAGGCAATAAGAAAGGTAAAAAACCAAATCATCACCATGACTCAATCACCTTGCTCACGGTCTTGACATCCACATCGTGATGGAGGATATGAACGACACCCTGATGAATAATGTAGACTTGATCAATCACCCGTTGAATTCCCCCTTCGAATTCGTTGCTCACCAGTTGAACAAGAACCGGAAAGGCCTCTTTGACGTCAACCTTGAATTGATCAGCATGAGACATCGATTCATCAATCAATAACATGCTGACCATCCGTTCATAAATATGGTCTAATCGATCACTATGTAAAGTGGTGATGATGGGATGTCCAGTTTTCACTGACCTTAAGACTTCTTTAAACTCTGATCCTCTTGACTCGGCAATCACCAGCCAATCGGGGTGAGACCGTAATGCCCCTTCCACCATTTTTTGAATTGAATACATTGGCTTAATTTGCCAAACCGTTAAATCTAATCCAGGAATCAAGAGCCCATCAAGTTCAAGAATGTTATCTAGGATAATCACACGCTTGGCTTCCGCCATTAACATCAACAATTCTTTTTGTAACTGAGTTTTCCCACTTCCAGTTTTTCCGGCAATCACCATTGACACATCATGGTCGATTAAAAACTTAAATAGCTTGAACCAAGGAGTTTCATGGGTAAGAAATTTCATCACCACATGATTTTCTTTTGGATGAATACGAATCGAAAACGTCAGCGATGGTTCATATTGTTTGCGACTAACAGAAGGACCAACGGCAAAAATACGATACCTGGCAATGCTCATGTCAACAATCGCATCCATGAAGGTGAATGGCATGTTCATCAAGTTAGCCAATTGTTTAATGAGTTGGTAAGCTTCTTCATAGGTCAAAGTGAAGGTCGCTTTCCTTCGGCCATAAACAGAGGATTGGTAAAAGATCGACTCACCGTTAAAACTAATATCGGTAATATCGTTTTGTTGAAGTAGCGACTTTAAAATCGAGTTCTCCAAATACAACGATGCCTTTTGCACATCACTCATGGCTGGACCAATTGATAATGTCGTTCGAATTGAAAGTCCAGACCGTAAAGTTGAAAGGATAATTCAGTGTTGACCCCAAAACATGTTATGTCGCATAAGGTGATTTGATCGGATTGGAAAAAAGTGAAGGTTAGCCAATAAGGATGCAATGTCTGGTTAAGCTGAGAAGAAATATAATCTTCAATGCCTGAACGCATCGTTGAAGGATCGATACGGATGGTCATGGTTTGATTGATGAACGTGTAATCAACAAAGGCTTGAATCACGCTGGGCGTTAATGAATCAAAGACGAATTGGAAACGATTGAGGACAATCGTAAAATGAAAAATCGATAAACTCATGAGCCAAATCGGAATCATCAAAGCTAAATTAGCCATAAATTTGAATACACGTTTGACTTTGTAAACAACTTCCAAAGATTGCTTTGTTGGCCACATAACTAAACTCATAATCTAGGGTGAAGGTATGAAAATGATAAAACTGTAATTGTAATCGCATCGGATGATGTTTAAGGTCGAGGTATGCTTGCATCGGAAAGAATAAATAATGGGTTGAAACATAATCCGTCACCGGAATACTACTAGGAAATAATGTTTGGGGATGAACATAAAGCAAAGGCATTCGAAGTTCAATGGCGTGACCAACCAAGATGGGTTGGAGGATCAGCTGACGATACGTCGATTGAACTAACGGTAAACCTTCTAAATCAGGATGATCGGCTATTAAGAGGCGGGCATTTAGAAAGTCAATTTCTTTTGCCAACACGGATAAAAATCGAATCCGAATCGTTGATACATCAAACCGGCCATAAACTTCATACAAGCGTTGACCAGGCATGCCTTCAAATTGTAAATGCTCACGTTCATAGATGATAAATCCAAGTTGATCGATTCGACTGATCGTATTTGCTGAAAAAAACGACGCATGGAATTGATTGATCGCATAACTTGTTTGGGGATAAACTTTAAGATCAACCGACGATACAAAATTTGTACGATTTGCTTGGAGATGAAGGGTACTAACGTTGCCATCAAATAAATGAGCAGGTAGCACCAGACTTCTTTGAATTAAATTTCTTGGGCTAAATGATTGGGTATATATCAATGCTTGGTAAAACTTTTGATTACTGATTCTCCAAGTTAACGTAATATCATCGGAATACGTATTGGCAAACTGAAAAGTCGCTTGAATGGATTCGGTAGGATGATACGGGGGAATCATCACTTGTTGATAACGGCGAAAGCTTGAAGGTGTGCCTCCACCATCCTCATGATAAATCATCAATAAAGTAATGAAGATGAGCATTCTTTTCATCTCATCTTAAAAACGATAGCAATTCCTTTAAAGCTTTTCCTTTGATGCGATAGTAAGTGCTGCGGGCGTAGAAATTAATCCACCATTGGTGGCGGTTCTGATTGATAAAATCATTGACGATGATTTGGCGATTTTCTTCCGCCATATGATCAAGAATGTATTGAAAGGCTTCAATGAATTTTAGATTGTCTTCATAGAGTTGCTTTTGTTGACCATCCAATGTCGGTTGATACATCTTGACTTGAACTTGGGCTTGTTTATAACGCCAAGTCAATTGATTCACTTCACGCACCATCACTTTCAGCTTAGTTTGCTCCATCACGTTCTCCTCCTTTCTTCCGCTTTACCTCTTAATAGTGGTTTAAATTATAGTTTGGAATGAAATTAAAATAAAAAACCTCTTGATTGCATTTTCCCCTTATTTCTTCTAAACTTTTGAAAGGAGCAAAGCATGAAAACCATCATTAATGAATCGTTAGATCCTCGGTTCAATTTAGCCTTAGAAGAATATGTTCTAAAATATTTAAATACCAATGAAGACTTTATTTTCCTTTGGCAAAATGCCAATTCGGTGATTATCGGAAGAAACCAAAATACCATTGAAGAAGTGAATGCTCAGTATGTGGTCGAACACAAGGTGAATGTTGTCAGACGTATCACCGGAGGTGGGGCGGTTTACCACGATTTAGGGAACTTAAACTTTTCCTTTATTACCAACACCACCAAAGATAATGTGAACAATTACCGTAAATTCACCGATCCTGTCATTCAAGCGTTACAAAGCTATGGAGTTCCTGCAGAATTTGGTGGACGTAATGACATCCTCGTGGAAGGCATGAAAATTTCTGGCAACGCCCAAGCCTTTCATAAGCATCGATTTCTCCATCATGGAACGATTTTATTCAATGCTGATTTAACGATGTTAGGCAAGATTCTTAATCCAAAACCAGACAAAATTGAATCCAAAGGCATCAAGTCAGTTCGCTCACGAGTCACCAACATCATGCCCTACTTTAAAGACGTTCCTACCATGGCTGAGTTCAAAGACCGTTTACTCAAGAACTTACTGCAAACCAATAACCTCACCCCATTTATCTATACCTTAACAAAGCAAGATCGTCAGAAAATCCAAGAACTCATCGACAATAAATTTTCAACATGGACTTGGAATTATGGCGAGTCTCCAGCGTTTAGTGTAGAAAAGTATGGTCGTTATGAAGGTGGTGGCGTCTCGTTCCGTTTACAAGTGGATAATGGGAAGATTCAATCGGTGAAAATCTTTGGTGATTTTTTAGGAACCAAAGACATCACAGACATTGAGAATGCACTTGCCAATACTCAATTTCAACCTGAAGCAATCAAAGCAAAATTATCAGCTTTTAACCTCGATGAATATTTCTTAAAGATCACCTTAGACAATGTCTTAACGTGTTTATTTGCCTAATGGAATAGGTAAAAGAAAAACCATCGAATCATCGATGGTTTTTTCCTTTGATGGAGATGAATCTTAAATATGAATAGGTTTATCAATGATGCCGTGAGCAGCTTCCATCATCATTTCTGCAAGCGTTGGATGTGGATGAATCGTATGAACCAATTCTTCTGCGGTCGCTTCTAAATTAATTGCCAGGGTTGCTTCCGTGATCATTTCCGTCGCGGAACTGGCCATGATGTGAACACCGATGATTTCATTGTAAGGTTTGGAAACGATGATTTTGACCAAACCATCTTTTTCATTTTCACCCATGGCTTTTCCATTGGCCATCACGGGGAAAGTAGAAACTTTATAATCAATGCCTTGGGCTTTGGCATCTTGTTCCGTTAAGCCAACCATGGCAATTTCTGGGAAGGTATAAATCCCACTTGGGATGGTCCGATAATCCATCACTGCGTGGCCACCGTGAATGTGGTCAATGGCAACGAGTCCGGCATGAGAGGCAACATGGGCAAGCATAAACTTACCGGTGACATCGCCAATCGCATACACATTGCTCAAGGTTGTTTGCATGTGTTCATTGACTTGAACACCTGTTTTTTCCATGGCAAGATTTAAACTCGCAAAGCTCTTGGTGTTGGGTTTCATGCCAACAGCCATCAAGACTTTATCTACTTTAACTTCCGTGGTTTTTCCATCTAATTCGTAAGTAACCGTTCCTTGACCAATCGACGAGACGGTTGCGTTGGTAATGATTTGCACGCCATCTTTGGTAATCTTTTTAAAGAACAATCCGCGAATTTCTTCGTCGACTGAGGATAGAATCGTGGTTTGTTTTTCAATGACCGTGACTTTGGTTCCTAACGAACTAAAGATCGTTGCGAATTCTAAACCGATGACCCCACCACCGACAATCACTAAGGATGTTGGTAAGGATTTTAGGTCTAGAATTTCTTTGCTGGTTAAAACAAACCCAGCATCAAACCCTTCTTGTAATCCAGGAATGGGCGGCATGATGACACTGGCACCTGTGGCAAGAATAATAAATTTAGCGTCAATGATTTCTTCGCCAACTTTGACGTGATTGGCATCCACGACTTCACCAAATCCTTTGATTAAGGTAGCCCCATTCTTTTTTAATAAGGCGGCAACCCCACCAGTAAGCCGGCGAACCACCGAGTCTTTACGTTTGATCATGTCGGGAAAATTAGCAGAGAAGGAGTCTGGTTTGACATCAATGCCATAATCTTTGGCATGTTTAAATTGCTCAAAAACTTTGGCAGATTTCAGTAACGTTTTCGTTGGAATACAACCCCAATTTAAACAGACGCCACCGACGTTTTCACGTTCGATGACGGCGACTTTATATCCGAGTTGTCCAGCTTTAATGGCAGCAACATAGCCACCAGGTCCGCCACCAACGATGACAATATCAAATGATTGCATACCGTTACCTTAGCTTAAGAATAAGAAAATTTGCATTGGGTCTGATAATAATTCTTTAACCTTCATTAAGAATCGACCACCATCTGCACCATCAATGACGCGATGGTCAATGGTCAACGATAATGGCAAGACATCACGAATGACAATTTGATCACCTTCAACCACAGGTTTACGGTAGATGCTACCGATGCCTAAGATCGCTAATTCAGGGTGCTTAATCACAGGTGTCCCGAGTTTAATCCCGGTGGTCCCGTAATTGGTGATAGAGAACGTCCCGTTTTGAAGTTCGTCTAATTTCACGGTGCGAGCACGTGTGGCTGCACCTAAGGCTTCGATTTCTTTGGCTAAAGTGACAATCGATTTTTGATCGGCGTGTTTCACATTAGGAACAATCAAACCGTCTGGTGTATCCACGGCAATCCCGATGTTGATGAAGTCTTTAAAAACGACTTCTTCGGTGTCATGATCAAATGACGCATTGAAGATTGGATAATCCTTGATGGCCATCGTGACTGCTTTAACAATGAACGGTAAGAACGTTAACTTGATGCCTTTTTCTTCTAATTTTGCTTTTTGTGATTTGCGGAATTCAACCAACTTCGTGACATCAATTTCATCCATTAACGTCGTGGATGGAATCACTAAGTTTGCTGTGTTCATCGCTTTGACAATGGCTTGGCGTAATTTTGAAATCTTGACACGCTTGACGCCATCTTTTGGTAAGGTTGGCATGCTTGGGGTGGCAAAGGAAAGTGAGGAAGTACCGGTGGATGTCGATCCTTGGGATTTGGCAGCAGCTTGAATATCTGCTTTCATGACCCGACCTGATTCACCGCTACCTTTGAGTTTGCTAAGATCAACTTTTAAATCCGCAGCCATCTTACGTGCCACTGGGGTTGCTAAGACTTTCGCGTTGGAGGAGGAAACAACGACACTACTATTTTCAAAACCTTCATTGGAGCTGGCGATGACGTCATTAGAAACGACGACTTCACCAACAACCGCTGCGCCTTTTTCTTCAGCAGCTTGTTTTTTCACTTCAGGTTTTGGCGCGTCTTTTTTTACTTCTGCTTTAGGGGCTGGAGCTGCAGCAACAGGTGTTGCACCTTTACCCGTGTCATCAATCATCACTAAGGTTTCCCCAACGTGAATGGTTTGACCAACTTCAGCACCAAGCTTGGTAATCACACCACTGACTGGAGCAGGAATTTCGGCATTAACTTTATCGGTTTCGACAACGCATAACACGTCGCCTTCTTTGACTTTATCGCCAACTTTAAAGAACCATTTTAAAATCTGTCCTTCGTGGAGGCCTTCACCAATATCGGAAAATTTAAAATCGTACATGGTTTTCCTCCTTAGAATTTAAACGACATTAATTTTTTAATTTCGTAGCTAATGCGTTTGACATCTGGAATATGATGATATTCACCACGTGCTAAAGGCACCGTGATATCCCAGCTGGTCACGCGAGCAGGCGCGGCTTCTAATGATAAGAAGCAGTTTTCCGTGACACGGGTAAT
>CAMCVC010000043.1:0-7542 GCA_945879785.1 Staphylococcus epidermidis | reverse complement strand
TACAAAAGAAAAACCATTTGTTTGCACAAATGGTTTTTAAATCATTGATCCTTTAGGGATTAACGTTTTTTTGCTGGAGCAGCTTTCTTAGCTGGAGCAGCTTTCTTCGTTGCTGGTTTTTTTAATGCCATGTGAGAATTCCTCCTTGTGCATTAATGTTAACACGCGAGGAAAATATTACAAGATTTATTTTCGGTTTTTTGAAAATATTTTAACGAGAATTTTCTTCAACTTTTTTCCAATTAATAATTTTGAAAAAATTGGTAATGTAGTCGGGACGACGATTTTGATAATTCAAATAATAGGCATGTTCCCAAACATCTAATCCTAAAATGGGTTTACCTTCTTTGAATGGAACATCTTGATTTGGGGTTGAGGTAATTTTTAATTTGCCGGTTGTATCAACAATTACCCACGCCCATCCCGATCCAAATCTCGTTTTTGCGGCATTGGTAAATTGTTCTTTCATGGCATCAAACGATCCAAAATCACGATTGATTTTTTCTAATAATAATTTACTTGGCGCGGTGAATGTTTTTTCGGAAGTCAGTAATGACCAAAACATCGTGTGATTAAAATGACCGCCGCCATTGTTTCTCACAGCAGCTTGGATGTCGGTTGGTAATTTTTCTAAGTTTGTGAGTAATGCTTCAATGCTTTGTTCTGGAAGTTGAGGATATTTTTCTAATGCAGCATTCAAGTTGGTCACATAAGCTTGGTGATGTTTGCTGTAATGGATCTCCATGGTCTTGGCATCAATGATTGGCTCTAAAAAGTCATAAGCGTATGGTAAAGGGGTGAGTGTAAATTTCATGATTGTTTTTCTCCTACCATCATCTTACAAGAATTGCTCCGGTTTTCAAACCGAAGCGAAACAAGTTTTTTCCATGAAAACTTAACAAATTTTTTTCTCCTGAATTTAACGATGGTTACTATTGAATAGTAAAGAATTAGTAATTGGGGTTAAAAATATCATTGACGAAATGGCGGTTGTGGTAAAAAATAGGGTTCACCTAAAACCGAAAAGGGGAACTTGGGGTCAACCACCCCAATTACTTCTTGGTTCTAGTCTTGGAGGCAACAGACGTCATGGAAAAAAATCACATACCGGAATGGGTCTTATTAAACAATCAAGTCATTGATGAAAAAGGTCAATTGAAGGATTTACATAAAGATAAAGAAGCTGTTCGTTCTTACTTTTTGAACGAAATTAACAAAAAAACGCAATTTTTTCACTCTTTAAAGGAAAAATTAGAATATTTGGTCGAAAATGATTATTACGAAGAAGACTTCTTAAAGAAGTATACCCACCAACAAATCGTAGAAATCTTTGATATTGCCTATGCTGCCAAGTTCCGTTTCCCCACCTACATGGGTGCCTTTAAGTTCTATAACGACTATGCCTTAAAAAGCAAAGACAAAAAAGTCTTCTTAGAACGTTATGAAGACCGTTTATCGGTGAATGCGTTATACCATGCTGATGGTGACTTTGAACTTGCTAAAAACATGATCCGACGTCTGATTGCCCAAGACTTTGTTCCTGCGACGCCAACCTTACTCAATACCGGAAAGAAAAAACGTGGAGAATTTGTTTCCTGCTTCTTATTAGAGGCGGGCGATTCTTTAAATGATATTTCCCGTATTTCCGAGTTTTCCATGCAATTATCAAAGATTGGCGGCGGTGTCTCCATTAACCTCACCAACTTACGCGCCAAAGGGGAATCGATTAAAGACGTTCCTAATGTTTCTAAGGGTGTGGTTGGGGTTGCCAAGCTCTTGGACAACAATTTCCGATATGCCGATCAAATGGGTCAACGCGCCGGTGCTGGTGCCGTCTACCTGAATATCTTTCACGCGGACATCGAAGACTTCTTAAATACCAAGAAACTTAACGCCGATGATGATGTTCGGGTGAAGACCTTATCGATGGGTGTGGTTATTCCTAACAAAATGATTGAACTTGCCAAAGAAAACAAAGACATGTATGTGTTTTATCCAAACACCGTCTATAAAGCTTATGGCATCGACTTTGCCGATGTCTCTACCAACATGGATTATTGGTATGACAAACTTGTGGAAAATCCAGATGTTAGAAAACGTAAAGTAAGCCCAAGAAAGCTTTTCGACATGATTGCCTCTTTACAAGGTGAATCTGGCTATCCATATATTATGTTTGTGGACAACGTCAACAAAGTCAACCCATTAAAGTTACCAGTCAAGTTCTCCAACCTTTGCACAGAAATCTTACAACCAACCATTACCTCTCACTATGCTGACTATGATAAAAAAGAACAAGATGAAATTGGCATGGACATCTCATGCAATTTAGCCAGTGGCCATATGGGCAACATGATCAAACATAACACCATCAAGGAAACGGTCTTTGCAGCGATGGATGTGATGAATTCGGTTTCTAACAAAACCAATATTTCTTATGTTCCTGCGGTTGCAAAAGCCAATCGGTTGAATCGATCCGTGGGTTTTGGGATCATGGGTCACCATGGTTACATCGCGGAAAATTACATCTTGTTTGGATCAGAAGAAGACATCGATTTAATTGATGTGTTTTTTGCCACCATCAATTACTATTCCTTGGTTCATTCGATGGAAAAAGCAAAAGAAACCAAACAAAAATTCTACCAATTTGAAACGAGTAAGTATGCCGATGGCACTTACTTTGATGGTCGCGGTCAAGTCTTGCCAAAATCTGACAAAGTCAAAGAACTCTTAAAGGACGTGTATATTCCAACCAATGAGGATTGGAAAAAACTCAAGCAAGACGTGATGACCCATGGATTATATAATTCGCATCGGCTTGCGGTTGCTCCTAATGGTTCGATTGCCTATGTCATGTCTGCAACCCCTTCCTTAACGCCAATCAAACAATTGATTGAAGAACGTACGTATGGGAATTCGAAAACCTATTTCCCAATGCCGTCATTAGATACTGCCGCTTTCATGTACGAAAGTGCTTATCGAATTGATAATTATAAAGTCATTGATGTGATTGCCACTGCACAAAAACACGTCGATCAAGGGATCTCCTTTGAGCTCGGGATTACCTCGACAATCACCACCAAAGAACTTGTTCGCTATTACTTATATGCCCACTACCAAGGAATCAAGACGCTTTACTACACCCGCACTCAAAAGCTTAAAATCGATGAGTGTGAGTCTTGCGTTGTATAATAAAAAAACATTTAAAGGAGAGACCGTATGAGTAAAAATCCAGCTGAAGTTTTTAAACCCCTTATTTTTAATCCAAAGGATGAGTTTTCTGGTGCGAATTGGAATGCGAGTGAAGATAATTTCACCCAACAATTTTATGAACAAAATCTCTCACAATTTTGGCGTCCTGAAGATGTTTCTTTGCAATCCGATTTATTGACCTGGAAAATTTTAAGCGAACCTGTGAAGAGAACCTATTCCCTTAACTTATTAATTTTAACGTTCTTAGATACTTATCAAGGTGACATTGGTATGCCCGTTGTTTCTCGGTCCATGCCCGATGCACTACATCAACGTAAAGCCGTCATCAATTGGATGGCAGCGATGGAAAATGCGGTTCATGCCAAGTCTTATTCCAACATCTTTATGACGTTCTTATCCACAACTGAAATTGATGAATTATTTGAATGGGGCAAAAAGAATAAAAACCTTCAAAACATCATGACCCTCATCGTTGGTCATTATGAAGTGCTTGATCAGATGAATTACTTAAAGAAATATTCTCCTGCAAAAGCCACCTTTAGTGAAGAAGAATTTATGATTGCCCAATGGCGAGCAATGGTCGCCTCTGTCTTTTTGGAAACATGGTTATTTTATTCTGGTTTTTATTACCCACTTTACTTTTATGGCCAAGGTAAACTCATGCAAGCCGGTGAAATCATTAACTTAATTCTTCGCGATGAAGCGATTCACGGCCTATACATTGGTAAAATTTCTCAAGAAATCTTCGCCAAACTTCCAAAAGCAAAACAAGCAGAGTTAACCATTTGGATGCAAGACTTACTACATAAGCTATACAAAGAACAAGAACAACTTTCTGAAACCGTCTATGATGCCGTTGATTTAACTCATGACGTCAAAGTTTTTGTTCGTTACAACTGTAATAAAGCATTAATGAATTTAGGGTTTGAAGCTCAATTTGACTATGAAGAAGTCAATCCTGTTGTCCTTAACGGCTTAAATACAGAAACCAAAACCATGGACTATTTCTCCATGAAAGGAAACGGATATCAAAAGATGAAATCTGTCGCCTTGGATGATAATGACTTTAATTTCGATAAAGATAAAATTAACAAATAAGGACAAGACCATGGCCCAAGCGATCATTCTTACCAAAGACCAATGCCCCAATTGCCAAAACTTAAAAATGTTTTTAAAAATGGCCTTGCGTGATCAATATAAAGATAACTTACGAGAAGTTCATCAAACCCATCAGGCAGAAGAGTTTGCTAGCTTGGTTAAAACCCATACGATCATGGCAACCCCTGCAATTATTCTTGGCAATGAAGTCATTCGCGGGTTTGAACCACAACCTGTGGTTAATTTTTTAGTTAAACATTTCGGAAAGAAATAAACGATGATTGTCATCGTTGTCGACTCGATGACAGGATTAGGCAAGAAGTTTGCGGACAAACTTGGATACCCAGTCTTTGACATCCAAACGTATCAATCCATCGCAGAACATAAGATCTTGCTTGTCTCTCGATCGATTAATTTTGGTGAAATCCCTCCCTCCACCAAGACCTTTCTTGATCAATTTGCGAAGAACGTCATCGGGGTTGCCGTTGGCGGTAATCGCAGCTGGGGTAAGAATTTTGGCGCTGCAGGTGATAAAATATCCTTAACCTATGGGATTCCTTTACTACTTAAGTTTGAGGGCATAGGGATGCCACACGAGGTATCTTTGGTGCAATCGTGGTTGGCACAAAGGAGTTAAAACATGTTTAAGTTTACTCCGCAAAAAGCAAAGATCATGAATCTTGTGGCCGCGATGACTTTTTTTCTTGCATTGTTACTTAATGGACTCGCAAACCTAATTCCGATTAATGGTCTAAGTACGGGCGTCATTTCCGATACGTATGAAAATTATTTTGCTCCTGCAGGATTTACCTTTTCCATTTGGGCGGTTATTTATTCATTATTAGCAGGGTATGTTGTGTGGCGTTTAAAAAATCTATCATCATCCGAAGATAACCCCAACAACCGATTCTTATATCGCCTGGATATTGCGTTTAGTGTTTCTAGTCTTGCCAATGCTTTATGGATCTTAGCTTGGCATTACTTATCCTTTTACTTATCGTTTGGATTGATGGTCGTGATTCTAGTATCTCTGGCATCCATCAACCTTCAATTCAAAAAGGATCAACACATATCGACCATTCCTTTTCGCGTTTATTTTGGTTGGATTATCGTCGCGACCGTTGCGAATATCACCACGATGATGGTTGCCGATTCAAATTCTTTTACTTGGTTATGGAATGGTGGAGAAGTGAGTGAACAACTACTCACCATCATCATTTTATTGATCACCATCCTTCTTGGAAACGTCATCCTTTTACGGCAAAAAGATCCTTATGTTGGTGGGGTTATCCTTTGGTCACTCATCGGCATTTATGCTCGGCACCGAATGAATCTTCCTGACTTCGGCATCACAGGTGTTGCCAATATGGCTTTATTTGGCATCATCCTGACGGTTTTGATGGTCTTGTTGACGTTAAGAAAAAATATTGGCAAACTTATCCGTAAATCTTGATAAAATAAACACATGGCAAAAAAAGTAATTCAAAATCTTAATGCAAATCTTCCACCTTTGGTGGTTCTTGAGTCTTTTTTAAATGAAAAGAAAAAAGAATTTGTCACGAACAAATTGCATGAGTTTGGGTTGGTTCGCAAAGAAGTCTTTGACCGTAAACTTGGCCATCAGAAAAAAGATTTTAAACTAAAGAAGCTTTTTGGTAAACGATATCGATTTGTTCCTGCACCAATGACAGACACAGAAGTTGAACAGATTTTTACCCTGATTCAAACTTTGTTATCCATCACCCCTAAAGCAACATCCAATTTATCAGATGGTAAACCCGTTGTGGATGACAAAAAAACCATCAGCAAAAAACAAAAGCTTCCGATTAGTTTACTTGGTTTAATCCTTGTGTTGGTTGCCCTTGCTGGTTTAGGTGGTGGCGGTTATGCCGCTTATTTGGTGTTTACCAATGGTGGCGCTTTGGCCCTAGAACTTGCGGCGATCATTGCAGCGAGTGGTGTGTTCTTTTCCTTGACGTTGTTGGTCTTGGCAAGAATTCTGAGAATTGTCAGGTCACTTC
The DNA here is from genome assembly GCA_945879785.1 of Staphylococcus epidermidis. GTDB lineage: Bacteria > Bacillota_I > Bacilli_A > RFN20 > CAG-826 > UBA970. The sequence continues at coordinate 1,213 of CAMCVC010000043.1, read as the reverse complement.
GCTAATTAGTTGGTACAAATTGTTTATAATGAATCCATAGAGGTATATCTATGGATTTTTTTATTCAAGTTCTCGTCACGCTTCTTATCTTTACCTTGGTTGACTTGGTTTGGTTGGTGAAGGTTGCCCCCAAACTTTACCGAAAATACATTGGTCATTTGATGAGTGACCGCGTCAATATTGCTGCGGCAGCATTGTTCTATGTCGTGTTTATCGTTGGGTTAGTTTACTTTGTCGTTGGTCCCAACATGAACAATCCGTGGATGGCGTTTCTTTCCGGGGCGATGTTTGGGTTGGTGACGTATGCTACGTATGATTTAACCAATCTTGCCACCTTAAAAGCTTGGCCGATCACCATCACCGTGATTGATTTGATCTGGGGAACCTTGGTCACGGCAGTCACCTCTGGCCTTGTTGTTTTGTTGATTGGAGGATAATTCATGGTACAAACAATGATCTTAAGTGGATTAGTCATTACATCCATCGTGATTTTAATTCATTTCACGATCTATTTTTTTCGGGCTGTCAAACAAAATAATTTTGGCATCATTGATATTGGTTGGGGCCAAGGATTTGTGTTTGTGGTCTGGTTGTTGATGATTTATCGCGTGTTTATTCTTGGCGCAAACGCCAATGCGATTGGGTATTTAACCCTCATCCTCACGTCAATTTGGGGGATACGGTTATCAAGTCACATCGGTCAACGTAATCATGGGAAACCAGAAGATAAACGTTACGTTGCGATGCGAGCAAAGATTTTACCACCTTATGTCTTGATCAAAAGTTATGTCAACATTTTCTTATTACAAGCATTGTTCATGTTCATCATTTCTCTTGTCTTGGTTTTTAATGTGATGTCTGGGTTGATTAATCCTGTGGAGCCAATGATGTTAATCCCAATCATGCTTGGCGTGTTGATTTGGCTTGGCGGATATTTCTTCCAATCCGTGGGCGACCGTCAATTGGCCATCTTTGTTGCGAAACCAGAAAACAAAGGGAAGTTGATGACGCAAGGTTTATGGGCGTACACTCGCCACCCTAATTATTTTGGTGAAGTGTTGATGTGGTGGGGGATTGCCATCCTGGGATTTGCCAATAGTTTTGGCATTGCTATCGCTTTGATTGGGCTTATCTCACCCTTGGTGGTGACATGGTTATTACGTTATGTGTCAGGAGTTCCGTTATTAGAAAAACATATGAAAACAAAACCAGG
>CAMCVC010000042.1:0-7892 GCA_945879785.1 Staphylococcus epidermidis | reverse complement strand
TAATAGTAGGGATTGCCTTATCCCTTGAAATGATTTGGTTAAACTTGATTCGCTTTGGGGCAAAACAGGTCGATGTTCGTCAAAAAGAAAAATCTTACTTTCAAAAAATTGCTGAAGCAAAACCAAAATCGACAAAAATGGGAGTCTATGCTGAACCCACCGATAACGGAACTGGATTAAATACCTTTCGAGCTTTATTTCCTGGACAAACAGTTCAAGGATTGTCCAAAGTTCCTTTTCAAAAACCAAGCTTAGCTCCTATTCAAAAAAACCAACCCCTCAATACGATTAAAGAAGAAGATACGAAGTCGTTTGAGACTTCAACATTATCCTCCACGTATGAGGCACCAGAGGTTCCTCAGCACTCGTTACCAAGCGCTAATCAACCAGCTTTTGAAAGACCCACCATCCCTACGACGATGAAACCAATGGCATCATCCCAAGATAGTCGCTACCAACAATATCAATTGCCACCCTTGGATATGCTTGATAGCCGATCTGCTGTTGCTGATATTGAATTCAATGAACAAATCACCAAGCAACGTGTTGATATCCTCAACCAGAAATTCATGGCGTTAGGAATAGAAGCCACGATTGTCGATTATCAAATTGGCCCAGCAGTGACTGCGTTTGATGTGAAAATGGATGAAGGTGCTCAAATCAGTCAAGTTCGGAGGGTCCTGGGTGATTTAGCTGTTGCCTTAGGCGGTTTTCCGATGTCACTGAAAGAGCTAGTTCCAGGAAAAACCGTCAGTCAATTGGAAGTTTTGAATGAACGCATTTCCATGGTTGGGTATAAAGAACTCATGGAAGATTTAAGAAACCAACCCTTGTTTAAAAATAAATTTGCTTTACCTTTTGGCCGTAATATTTTAGGCGAAGTGATTGCCTTAACTCCAAAAGAAATCATCCATTTGCTTGTGGCCGGTTCAAGTGGTAGTGGAAAAACAGTTTTTGTGCATTCATTTTTGACCTCGATCATCTTATCGACCACCCCCAAGCAAGCAAGGATATTACTTATTGATCCTAAAAAATTTGAGTTATCCAAATATAAGAATCTTCCACATCTACTTTGCCCAATCATTTCTGATTTCCAAGAAGCAAAGATTAGTTTAGAACGGCTTATTGATGAAATGGAATCTCGTTATGAAAAATTCTTAGAAAGTGACACCATTTCTTTAGAAACGTATAATCAATATGCTGAAGACAATGACCTCGATACTCTTCCTTTAATCTTTGCCGTGATTGATGAATATAATGATTTAATCAATGTCAATCCTCAAGTCAGTGACATTGTTCAACGTCTTGCCCAAAAATCACGAGCAGCAGGAATTCATTTACTCATTGCGACCCAACGTCCGACCACGAATATTCTCACCGGAAGCATCAAGAATAACTTAGCAACCATAGTTGCTCTTCGCGTCAGTAAGCAAGTGGATTCGATCACGATGTTAGGTCATGCCGGGGCAGAAATCCTTGGTGGGAATGGGGATATGTATTTGGTCAATCCTCTATTTTCCAGGTATGGTGAAATTCGTGTCCAAGCTCCTTATATCTCCGATAGTGAAATTCAACGTATTTGTGCATTCGTTCGTAATCAAGCACTTCCTGACTATGATGAAAAATTCCTCAACCTCATTGATAAATCTCCACAATTTGCTGATGCAAGTGGCGTCCCTACATCGATGAATGAAGGCTTTGTAGATTCTTTATATATGGAAATCAAATCTGCCGCTAGTTTAAGAAATTACGTCAGTATGTCTTGGATATCAAGAACCTATAGCACCGGTTATCCTCGGGCTTTAAAAATCTTTAAACAACTTCAACAAGAAGGCATCATTGATGCGTCCTTAGATAATCCTAATAATAACCGTGGCCGTAAAGTCTTGGTCAATCCAAACTTTAAAGAGGAAGATGATGAAGACAAACGATAAAAAGCCAACCATTGGCGTTGATCTTGCTCGTATTGCTCGCTTTGAAAACCAACAAGCTCTTGCAAAAAAGATTTTATCACCTAAAGAAATGAGTGTGTATGTAACCCATCCACAACCTGCCACGTATTTAGCGGGTCGATTTGCTGGCAAAGAGGCTTTTATCAAAGCGTATCGACAACCACCCTTACCTGAATTGTCATCGATTGAAGTGCTTCATCGTGACGATGGATCGCCGTATATCCTATTCAATCAACATCGCTACGAGATTTCTTTATCTCATGATGGCGAATACGTCATTGCTATGGTTATAATATAAAGGTTATGTATTCATTGAGCCATGCGGCTTTCACCCAATCTCAAGTCATTACCTTGACGGTAACCCAACCTTTAAGCCCTTCACAAATTCATTCCATCAAACTCAACATCAATGATCGATTACTAGAAAGTTTAAGTTACCAACATGACAAAAAAATCGATAGCAGATTTCTTTACACCTTTCATTCGAAGCAGCCTTTGACGTTAGGTGATGCATATTTTCTTGTTATTGAAGGGATCGGATCACTACCTATTGATGTCGGTGCAGCCTTGTCCTTTGAAAACTTTGACCATGATTACACCTATGATGGCGATGATTTAGGTTATCGTTATCGATCCCAATCCACCACCTTTAAAGTATGGGCACCTTTAGCAAGTGATGTGACTTTGATTTTTTTTGATGATCATCATCAACCCGTGAATAAATTTGCCTTGAAGCGTCATCCCCAAGGGGTCTATGCAGTCACTGTCAGCGGCAACCTTCATGGGAAAAAATACCGCTACGGGATTACCAATTCAGGCATTTATCATGAAGTCATTGATTTATATGGACCAAGTTTAAGTCGCAATAGTGAATATAGTGTGGTGGTTGATTTTTCGATGTTCACCATCCCAATGCATGACGAATCTTTACCTAAGTTTTCTGATTATCGTGACGCGATTCTTTATGAAGCTCATGTCCGAGACCTGACTCGAGATCCATCCATCAAAGCTCAATATCCCGGAACTTTTTTAGCTGCAGCCACCCCTGGTTTAAAAACTCCCAAGGGACAACCTGCTGGATTTGATTACATCACGAGTCTAGGGATTACCCATTTACAATTATTGCCCGTGACCGATTATCGTAGCGTCAATGAATTTGCAATTAACGAGTCCTATAACTGGGGTTATGACCCTTATCATTATTTTGCCCTTGAAGGAAGTTTTGCGTCTAATGCTGATGATCCTACTTCAAGAATCAAAGACTTGATGACGCTTGTCAGTCGATATCATCAACGTGGCATTCGTATCAACATCGACGTGGTCTACAACCATGTCTATGATTATCAACATAGTCCTTTTGAAAAAGTTGTCCCTGGTTACTATTTCCGCCAATTACCGAACGGACAATTGAGCAATGGGTCTTTTTGTGGCAATGATTTAGCAAGTGAAAAGCCAATGGTTCGCCATTTGATTGTCCAAGCGGCAACGTTTGTGGTCAACACTTATCACTTGGATGGTTTTCGATTTGATTTAATGGGCATCTTAGACTTAAAAACACTTCATGACATTGAACAATCCGTCAAGCGAATCAAGCCTGATTTTATGTTATATGGAGAAGGATGGAATATGCCAACCCACCTTCCTCAAGAACGTAAAGGCATCACAGAAAATAGTAAGGTTTTAACTAACTTTGCTTTTTTCAATGATACGTTTAGAAACACAATCAAAGGTGGCAATAGTGACCATGATGCCTCTCATCCTGGGTATGCCACAGGACTCGTCAATACCGATGGCAATTTACCTTATTTACTCTTAGGTTCTAGCGATCCAAGCTTAGGTCATCCTAAAGTTCATCAATCGAATCAATCGATTAATTATGTGGAGTGCCATGATAACAACACGTTCTATGATAAGTTACTTGCTTGTCAACCTCATGAAGATGAGATGTTTCATTTCCGGCGGATTATTTTTGCATCAAGTTTAATTCTCCTTGCCGATGGTATTCCTTTTTTCCATATGGCGCAAGAAGTTGCAGGGAGCAAACAAGGTGACCATAACTCGTATCAATCTGGGGATAAGGTCAATCAATTTCGTTATCAATGGATTGATGAACGTCTTTGGATGGTTCAAGCCTTTCAAGATTTAATCTCATTAAGGAAATCCTTTCGAAAGCTTGGCAAAGCTTCATGGAGCAAAGAACAATTACGTTTTCAAACCCTTGATCATGGAGCTTGGAGAGTCACTTATCTATTTCAAAAACAACAATTCATTGTTTTTTTCAACCCATCCTTGCATCAAATTCAACTACCCGCTGATGTCCTCGATAAAACCGTGCTCTTCGACGGTGAAAAATTAACCAATACAAAATTATCGTTGAGTCATTTACCGCCTCTCCGCTGTCTAGTTTTGACATCATAATCAAACAAACTTGAGATTTTAACGCATCATTATTCGTTATCCTTAAAGATAGAGGATACCTTTATGATTTCAAATGTGATGGTCATTGGACTTATTGACGACGTGATTAAGGACAACATGCGGTTAATTAAAATTCAACGACCGTATCGGGATGTCAAAGGCATCTTTGTGGAAGATAAAATTCCTATTCAATATTGGACGCGGGCGACCAATAATTATTTTATGACCATGAAAACGGGAACCCTGATTGGCGTCAAAGGTAGACTTGAAGTGATTGAAGGCGTTGGTCCTACGATTGTATGTGATTTTCTTGAACCATTACATTTACCATTAAAATCCTAAACTTATCACCATAAATCTAGTAAAATGTGGGTATGTTCAAATACCTTCGCTTAGGCTTCCGTTTGTTGCTTGAACTTTTTGTTGGCTACATCTGGATTATTCTTCCGAATTTATGGTTCCGAAAACGTATTCCCCTTGCCAAAAGATACGCTCAACTCAGAAAAATTATCCATGGGTTATATCCAGCATTAAGGGCAACCTTATATTTATCACACGGTGAAGTCACCAAAGAAAAAGGCCCTTTTTTCATTGTCTGTAACCATCATTCAACCTTGGATCCTTTTTTATTAATCTATTTATTTGAACATCCGGTACGATTTGTTGCTAAAAAAGAAGTACGGAACATGTTCTTGTTTGGCGATGCAACCGCCTCGATTGATGGTGTGTTTATCAACCGAAAAAGTGTTCGTAGTCAGATTACCAAGCTCAATGAAATGAAAGAAAGTCTTACGCGTAAAGAAACCCATTGGCTAGCGTTTCCAGAAGGGACAAGAAATCGGCAATATTCCAATCCTTTAATGCCCTTCAAATCAGGAACATTCAAACAAGCCATGGAGGCTAAAGCCACCATTTTACCAATGGTGACCTATGGTTTCTTTCGACCACTTGATCCCAAAATAGACTGGAAAAAATATCCTGTTCAAGTTGATTTTTTACCGAAGATTACTTATGAACAATACAAAGGGAAAACAACCATTGACTTTGCGGAAGACATTCAAAAAATGATGCAACTGAGAAGTGATAAGATGATTGAGTTAGACAAAACTTTACCGAGGAAATAAATATGAATATCTTGACGATCATTGATCATAAAGTCAAAGGACTTTCTTTATTAGAGGAGGAAATTACTTTCTTTGTTCATGGCTATGCCCATGAAAAGCTACCTGATTATCAGATTGCCTCATTGTTGATGGCAATCAAGTTAAAGGGGATGAATGCACAAGAAACGGCTTGGTTAACCAAGGCGATGGTTTCCAGCGGTGAATCCGTTGATCTAACTGGGATCGTCGGCATCACCGTGGATAAGCATTCCACTGGTGGGGTTGGCGATAAAACCTCATTGGTGATTGGTCCCATCGTTGCAGCCTTAGGATTAAAACTTGCGAAAATGTCCGGTCGTGGTTTAGGCCATACCGGCGGAACGATTGATAAACTAGAATCCATTCCAGGTTTATCCACGAGTTTATCCTCTAGCCAATTTCGTCAACAAGTCAATTCAATTGGCATGGCGATCATTGGTCAAACCAAAGAACTCGTCCCAGCAGATAAAAAGATGTACGCCTTACGTGATGTCACTGGAACGGTTGAATCCATTCCTTTGATCTCAAGTTCGATCATGAGTAAAAAAATTGCCTCAGGGGCAAAGACCATCTTGCTTGATGTGAAATTTGGATCAGGCGCTTTTATGAAAACGCTTGAGGATGCTCGCCAATTAGCACATGCGATGGTGAATATAGGCATATCATTAGGCCGAGATACACGAGCGATGTTAACGGATATGGATCAACCTTTAGGATTTGCAATTGGTAATCGGCTTGAGGTCATCGAAGCTGCCAATACGTTGCAAATGAAAGGGCCAAAAGACTTGCTAACGTTGTCGGTGAAAGCCAGTGCGATGATGCTATTACAGGCGAAGAAAGTCACTTCTTTAAAAGAAGGGGAAGCGAAAGCAATGGACGTCATCACCTCGGGAAAAGCTTATCAAAAATTTCTTGATTTCACTTCTGCCCAAGGAGGAAACTTTTCAACGTTACTCTCGCCATCGTTTTTAAAAACCAAATCGACGTTACCTATTCTTGCTCAACAACAAGGGTTTGTTGGAAAAATCAATGCCTTGGCATTAGGTGAAATTGCCTCTTTATTAGGGGCGGGGCGATTAACCAAAGAAGATGTCATTGATTTCAACGCTGGCATTATTTTGAATAAAAAAATCGGTGACTCCGTGAAACAAGGGGACGTCCTTGCCACCCTTTTTACGAATCAACAAGCTAATAAAGAACATCTTCATGGCGTTCTTTCAGCCTTCACGATCGTGAAGAATCCAGTGGTTGCCAATCCTATCATTTATGAATGGGTCGAATCATGAAAGCTGTCATCCAGCTCGTGAGTGAAGCAACGTTATCAATCGAGGGGAAACGAGAAGCTTCGATTGCCCAAGGGGTGGTTTGCTTTGTTGGTTTTCATCACCAAGATAACCCAGCCATTGTAGACACGATGTTAGATAAAATATTGAAATTACGTATCTTTCCTGACAACAATGGTAAAACCAATCTATCACTTTCAGAGACAAAAGGGCAACTCTTGCTTGTCCCGAATTTTACCTTGTATGCAAACACTGTAGGCAGCCGCCGACCTTCCTTTAGCGATGCGGCAAAGCCTGATGTGGCTGTTGGTTTATTTACTCATTTGAAAAAGCAACTGATGATGTTATATCCTTCCTCTTCGTTTGGTGTGTTTGGCGCAGACATGAGCATTGTCGTACACAACCAAGGGCCATTTACTTTAATATTAGATAGCAATGAACAATAAACAAATTCGTGTCATGATTGGCTTAAGTGGAGGCGTGGACTCTGCGGTTGCTGCCTATTTACTGAAACAACAAGGATATGATGTCATTGCCGGATTCATGAGAAATTGGGATGCCTTGGCAAATGCTGATCAACTTGGAAACCCAACCCTCAATCAAGATATATGTCCCCAAGAAGTTGATTTTATCGACGCTCAACATGTCGCAGCCCAACTGAACATTCCTTTGTTTCGTATTGATTTTGTCAAAGAATATTGGGATCATGTCTTCTCTTTTTTCTTAAAAGAATACGAACAAGGCCGAACCCCGAACCCTGATATCCTCTGTAATAAATACATCAAGTTTGATGCGTTTCTTCATTTTGCACAAAGTCATGGGGCATCGATGATTGCCATGGGGCATTACGCAAAACGTATTGATCAACCCAATGGAAGAGTGGCGATGGGTGTATCGAAGGATGACAATAAAGATCAAACCTACTTTTTATCCCAAGTCTCGCAAGCCCAATTATCCAAAACCTTATTTCCTTTAGCGGATTTACCAAAAGAAGAAGTCAGGCGAATTGCCCAATCGCTCAATTTAAGCGTTGCCAGTAAAAAAGACTCAACTGGCGTATGCTTTATTGGTGAAAGAAATTTTCGTGAGTTCTTAAA
>CAMCVC010000041.1:0-8770 GCA_945879785.1 Staphylococcus epidermidis | reverse complement strand
ATACGGAAAAAGTAAATTAGAAACAACACACTATGATCTTATCTTTGCCGTCTATTTAGCAAAAAGTTTAATGTAAATAAAAACCATAAAAAGATTCATCTTTTTTGCCTTGAACCATTTACTCTTGCCCAAGACAAGCGAATAATAAGGTAACGATGAATGTCTTTGAATGGATAAATAATGCTTTCCTCAAGATGACGTGGTTGGAGCAACTCGTCAGTTGGTTCTTTGAAAGCATCTTTGGGATTGCCTTAGATTCTCCATTACATGGTGTGGTCACCTTTTTTGTCTACGATTTCATCAAAATCTTTATCTTATTATCCGTGCTTATTTTTGGGATTAGTTATGTTCAATCCTATTTTTCTCCAGAGCGAACGCGAACTTTACTTAAACCTTTTCGCGGTATCGTCGGCAACACGATGGGTGCCTTGATGGGGACATTAACGCCCTTTTGTTCTTGTTCTTCCATCCCTATCTTCATCGGTTTTACTCGGGCAGGATTACCGATAGGCATCACCTTCTCATTTTTAATATCATCGCCATTGGTGGATTTAGCATCGGTGATTTTACTCGCGAGCATTTTTGGGTGGCCGATTGCGCTTATTTATGTGGTGGTAGGATTACTCATTGCCATCGTCGGAGGAACGCTTATCCAAACCTTGAAGATGGATAAATATCTTGCGACGTTTTTAACCAAGCCAGTTCACGTTACAAATGAGGTGAAGGAAACACCATTCACAAGACAAGACCGTGTACATTACGCCTTCCAACAAGTCAAAGACATCATCCATCGCGTCTATCCATATGTGTTGATTGGGGTCGCCATCGGGGCCTTGATCCATGGGGTGATTCCTCAAGCTTGGATTGAAACCTTACTCGGCCAAGACAAATGGTATGCGGTTCCCCTTGCGACCTTGGTGGGTATCCCAATCTATGCGGATATCTTTGGGACGTTACCTATCGCTGAGAGTTTATTGGCCAAAGGGGTTGGCATTGGCACCATCCTTAGTTTCATGATGGCAGTCACCGCCTTGTCGTTACCTTCACTGATTCTACTTAAGAAAGTGGTCAAGAATGAACTTCTTGTTTTCTTTGTCGGCTACTTGGTGATCAGCATCATCCTAATTGGCTATGGATTCAACTACCTTCAAGGGTGGTTATAAAGGAGTCATGATGAACATTCAAGTGATTGGACCAGGGTGCAAACATTGCAAAGCGTTATTCGCCAATGTCCAAATCGCCTTGGCACGACAACACATCCAAGCAACGGTGCAGTATGTCACCGACTTAGAATCAATTGCCAACACAGGCATCATGCGTACCCCTGGACTGATCATCGATGGCAAAGTCATCAGCCAAGGTAAAGTCCTCGCCCCGATTGAAATCGAAGGATATCTTTCTTAGGGGATTGATTCTGTTTTACCTAAAGAAAACGTTCACGAATCTCGTGAACGTTTTAACATCAATTGGGAGAACGGGAACCCACGTCTTTTAGCGTAACTTTCGCCACAGCTAGGACATGATTACCTTCGGTCAAACGCTTTGCAGTCAAGGGGGAACTTCGACATACGTCAACTTGTGAATAAAGGTTCCCGTCCTCAACTTCATCATAGGGCATCCTTCTCCATTACTAACATCACCCATGGTTATTTTTTGACAATCGTCTTTTATGGCTTGGGTGATGGCAAGGTAGAATAGCAACGATAAAATAATTAAAATCATCATAATTAACAATATTTCGATATCTTGCTTGGTTAGAATTAAGATAAAATAGATTTACAATCACAAGTAAAGGAAATCACACCTATGCGCATCGAAAATGAACTTAAATTAGATTTCTCTGATGTCTTGATTCGCCCGAAGCGATCGACGCTAAAAACGCGCAAGGATGTGGATCTGCTTCGGACCTATAAATTCTTACACGCAAAAAAAAGAGAATGGCAAGGCATTCCGATCATGGCTTCCAACATGGACGGGGTTGGAACCCTCAAGATGGCGCTAGCGATGCAACAAGAAAAGTTATTGACCGTCTTGGTGAAGAGTTATCACGTTGAGGATATTCGTCCCATCGTTGACCAACTGAATCCAGATTTAACCGTGTTTTCTACCGGTGTCAGTGAATCAGATTTAACAAGGTTAGAATCCATTCTCAACACCTTCCCTAAGTTTTATATGATTTGTATTGATGTCGCCAATGGGTATAGTGAATTCTTTGCCGAGTTTGTTTCTAAAGTGAGACAACGGCATCCAGATTGTGTCATCATCGCTGGCAACGTCGTTACCGGTGATATGACCCAAGAACTTATTTTACGCGGGGCCGATATCGTTAAAGTTGGCATTGGCCCGGGAAGTGTTTGCACCACCCGAATTCAAACCGGGGTTGGGTATCCACAACTATCGGCGATCATTGAATGTGCAGAAGCAGCTCACGGCATGGGCGCCCTCATCATCGGTGATGGCGGTTGCACGTGTCCTGGCGATGTTGCCAAAGCCTTTGGCGCAGGCGCAGACTTTGTCATGCTTGGCGGATTACTTGCCGGTCACGATGAAGGTGGCGGGACCATTCACACCGTGGAAGAAGCAACCGGAACTTATGATCCAAAAACCAAATTACCAAACACCAAACCAGTCTCATACGTTCAGTTCTATGGGATGAGTTCCGACACGGCGATGACCAAGAACCATCAAGAAATGCTTAACTACCGCAGTTCCGAAGGTCGAACGGTGGAAGTCCCCTATCGGGGTCAAGTCAGTCTCACCATTCAAAATATCTTAGGTGGATTACGTTCCACGTGCACCTATGTTGGGGCAAAAACCTTAAAAGAATTATCCAGAGGGACAACGTTTATTCGCGTACAAAAACAATTCAATGATGTCTTTGCTAAGAAATAAATAAGTTATTGAAAGACGCGTTGGTATAGGTCTTCAATCGACGTGGGTGATTGAAGCCACGTCGTGAAAGCAACCCGGGCAAACATCGGTTGGGATTTTAATAACACCAACATGCTGATTTTCTTTTGGATTGCTTCAAAGGCAGTTGCCTGTAACACCCGATACGCGTCATCACGGTCAAGACCTTGTAAAATTGCTTGATGAAGAATCACTTGTGTCCAATGTGTGTCATAACTTTCATCGATATGTTGCTTCATCTTGTCTGGTCGAACTTCAAGTTGGTCCATCAGTTTGGTGACTTTGGTAAGCATCGTGTCCATTAAGGTGGTTGCATCCATGAAGACAATCCGTTCCACACTAGAATGAGAAATATCGCGTTCATGCCACAAGGCAACGTTTTCATTCACCGCGGATAAATACCCACGCATGAGTCTAGCTAAGCCCATAAGGTTTTCACTTTGAATTGGATTACGTTTATGCGGCATCGCCGAACTACCTTTTTGTTTCGACCCAAAGGCTTCCGACACTTCCATGACTTCCGAGCGGGATAACAAGCGAACATCCAAGGCCATCTTTTCGATCAAGCCAGCAAGATTGACTAAACTAAAGACATAGCTTGCATGGCGATCGCGTTGAAGGATTTGCGTATGAAGGCCACTCGTCTTTAATCCTAAAAGCTTAGCTACTTTTTGTTCATGGTCCGGAGGCAAGATCGGATACGTGCCAATGGAACCAGAAAGTTTAAGGACTTCCACACCTTCCCTTGCCAATAGAAAGTGTTTTTTTAATCGTTGTAAATCATCAAACCATAAAGCATAACGTAAACCATACACGGTGGGTTCGGCGTAAATCCCATGGGTTCTTGCCATGATGGGTGTTTGCTGGTATTGATATGCTTTTGCTTTTAGGACCGCAGCAAGGGCGTCAATCTTGGTGAGTAGATGAGCATTGATGGTTTGAAAAATTAATCCATGCGCTGAGTCAATCACATCGGAAGACGTTAAGCCAAAATGAAACCATCTCTTTTCTTCTCCCAAGGAATCGCGGCAAGATTCGACAAATGCGAGGACATCGTGTTGCAAAATCGCTTCATGTTGTTCAATACCTTCTAATGTAAAGGTTGCTTTCATAAGTTGATTTAACGTCTTGGCATCAATCACCTTGCGGTCTTTCAATGCGGTCAGTGAGGCAAGTTCCACTTTTAAGTATTGTTCAAATTTAAATGAATCTGACCACCATCGTTTCATGTCTTTCGAGGTGTAACGATCAATCATGATGGGTTGTCCTTTCAATCAGTTGTTCCCGCTTTGGTCCATTGGAAATAAAGCGAATGGGTACCCCTAAATATTCTTGGATTTTATGAAGATACGCTTGGGCTTGTTTGGGTAATGCTGAAAAGGATTGGCATTCTTGAATCGGAACTTTCCATCCTGGGACGGTTTCATAAATAGGCTTCACCTTCGCTAAATCTTGCGCGTGGGCAGGAACTAAGATGGTTCTTTGCCCATTCAGGTCATAAGCGACACAAATGTGAATCGTGTCGACCACACTCAAGACATCAAGTAAGGTAATCGCTAATTGATTGACTCCGGTAATCCGTAGCGCGTGTTTGAGCATCACGATGTCTAAATACCCAATCCGTCTTGGTCGACCCGTGGTGGAGCCATATTCATTCCCAGTTTTGCGAATGGTTTCCGCAAGGTCACCAAAGATTTCTGTTGGGAAAGGTCCTTCACCGACTCGGGTTGTATAGGCTTTGACGATGCCCAGTGCATCTTTGATATAAGTAGGGGGTAAACCAATATCCACGGGAATGCTACTTGGGGTCGGATGGCTACTGGTGACATAAGGATACGTGCCGTGATCAAGATCAAGCATCACCCCTTGAGCTCCTTCAAAGAGAATCCGTTTCCCCGCATGATACGCTTGATACACTTCATATGACGTATCGGTGATGTGGGGTAACAACGTTTGAATAAACGGCGTCATCGTGTGAAGATACCCAGCAACATCAAAGGTGATGCCTAAACTAGATACAAGTCGATTCATCTCTATTTCTAATCGTGGTAAATCTCTTAAAGAGCCAACGCGAATCCCCGTGCGAGCTGTTTTGGTTTGATAAGCAGGACCGATGCCTTTTTGGGTTGTGCCAATTTTTTGAGTTGAGGTTTGTTCACTTTGGGCATCGAGCATTTGGTGAAAGGGAAAGAGTAAATGCGCGCGATCTGAAATCCGAATTTGTTGAATACTAAAACCAATCAATTCTTTTTGCAAGGCATCTAAACTAATCACCATGCCGGTACCTAAGACATTGATCGTGTGAGGATGAACGATCCCGGTTGGTAATACATGCAAAACATATTTCTTACCATTGGCATACACCGTATGCCCGGCATTATGGCCACCTTGATAACGGACCACATAATCAAACTGATGCGAAAGACTATCAGTAATTTTGCCTTTGCCTTCATCACCAAATTGCAGACCAACAATCGCTAATGTATTCATGCTCTTTATTATAATTCAACTGAAAATAAAGCAGAATGAATATTTGTTAACTCGGATGGCATGGCCATTCATAAGAATGGACCAAGATGCCATGAACTTCAATGATTCTGCAGGATTAAGTTGGATGACATCATGTGGTTTGGCGATGGTCTAACCACTTTAAAATCATCCATGCGGTGAGGGGAATGATGATCCACATGGGGATAAGCGGTTGGGCAAAGAACAAGAAAATACCAAGGGCAATACCATAATAATTGACATCCCCGGTGATGAATCCAATCACAAGAAATGGAAACCAAAACATCGACCAAAAAACGTTAGCCAAGACAATGGAAAGCCAACCTCGCTTACTCAAGAGGAGTTTTTGGGTGATGCTTTTGATTTTTTTAGCGAGTGTGGACTGGGTTATTTCCATAAGGTTTCAAGGTTGGTTGCTGACGATACGCAGGATAAATAGATTGAAAATAACGTTTAGTGGCATCGGGGTTATCACCATCAAAATTTTGTTGGCCGATTTCATTCATGAGTGCGTTGATGATGGTTTCAGGATAAAACGCATGAAACAGGCGATGAAGCAAAGGCGTTAATCGTTTCATCCTTTGTTCAGCTTTCACGCTGAGAGAAAACACATCGTCGTGATGCGTCGTTCCTAACGATGGGTGCCGCCATGGTTGTTGCAACCCATTGGTAATCAACGTGAATTTTTTTTGTGTGATGCTTCGATCATGGGTTAAGGCATAAAGGTAAGAGCGTTTAGAAAAAAGGCAACCAAGAACAGCTCGTTTCCAATCCTTTATCAAATACACCGAATCATACGCTTGCATCATCGATTGATAACTTTGATGGAATGCATGCCCATGGCCATAAACGTGCTTGTATAACTGTTCGATATTGATGAGGACTTCGTCTTGGTTTCTTAAAACCATCGACGGGTTGACGTCTTGAACCTCGAGCCCATTCGCAAGTGTCCAGGCTAAATCTAAGCTATGCTCAAAACGAATGTGATCCGCCTTATAGGGCATGGATTCAATCCCACCTTGTTCATCAAAACCAGACCAATAAAAAACAAAAGGGTGAAGCGCTTCATCTAACACATAATGGGAGATGAAACCAAGAATATAAGCGAGCCATTGATTTTTGTCCATCCAACGTTGACTGAGATGATGAAACAACGGTTCAAAGGTTTGTTGTGGCGATTGTAAATGGAGTTGTTTCCCGAATGCTCGTGTATGGATTTTGGTTTTGTTTTGTAATGAAAATGCCCCATGGAAGAAAAATGGATCAGGACCTAATGCACCCGCTTCATAATACGATTCATAGGAAGTCAAAAACGGAAAATAAGTTAACAGGAAAGCTCTTAAATGTTTAGCAAATAAATAATGGGTGAGAGGTCCTGGCACACGTCTATTTTAAAGAACCCTAAAAAAATATGGAGGAAAATTAACCAAACTTGTTAAATATTTAAGAAGTCTTTACAATTTTTTGGCGTGAAGGCAAGCTTCAATAAACCCTTTAAACAATGGCCTTGCGCCAAGGGGTCTTGATGCAAATTCAGGATGGAATTGACTCGCCACAAAGTAAGGATGACCAGGGACTTCGATCACTTCAACAAGCGTGTTGGATGCATCCATGCCTGAAAAGACCATCCCGCCATCTTTGGCAAAGGCAGCATGATAACTTGGATTCACTTCATAGCGATGACGATGACGTTCAGAGATGACCGTTTGACCATACAATTTGGCAACTTTTGACGATGATTTTAAGGTGATTGGTGATAACCCTAAACGCATGGTGCCACCTAAGTCTTCATTCTTTTGCCGTCCGCGTTGTAAGTCAATCACCGGATGTGGGGTTTTAGGATCCAATTCCGTGGAGTGGGCTTGGGTTAAGCCAAGCACGTGGCGAGCATATTCCACGACCGCCAATTGCATCCCAAAACAAATGCCCAAGAATGGTTTTCCGTGTTCTCTCGCGTATTGAATACTTGAGATTTTCCCTTCGGTTGCCCGTAAGCCAAAACCACCAGGGACAAGAATCCCATCGACGCGTTTTAAGGCATCTTGAAACGCGCTGGTTTGATAATCCTCGGCATTGATGTATTCAACCTGGACATGCGTTTGATACGCATAACCAGCGTGAAGTAACGCTTCATGGATGGAAAGATAAGCATCTTTAAGTTGTACGTATTTTCCAACAACGGCAATGGTGACGGATTGATTCAAATGGTGAATGGTTTGAATCAATTGTTTCCAAGGTTCAATGGTTGAACTTGTGACTTGAAGTTGAAAATGTTTTAGGATTAATGCCGGTAACTTTTGTTCATCAAATTTTAAAATGATATCGTAAATAATCTTGACGTCTTCGGCAAAGAAAATCGCTTCTTTGTTTAAGTCACCAAATAAAGAAATTTTATCTTTGATGTCTAATGGTAAGGGTTTTTCGCAACGTAAGATAACGGCATCGGCTTGAATACCCAACCCGCGAAGTTCTTTTAAACTATGTTGGGTTGGCTTGGTTTTAAACTCACCGGTGGTGGCGATATACGGAATCAACGTGGTGTGAATGTAAAAGGTATTCTCACTGCCACGATCACGGCGAAATTGCCTTATGGCTTCAATAAACGGTAAGGATTCGATGTCGCCAACCGTCCCACCAATTTCCACGATGATGATGTCTGGGGCTAAGGTTTTCTCAATTTTAATTAAACGTTGTTTGATCGCATCCGTAATATGAGGAATGACTTGAATGGTTGCCCCTAAGTAATCACCCACGCGCTCCTTCTTTAACACTTCTTCATAAATCTGCCCAGCGGTGACACTGGATAATTTGCTAATCGGTTCATCGATGAACCGTTCATAATGGCCTAAATCTAAATCGGTTTCTGCCCCATCTTCAGTCACAAACACTTCTCCATGTTGATAAGGTGACATCGTGCCGGGATCAACATTAAGATAAGGATCAAACTTTAAGGAACTTACTTTATACCCATGACGTTTGAATAATTGACCAATGGCCGCAGCGGAAATGCCTTTGCCTAATCCGGAAACGACCCCGCCTGTCACAAAAAGAAATTTTGCCATAGGTTTATTTTATGCTTAATTCTTTAAAAGTTTTGTAAATTTATTTGATGATAATTTGGCGGTGGTCAAAATTAACCTCAACATTATCAAAATAGTTGGTTGGGATATTTTTGCCAATATAATCTGGCCTAATCGGTAGCTGGCGGTGGCCACGGTCTACGAGCACCGCTAATTTAATCAATTGGGGTCGACCTAACGACATCAATGCATCGATGGCTGCCCTTACCGATCGACCGGTAAATAAAACATCATCCGTCAGGATAATGGTCTTCTTCTCAACGATAAATTGC
>CAMCVC010000040.1:0-8884 GCA_945879785.1 Staphylococcus epidermidis | reverse complement strand
CGACCAATGGTTGACCCGCGCTTCTGAATACCAAAAAACTGATTGAGCGACTGAAGAAAGTTCATGTGGTTACCTCCCTGACTTTCCATGTACCGTCGTCATCATCCACTGAATGGCAAAGATTGAAAAATAATTTCAATCGTAGTCGTTTCTTTTAAGGTGAAACGGTAGAAACTTGACTGCCATATTCAGTCGATTATACGATGATAGATTAAATACATTTTAACGAATCAATGATAGATATCAAGAAACCTAATTCATTCTTAACAATTTCTACTTTTTACCATGATTTGAAAATATAGACAACGGATAAACCGAATCTAATAGGACATCGTTTCGTTTAAACGTATCGTCTTTTTCAATGATCCAGTTCTTCTTAAATTGCTTATTAAATTTGCTTGCGATCGTATATAAGGAATCGGTCTGGTTGCCATTGAGATGGTATAACCCACTCGGATAGTCACGGGTTAAGTTGACCAACGCTTCGCCTGTATCATTCAACCATGAGGCTGATGGATAAAACTGATCACTGACAATAATCTTTCTTTGTTGCTTCAGTTGATCTTGGAAAAAGCGAAACATGTTGTTGGTGTCGGTTCGTTGCTGAGGATCGATTTGCCAACCGATGCGAATCACATACGCGTGAGCGTTTGCCTTGAGGACTGCTTGTTCACATTGATATTTATACAAGCCATAACCTTGCTTCGCGTTGACAGTCGCTGTTAACCGATACGGACCAGCCGCGTTATCATCAAAGACCGATGCAGTGGATACATAGACAAAAGCAAGATGGTGTTGATTAGCATAACTCGCCAAAGCTTCAGCCCAGGCGATAGGTCCTAACGCCAAATGAAAGATGGTGGTTGGTTTAACGAGGTCGATATTGGCGAGGGAAAGAGGAATGTCGTGGATTTCATTGACCCGGATGTGGTGTCCGCCCGTCGCATATCCTTGGGTCTTTAAGGCTTGCACAAGAAAAGGTGCGACGGTGCCAGTCAGTCCAGTAACGTAAGCGGTGGGTGTCATGCTAGTTCAATCTTAGCATTGATGACGAAACATTATTGATTTAATTTGTTACGAAATGCCGTATCCATGAGTAACGCTTGGGCATCGACTTTATCTTCATCTTTTTTCACAGTTACTTTCACATAGGTGCCATCGGCCGTTAATCGCCGAGCTTTGGTGTTATCTTTCATATAAAGGTCAACATAATTAAATAAAATTCGTTTCAATTCTGCATCTTCAATGGGGACACCAATTTCCATTCTTCTTTCGGTATTACGCGTCATTAAATCCGCGGAGGCAATATAGATTTTTTGTTGATCACCTTTGCCGAAAATATAAATCCGACCATGTTCAAGAAATCGAGACACCACAGAACGAATCTCAACGTTATCGGTGATACCCTTGATGCCGGGAATCAAGCAACACGTTCCCCGAACATTCAAACGAATCTTGACTCCTGCTTGTGAAGCATCTTTTAAGGCATTGGAAAAATCATTATCGGTTAGGGCGTTCATTTTAAACATTAAAAATCCGTCTTGGCCTTTTTGCTGTTCCGCGGCAATCAAGGATAAAAATTGTCGCTTCAAATGAAAGGGGGATACGACCAATTGTTGATAAGATTCGGACGTCGCATTCATGCTGATGGTTTGGAAAAACGTTAACGCTTCCATGCCAATTTTTGGATTCGCGGTAATTAACGAGAGATCAGTGTATTGTTCGACTGTTTTTTCATTGTAGTTACCAGTGCCCACTTGGGTAATATACTGGATGCCTTTTTTACCACGATAGGTAATCACACATAACTTCGAGTGGATTTTCAAATAATCTAACCCATAAATAATCCGGCAACCCGCTTGTTCTAAGCGTTCTGACCAGTCAATGTTGTTCTTTTCATCAAACCGGGCGCGTAGTTCAATTACCACCAACACATCCTTACCGTTTTCTGCAGCCAACGATAAATACTCAATCAGTTTTGCAGTTTTTCCTAAGCGATACACGGTCATCTTGATGGAAAGAACTTCTGGGTTGTTCGCTGCTTCCTTGATCAACTGAAGAAAAGGTGTCATTTTTTCATAAGGATACATCGCCAACATATCTTGTTGTTCGATTTGGTCTAACATCGGCCGATTCATCACATACCGTTGGGGTAACCCTTGGCCATAAGGACTAAATAACAATTGAGCTTTGTGCGGTTCCGGGATATCTTTCTCTAATTCAAAAATAAAGGATTGCTTTAACGTGGCGTTAATCTCAAAGTGTTGGTATTTTGCTAAGGATAATTTTTCTAATAAATAATCACGGAGGGTATTCGAAAGATCTTTGGATGTTTCAAGCCGTAACACATCACGCCGATTCCGCGTTTGTAACATCTTTTTAACTTTGATCCGAACATCATTAAAAGCGTCCGCTTTTTCATCCCAGTTTAAATCAGCATTGCGAGACACCATTAACATGGTTTTTTCTTCAATGTCATAAGCAGTGAAGATAGTTTTCACATAATGATAGAGAATGTTGGATGTTAAAACGATTTTGATTTTGCCAGTAAAATTAAATTTAATATAGGTCGGTAATCCTTCAGGAACAGGAATCATCCCAAAAAACTCTTTGCCCTTTTTCTTCAGTCTTAATCCGATATAAAGTTGTTGGTTATTCAGATGTGGAAATGGATGATTTTCATCAATGATTTGCGGTGATAATAACGGCAGCATTTGCTCATGGAAATAAGTTTCAATCGTGTTTTTCTCTTCGTCCGTGCAATCCTTAAAGGAGGAAATAACCACCCCTTTGTCAGCCAGTTGTTCAAGCAAACCAAGATAGATTTCATCACGTAGTTTGTTGGTGGTGTCTACTTTTTTATAGACGCTTTTGATGACTTCTTTTAAGGGAAGATTGGTGCGAACATCCATCGCGTCGGCATTTTGTTGAAAGACATCCAAGAGACTACCCACCCGAATCATAAAAAACTCATTCAAGTTATTCGTATAAATGCCAACAAATTTTAAACGTTCAAAAAGCGGGACGGTTGCGTCGGTCGCTTCTTCAAGCACTCTGGCGTTAAAGTCTAACCACGATAAGTCGCGATTTTGGATGTAATGGGGTTGGCCAACACTAGTTTCGGGAAGGTCTTTTGATTGGTTTTTCATTTTTGTTCATAGCCTTATCGATGGCTTTAACGACCACTGGGGATTTGACAATCCGCACCGGAACGAGTTGTAATTTTTGCATTAAGTAACCTTCGCGAACCCCATAGTCAGAAACCACAACCAAAGGCCGACCAAATTTTTTGATGATCGTTTCTAATATCTTCAATCCAGGAAGAATCGTATGAAGGCGTTCAGGGACCACTTGAATGGCTTTCAAATAAGCATCTTTATCTTTTTCTTGGAAAAAAACAATGAGGTCTTTGACCATTTTTAAGGTCAATTCTTTATGATCGGATGGTAAGGCGAGAATCGCAATTGCAAGTTTCCGTGCTGCACGAATGGTTCCCCCAACCCCATAAAGGGTTTTGGGTTTAAACTCGGGTAATTCAAGCTTATCCATTGCTTCGATAACCGCTTGTTTGATTTTTTTGAGTTCTTTATTTTTAGGAATGATTTTATTAACGTAATCAACATAAGCAGAAAGCGAACCAATTTTAATAGCTTTTGCGTAAATCACTTCTTGTTTTTCAAAGGCAACGAGTTCGGTCGATCCGCCACCAATATCAAGCACCACGCCTTTGTCAAATTTCGTATCAATCAAAACCCCTTCTAAATCGGCAAGCGCTTCTTGCTCTTCAGATAAGAGTTCTACTGCGAAAGGGACGACTTTCTTAATTTTTTCAATCACCGCTAATTTATTGCTGACATTCCGGATTGATGCAGTCGCAATGAGGTAATTTTCTTTGATATTCAGGTTTTGAAGAATGGTGACATAGTGCTTAATCACCGATAAAGCAGCTTGAATCCCTTCCTCTGATAATTGATGATAAGCATTGACGTAAGACGCCAAAGAAACAAATTCCTTTTTTGAGAAAATAAGTTGAACTCGTTTATCATTGACTTGATAAACATTAAGTCTGACTGTGTTAGAACCTAAATCAATAATTCCATACATGGTTAAACCATACCACAGTAACAACTTTCAAAACGAATGCATACCATCTCTTTACAATATTAACCAATCCTTTTCAAAGCTTACCCGAAAGATATTATTAGAAAGTTTGTATATAAGCCCCAATGAAGCTACACATAGTAAACAATAAATTGTCCAAAAACTTCTTGCCGTAAAGATACATCCGTAAAATAGTCACTCCATGAGGATTGGACCATAAAGACTTCATTGCTTGCAATGGTTTGATTCAATTGGGGGTTGGTGAAGATAAACTGACTTCCCTCTTCTTCAAAAGAGGATAAATATTGGAATTCTGAACCCGGATTGATATAGATTCCGGTTTCAACCAATTCATGAGGATCAGGTTGAATATAAAACAATGCAAGGACATGACTGCCGTTGACTTGAGATTGTGAAGGTAAATAGTATTTGTCTTTGTTGAGGCTTAATGAGAATTGAATTGCTTCTCCATAACCCTTAGAAAACATGGTTTCAATGGCAGGTTGATAGTCGGTTACATAAGATCCATGAAACAACACTGCACCTATGGCCATCACCGCCAAGGTACTTGCAAAGAACACTCGCCGGCGATGGAATAACCAAACCAACCCTTGAATGTGAAAGTACATCATCGGAATAAAGAGAACGCCCATGCGGTTGATGTTTTGATACAGCACCAAACTAAATAACGAACTGACGATAAACCAAATGAATAACACAAGACTCTTCGAATCATAACGAACATGCCATAGGCCAACAAGAAATAAAGGAAAGGTAAACAAATAAACCACACCAAATCCTGGCAATTGATTCCAAAGGTAATCGTCTCTTCCTAACGTTAAATAGCGACCATAATCCAACGCATTGTCCAAAACCTTGGCAAAGAAAAATTCATCAAATGGAATCAACACCGAACTAGATCGTAAAACATTGAAACGGGGGATGGAAAATAACGGTGTAATGATCGAATCCCATTGGAAAATATTCACCAGGTAAAACATCATTAAAGGTAAGACGAGGATGGTTACATATGCGGTATAACCAAATAACGCTTTGGTGTGAATTTGTTTTTTCATCCAAGCCAAACCATACAATCCAATCAATACGAATGGGGTGACGATCACCCCACTGCCATAGCTATACATCGCCATCGCAAAGAAAAACAGACCAAGCAAGTGGTACCGCTTCTTATTTGAATCGATCGCCAAGACATAAAAATAAATGCCAAATAGGATTAATGAAAAGACTTGGTTCGCATCTAAACTCCATCGACTTAAAAGGATGTGCCAAGGAGAGATGGCTAAGAAACTAACCCCAATCAATGCCGTTTCTTTGTTGAATAACTTTTTAAGTAAAAGAAAGAACGTCAGCAGGGTGAAGACTTGAATCACGCCATTGATGAGTCTTAAATTCATCACGGTTAAGGGAAGAACTTTAAAGACAAGAGATCCTAGGTAAATGATAAACCCACCCGCACCAGACCCCCAAGACATCGGTAGAATGGGGAAGGTAAATCCATTACGATCAATGCCATAATTTGCTAAAGCCCAGGCATCATAGCCAATCGCTGCTTCGTCTTGGTTCAATCCACCAGGGATAAGATCCAATCCAAATAACCGAGTGACTAGGATATATAGACTGAGGATAACCAATGAGACCACGTAAGCTTTTGGTGTTACATGAGATTGATGGGTACGAGGAAAGTACAACGCCAATAAAATGGACATACTGATGATGACAATGAATATAACTTGAAGGGTTGCTGACATGATCTCAATTATAATTGATAGCCAGGAATAATTGAACGATTGTTAAACCAATAATGAGACTAAAATGAGATTAAATCTAGCTAAGGGTTAATCAAAGTTTATACATAGTACAAGGTTTATCCTATCGGTTAAAGGAATAGAATATAAACACCTTCAAACATTTTAAGTATGCTAAAATGCTAACATATTATTTACTTTTAATATCATAATTGTTATTATATTAGCATATGAAACCAATCCTCTCGATAAAAGATTTTCTTCCCGTTACCACCGTTGATTCATTAAAACTAGAGCTTAAACATCGTTATCGTCTACGAAGACAAGAACAAAAAATTTCCCAACAAGCACTCTCCAAACGATCTGGGGTGAGTTATGGTTCGATTCGCCGTTTTGAATCCAGTGGGGAAATTTCCTTAACGTCACTATTAAGAATTAGTCAATCGATTGGTTTGATTGAAGAGTTCAACCACTTGTTCAAACAACCCGTGATAAAAAACTTAAAGGATTTCAAATAAGGTGCAACTCACGATCAAGAAACTCAATGTTTATTACCGAAAGAAATTGGTTGGTTTTCTTGCGGAGACGTCAGAGAAAAAATTTGGATTTCAATATGATGAAACTTGGTTAACCAAAGGGTTTTCCATATCCCCTTTGTCATTACCACTTCAACCTAAAATCTTTTATGCTTCTTCCATTCATTTTGAAGGACTATTTGGGGTCTTTTATGATTCATTACCTGATGGTTGGGGTGTGATGGTGATGCAAAGAAAACTTGCTCAATTAGGAGTCAACTACACCACCCTTTCACCCTTGGTTAAGTTGAGTTTGGTTGGCAACAACGGGTTAGGTGGTTTAACCTATCAACCTTCTCAAGCTGATCAAACAACTTTTTCTGATCTCAACCTTGATGCCCTCGCCCATGATGCAGACATGATTCAAAAAGATGAAGGTGGCTTGATCAATCTAGACAAGATGTATGCATTAGGTGGCTCAAGTGGAGGGGCTCGTCCCAAAGTCCATGTGAACATCGATTCGAAGGATTGGATCATTAAATTTCCTCATCCTTCCGACCCAAAAGATATTGGTAAAAAAGAGTATGACCTCAATGTATTGGCGCAAAACGTAGGCATTCAGATTCCAGAGGTTCATCTTTTTACCTCAAAAGTAAGTTCGGGTTATTTTGGGTCGGTTCGCTTTGATCGTCATCAAAACCAAGGTGTTCATATGGTTTCCCTATCGTCGTTATTGGAGACAACGCATCGTATTCCAAACCTCGACTATGTTCATGCCTTTGAAATCATTGCCCTCATCTGTGTGGATCAAGAGGATCAATACGAGCTGTTGAAGAGAATGTATTTTCATATCCTCATTGAGAATAAAGATGACCACGGGAAGAACATGAGTTTTATGTATGACGAAGGAAAAAAGGGATATGTCTTATCTCCCGCCTATGACATCACCTCCACACCCTCTAAATTTGAACATGAAATGACGGTGTTAGGTCACGGTAATCCAACGCGAGATGACGTGATGAAACTTGCCAAAAAGTTTCATTTAAAAACTTCAAGAATCGAATCCATGATGAAGACCATTGAATCTGTAGTCAAAACAAAGCGTTAATCTTCATCAAGTGCGAATTAAAATGTTTAATTTGCACTTTTTTCAATCTCATTCCTGTGTACAAACCAACGGAGGCACACTCCGTTGCGTTTTTTATTGATGTTTAACTTTACATCCACCGATTTTACATCGTCACATTTGTTATACTCAAACTATGAAACATTATGTATTTACTTCGGTTATCTTGTTTGGTTTATTGCTGGTGGGTTGTACGTTTCCAACGACTAGTTCAACTGACGCGGTCTCATCGATGCCTTCATCCAACAACCTTAGTAGCAATCCAATGTCCATCGAACAAGAAGAATTAAATTGGAATCTCGTCTGGTCTGATGAATTCGATGACGAAGGTTTACCTGATTCAAATAAATGGGGCTATGACGTTGGCGGTGGTGGTTGGGGCAATAACGAACTTCAATATTATACCAATGCAGATTTAGATAACGCCAGTGTGGCCAATGGTCACTTGACCATTACCGCTCGAAAAGAAATCATTCAAAATCGAGAATACAGTTCCGCTAGATTGGTGACAAAAAATAAAGGTGATTTCTTATATGGACGGATGGAGGCTAAGGCCAAACTCCCATCAGGAAGAGGCACATGGCCTGCGATTTGGATGCTACCTACCGATTGGGCATATGGCAATTGGCCAACGAGTGGAGAAATCGATATCATGGAGCACGTGGGTTATGATCCTAATGTGGTGCACGCCACGATCCATACCGATACCTATAATCACTCCAAAGGTACCCAAGTGGGTGAAAGCTTAACCCTCGCTGATGTCTTTGATACCTTCCACACGTATGCAATAGAATGGGAACCAGGCGTCATTCGTGCCTACATCAATGATAATCACTATGCAACCTTCGCTTTTGATGTGAATGATATTGTCGATGGTCCAAGTCATTTAGCTTGGCCCTTTGATAAGGATTTTCATTTTATTTTTAACATTGCCATCGGCGGAAGCTGGGGTGGTATCCAAGGCGTGGATACTACTATTTTTCCTACATCGATGGTCGTGGACTATGTTCGGGTTTATCAAAAACCATATGGCGAAAACGACACCATCGATCCTACCTCTATCACGACGCCTGTCATTGAAAAGGCCACCTCTAACACCCTTGCCTTATCCTGGGATCCATCATCGGATAACCGACAAGTCAGGAATTATATTGTTCGTGTGAATGGACTCGTGCATTCCGCCCCATCGGTTCCTGCGGTGTATCTTGATGACTTAGACCCAGAAACCACTTACGACATTCAAATTACCGCAGTGGACTTTAATCAAAATCTATCGGCTCCTTTTGCCTTTGAAGCGACCACCTTAGGGTATCCAACCATCAATCAACGGATTGAAGCAGAAGCCTACACCAATCAAAGTGGGGTGCAATTTGAAA
>CAMCVC010000039.1:0-8972 GCA_945879785.1 Staphylococcus epidermidis | reverse complement strand
ATGCAGGTGCGGTTCATAAAAATCTCTCCGGCATCATGACGCTGACTCATTGCATTGTTGCCCGAAGCATTCATTCCCCAAGCACCATTCTTGATACAAGCGATTTTTTAAGCAGTAAAAAAACATTATTAAAAATCCTTAATCATCTTGATCAAGATGTCATTGAACGTTTAGCCAAGGCAGATCATCATGGTTAATTATGTTTATCAACCATCGACGATGGGAGACATGTTAGCCATTTATCTAGAACAAACCCTTCCAGCAACGCGGCACACCAAAAAGGACAATGTCGTTTTCATCTATCACCACGAACAACTCATCGGTGTGAATATCTTTCAACCCAAGACACTCATCAAAGACTTAGAACAAGGCATCCTTCGTCGGATGAAACCTTCTTCGATTGAGGTCTTCAATCATAGATTTCAACAACTAGGCGTGAAGGTTGATTTACCTTTGTTTCAATCTGGGTTCGTGGTTTCAGAAGTTCAAAGTGTTGATGTCCATCCTGATGCAGATGCCTTGTTTGTTTGCCAAGTCAACATCGGTACCAAGGTCATTCAAATTGTTACCAATTCCCAAAAAGTAAAACCAAGTCATCGCCTGGTGGTTGCTTTACCAGGAGCGATGTTAATGGATGGCCAAGTTTTACAAGAAGGCATGATGCTCAAAGTGCTTTCTCAAGGGATGTTTTGTTCGGAAAAAACATTAGGCATAACCCCAGAAACGCAAGTAGGGGTATATCTATTGGATCCTCAACGACCAATAGGAAAGGACTTTTATGGTTCCTGAAATTCAATTAAAAAAACAAGGTAAAATCACGAGATTAACCAATCAAACCTTTCAATTTCCTGATGCGATCAGGACTGGTTTTTATACCGCCAATTACTTTTTAAAAACCCGATCGATCATTGAACGGTTTATGCCAAAACAAATAGTCACCATGCAATTTTTTCAATGGCAACCTTCCTTGGTTGTCTGTGGCGTGGACGAAGCGGTTGCCTTGCTACACACCTTTGGAAAAAACCCAGAAAAGCTTTTGATTGAAGCTGTCCATGACGGCGATCTTGTGAATGCAAAAGAACCTGTTTTACGAGTGACAGGCGCTTATGAAGACTTTGGCTTTTTGGAGTCTACCATTGACGGAATTCTTTCAAGACGCTCATCGGTTGCCACCAATACCAAAGAAGTGTTAGTTGCAGCCAACGGTAAACCCGTCTTTTCGATGGCGGACCGCCAAGATGATTACCATACCCAAAGTGGAGATGGTTACGCCAGTTACATCATGGGCATTGATAAAGTAAGCACCGATGCCCAAGCCGCGTGGTGGGGTGGTAAAGGCATGGGGACCATGCCACATGCGTTGATTCAAATGTGCCAAGGTGACATCGTCAAGGCTTGTGAATTGTATGGTCAACAATTTCCTGAAGAAAAAATCACCGCCCTTGTGGATTATCGTAATGATGTGATCGTGGATAGTTTAAAGGTTGCCAGACGGTTTAAAGAACGTTTAAAAGCAGTTCGAGTCGATACCTCGCAAAGTTTAATCGATGAACACTTTGTTCGTCATCCTTTAGCCCAAGGTGATCCTCATGGCGTCAATCCTTGGCTTATCCACGCCTTACGGCAAGCCCTTGATCAAGAAGGGTTTACGCATGTTCAAATTATTGTTTCATCAGGATTTAATCCAGAAAAAATCAAATGGTTTGAAAAAGAAAAAGCACCTGTTAACTTGTATGGAGTAGGTTTATTTCTCATCACGATTCGCACTAATTTTACCGGCGACTTGGTGATGCTCAACGGTCAACCTCAAGCAAAAGTAGGGCGATTTTTGTTACCTTCAGACCGATTACAACGCGTCATCTATCCTCTTCGTTAAATGTAAATATTTTCATTTAGGGTTTGAGATTTTGTAAATTTTCATTTATAATGAAACTGTTTTCAACACAAGGAGATTTACCATGAACAACATGAAAGATCGCGTGACCATTTACGAGGTGGCTATCTCAAGTGGGGTTTCCCTTGCCACCGTAAGTCGCGTCATTAACAACAATCCGAATGTGACGGAAAAAACCAGAAAAAAAGTTGAAGAAACGATTGCCAAATTAGGCTATAAACCTTCTCGCTTGGCCCAAGCTTTAGCAACGAATAAAACCACCAATATTGGGATTGTCATACCAAGTGCCAATTATGTATATATTGCCAACATGCTTAATGGGATGACCGATGAAGCCAAGTTACGTGGCTACCAATTAACCTTATTTGTCACGAATAAATCCAAGGAAGACGCTCTGCAAGTGGTGGAAAAAGTCATCACCTCACACGTGGATGGTGCGATTATTTTTGATGATGAATTGGATAATGAAGACATCAATAAACTTGCAAGTTACAAAATTCCACTTGTGGTCATTAACAATTTAGTCAAAGGTGATAAATTGGCATCCATTAATTTTGACTACGAAAAGAAAATCAAAGAAGTGATCCAACAATACTTTAAAAAAGGCAGTAAAAAGATGTATTTCCTTCACCTTCACCATTCTGGTCGATTGCTTGAACGGATTGAAAAATCATTCATCGATGCCCATATTAAGGCCGGGAAAAATTATGGCGTCTTCTCCATCGAAGATTCTTATCGGCAAACCTATGCTGACTTTATGGAAATTTTTAAATCGACAAAGTCTGGTTATTTCCTTGCCTATCGCGACTCTCTCGCCGCGGCCGTGATCAATGCGGCGATTGACTCTGGCTTAAGAGTTCCCCAAGATATCGAAGTTTTATCCATTATCGGAACGAAATATGTTTCAATTATTCGGCCTCAGCTTTCTAGTTTGCATCTGGATTTAAAGGAAGTTGGATCTAAAGCAGTGATGATGCTAGCAGGTTTACTAACTGATGAGCAAAAGGAGAAGAATGTCGAGTTTGAATCCACCTTCGTCAAACGCGCCAGCACCGTATTTTAATCATGAATATCTTTACCTCGTTAAAACTTCGTGGTCTTATTAAAGACGTTTCTAATTTAGAAGAAGTTGAACAGATTTTAAGTCAACCTACCACGATTTATTGTGGTTTTGATCCTTCCGCGATTTCCATGCATCTTGGTAACTTTGTTCAAATATCTATCTTAATGCGATTGCAACAAGCTGGTCACCGGATCATTGCCGTCGTTGGTGGGGCCACGGGGATGATCGGAGATCCTTCGGGAAAAAGCAAGGAACGCAACCTTTTAAATCCGGAAAATTTAAAAGCCAATACGCAGGCGATTCAAAGGCAATTGGAAAAGTATTTAGATTTTTCTCATCCAAGCAAAGGGATGGTCGTCAATAATTATCAGTGGCTCGGTCATCTAACCATGATCGACTATTTAAGAGATTATGGAAAATATTTCCCCATTAATTTTATGCTTGCAAAAGATGTGGTCGCCAATCGACTTGAAGCAGGTTTATCTTATACAGAATTTTCTTACATGCTTTTACAATCGATTGATTTTTTACATCTTTTTCAAAAAGAAAAGTGCCGACTACAATTCGGTGGGTCTGATCAATGGGGCAATTTAACCAGTGGCTTAGAACTGATTCGAAAGGTTGGCGGTGCTGAAGCCAAAGCAGGTGTGTTTACAACCCCACTGATCACCAGAAGTGATGGTAAGAAATTTGGTAAATCAGAGGATGGCGCCTTATTCTTGGATGCCAACTTAACGTCACCTTATGCCATCTATCAATATTTTTATAACGTCACCGATGCCGATGCGATTGGCTACATGAAAGTTTTTTCGTTTGATGAATTACCGACCATCCAAAAGATAGAAGACGACCACCAAGCTAATCTAGGTCAACGCATCGCCCAGAAATATTTAGCAGCTTCCGTGGTGAAAACATTACATGGAGACGCCGCCCTTCAAGAAGCGAGAATGATGTCGGATGTGTTATTCACAGGTCAGTTTAAATCATTATCAGAATCACAACTCTTGTCCGTTCTTGGTGGATTAAAGATTCTTCTTCCTAAACACACGCTTTTAGAAGATGCGTTGATGGCGACCAAAGCGGCTAGTAGTAAACGTGAGGCCAGAGAATTCATTCAAGGCCAATCGATTTCCATCAATGGCGAGATCGTTCAAGCCTTAACCATGACGTTAAATCAACCGACTGCCTTATTTGGAAAATATCTTGTGATGCGCCGGGGCAAGAAACATTACTTCTTAATTGAATTAGGTTAAGATATAAAAAAAGCTTGGTGATCAACACCAAGCTTTTTCATTGAATCAAGAAGTAGCGATTACAACAAGCGGTTATAGTATTCAACGATTTGGGCTTCGTTGATGTCTTGTGATAATTCTTTACGTTCTGGATAACGTGAGAAGACACCTGATAACTTTTCTTTGTCGACAGTGACATAAGCAAGGGTGCCGGCATTGCTGGTTAAGGAAGCCTTAATCGCAACTAGGTTTTTGCTCTTTTCACCGACCGCAATGACATCATTGACTTCGCAAAGATAACTAGGAATGTCAATTTTAGCTCCGTTCACCGTGATGTGACCGTGATTAACAAGTTGTCTTGCAGCTTTGCGAGTTTTTCCAAACCCTAAGCGGAAGACAAGATTGTCTAAACGCGATTCTAAAATTTGCATAAAGCGCGTCCCAGTAACTTCTTTACTCTTTAAAGCGATTAAGAAGGTTCTCCGGAATTGACGTTCGTTCACCCCGTAGGTAAAGCGAAGTTTTTGTTTTTCTAAAAGTTGCTTTCCGTATTCGGAAGGTTTCTTTTTACGGCCTTGACCGTGTTGACCTGGACCATAAGGACGTTTGGCTAATTCCTTACCGGTTTCTAAAGTCGAAAATCCTAAGCGACGCGAGCGTTTCCAATCTGAGCCACGAAATCTCATGAGATATGTGATCTCCTTTCTTTATTGCAGACATAAAGCTAGGTACATGTTCCTCGCTTCGGATGCTAAGAATCATTTCGCCTATAAGCTTAGGTTACTTTGTTCCAATGGTCTTAGCGGTCGGACAAGCGGTACATGCATGCTTTGACATGCCTCAACACTATACAAAAATCTAAGGATGATGTCAATCATCGCACCATGAATGAATGTGCTATATTAAAGTTATTAAACCCTATGTTGTTCATTAAAAAACCATTTCAAGAATTAGAGAAGCGATATCAAGATACCCATGCGCTTTTTTTTGTGCAAGCAGAAGCCATTTATCATCGTTTAGAAAAGATATCCAAGCATAATTTAGAGTATTTTAGCTATTTTGAAAACATTTCAAAAACTCATGAAATGATCAAACATGAGCTTGATAGTAAGGCCAAAGATCAACTTGCAAAATTAAGTATTTACGTCAAAGACAATCAAGGCAAGGCATTCAACGCCCTTTATCAACCGACAAGGATTACTTTGGATGTTTTTGAAAGTGCAGTGAAAAAACTCATGGTGGAATTGACCATGATCATGAAACCAGAAGAAGACACCAAAATCCTTATTGGAGAAGTGAAGGAACTCATTCGTCATTTACGAACGGAGTATTTTGGAAAAATCAATCAACTGAACCTGGTTGAACCTCAGTTTAATAATTTATTTAAATACGTCGATGACCAAATCAATTTTATTGATCAAAAAATGGATGCCGGTGAGTATGATGACATTCAACAAATGATTGCCAAAATCACCAAGGCAATTAAAAAAATCTTAAGCTTAATGAATGATTTACCACGGATTTGTGTGCTGCTTGCCAAAGTGATTCCAGAAAAAATTAATAACCTGATTGATGCCTCCGAAGCAATGAATAAACAAGGCTATGCCATGCATCATTTGTTGATTAAAGATACCATTCATAAAGCCCAAGATGAATTAGAACGAATGCAATCCAGGATTGCGGTGTTTGATATTTTATCCATGGAAGCTCAACTCAATGGGATTGGTGAAAAACTAGAAGCTTTTTATCCTCTGTTTGAAAAAGAAAAAGAAGCAAAAGTCGTTTTTGATAAAGACTATGAAGCCACCTATGAAGCAGTGAACAATTTAGAAAAGCGTTTCTCTAAATTAAATGCTGGGTTGCCAAAAATTAAAGATATTTATGTGTTAGAGCATCAACGTCTAGGCGACGTTGATTTAATCAAGGAATTAATTTCGCGTTTAAATCAAACCAAACGTGGATTAGATACCTTGGTGTTAGCAGGAACCAAACAACCTTATACGTTACAGGTTGAAAAAATCAATATTCTCAAGAAAGAAGCAGAACTAGGGGAACAAAAGTTAGATGCATTTACTCGCTATCTATCGTCATTAAAAACCCAATCGCAAGAAGCTTATGCCTCCGTGAATCAATATTTCCTTCAATTTAAAGATGCGGAAAAAGCACTCGATGATTTAAACATGCAAATTCTGATTGATCAGTATTACCCATTATTCACTAAATTTTATCAACATTTAAAACAAATCGTGGATGCGTTAAGCTTACTGCCCATTGACATGAATGTGGTTCAACAAAACCTCAATCTGATTAAACAAGAAGGACAAGCGGTGGTTCAACGGGTTCACGCAACCATCAAGCTTGCCTTAGAAACCGAAAAGCTTTTATTAACTGCAAACAAAGATCGTCATCGGACATCGGATAATCAAAAAATTATTGCCCTTGCTGAACAAGCATTCTTTGAAGGAAAGTTTGAAAAGGCTTATGCTGAAGCGAACAATCTGCTTAAGAAAATGATGATTCCAACAAATCAGAAATAAAAAAGCTCAGCATTGCTGAGCTTTTTCATTAGGTCTAGGTGAACTATGCCTTTATATTTTTTTTAGAAGTTTCGACTAAAGTTTTGAAACTATTGACATCATGAATGGCTAATTCAGAAAGCATTTTACGGTTAACTGTAATGCCTGCTTGTTTTAAACCAAACATGAATTGGCTATAGGATAATCCATAGATTCTTACCGCAGCATTAATACGCTTAATCCATAACTTTCTAAATTCAGACTTAATTTTTCGGCGATCACGATAGGCATACAAGCGGGCCTTCATGACGGCTTGTTTAGCAGTTCTAAATAAGCGATGTCTTGCCCCGAAGTAACCTTCGGCGCGATTCAATACACGTTTACGACGAGCACGACTAACGGTTCCACCTTTAACTCTCATGGTTCATTTCTCCTTAACGACCCAACAAGGCTTTGATCCGTTTGTAGTCGGAAGCCGAGATTTGGCGTGATTTTCTAGCATGACGTTTTTGCTTGGTCGACTTATTACGAGATAAGTGACCCGTGTATGCGGATTTCCGCATCAGTTTTCCACTCTTCGTGATTTTAATGCGCTTCATTAATGCGCGTTTAGACTTTAACTTATATTTTTTCGCCATACATTAAGGCTCCTTTACTTTTTGGCCGTGCTTGTCAGGAACGTGGTGAGTAACTTTCCTTCAAGTTCTGGTTTCTTTTCAACGGTCGATACGTGCTTAACGGATTCAATGAATTTGTTGACGGTGTCCATCCCAATTTCTTGGTGCGCCATTTGTCGGCCTTTAAAGCGAAGGACCAGTTTAACTTTATGTCCTTCTTCAAAGAAACCGATGGCTGCTTTGACTTTGACTTGCAAATCATGGTCACCAATTTGTGGACTAATTTGAATTTCTTTAATATCAATAATGTGTTGATTCTTTTTTGCTTCTTTGGCTTTCTTTTGTTGTTCGAAGCGATACTTGCCATAATCGAGAATCTTGCAGACTGGAGGTTTCGCCCCAGGTGCGACGCAGAGCAAGTCTAAGCCTGCTTGTTCAGCGAGTTGATTCGCTTGGTAACTATTCATCACCCCAAGTTGTTTGCCGGTTTCATCAATGACGAGCACCTGAGCAAAACGGATTTGGTTATTGACAAGATCACCATTGTTTCGTTTATCTGGTCTGACGGGTACATTCATGTACGCTATGTTGATCACACTCCTTTTAAATAAAAATGGACGCGAGATGCGTCCATCAACAATCATAGAAGGTTTAATTTCTAGCGATTGACCCATTCTGAATCAGAATCAGGTGAGAAGCGGACGCCTCTACTTTCTATTTTTACAATGCTTAATATATCACAAATACACGGCAAGTCAATTACTCAATTCTTAGGTTGGTGATATCGCTCACTTCTTTGGCAACCATCTCGAGAAATGCTTGCATGGTGACCGTGGTTTGCGTCTCTGATCCATACGGACGATAGGTGACCAAGTTGCCATCGCGTTCTTTATCTCCGATGACGATGGAATAAGGGATTTTTTCCACTTGGGCGTTACGAATACGATAACCAAGTTTTTCATTACTGGCATCGACCTCAGCCCGGAGACCTAATTTTTCAGCAGCCTTTTTGAAGGCGTAACTATAGTCTAAGTGGAAGCTTTGGTTGACGGGTAAGATTTTAATTTGCACGGGTGCTAACCAGGTTGGGAATGCCCCCGCGTAATGTTCGATTAAGATACCTATGAATCGTTCAAGCGATCCATAAACCACCCGGTGGAGCATGACCGGTCTAACTTTTTCATTCTTCTCATTGATATAAGTTAAATCAAAGCGTTCCGGATTATTCATGTCAAGTTGAACCGTACCACATTGCCAAGTTCTACCAACCGAATCCTTTAATTTAAAGTCAAGCTTAGGTCCATAAAATGCTCCATCTCCTGGATTAATTTTATAGGTTTTGCCCATGCCAGTTAACGCATCTCCTAACGCTTTTTCAGATTTTTCCCACGTTGCTAAGGTGCCAATATATTTTTTTTCTGGTCGGGTGGATAAATACACATCATAGTCAATATGGAAAACTTTTTTATAAAAGAAATCAAAGAGTTTAACAATCTCTTTCACTTCACTTTCTAGTTGTTCCGGGGTGCAATAAATATGAGCATCATCTTGGGTGAAATTACGGACGCGGAATAATCCAGATAAAGCTCCACTGGCCTCATGACGATGGACACTGCCTAATTCACCCATGCGAATCGGTAAGTCTTTATA
>CAMCVC010000038.1:0-9058 GCA_945879785.1 Staphylococcus epidermidis | reverse complement strand
GCCCTTGATCATGTATCGGGTGCACGCGTGACGAATCGAACGATGCTCGCCACAGGGGTTAGCTTCGTGAGTTATGACAATGGCGTTCGCTTGTTGATTAATTATCGATCGTCGCCTTATACCCATGAACAATCCACCGTTGAAGGTCTTGACTACGAGGTGATCTTGCCATGAAGAAGATGAAGATATTTTTAAAACGATTATTCCAATTTTTCACCCATGGGTTTGTTCGATTTGGTGAATTTTGGCAAGCCAAGATTCAACCACCACTAGATCGAATCACTTATGTCTTACGACATAATTTCATTTATCGTGAAGAAGGAAACATCATTTATTTCTTTCACATATTGAAAATAAAAGTCACACGTAAAAGACGACATGCATTGTACGGTTACTTATTTATATCATCGTGGTTGATTGGCATTAGTTTCTTTACGTTATATCCTTTGTTTTATTCTTTATACCTAAGCTTCCATGAAGCGTATTACAACCTTCAAGATGGCATCACCACGACTTATATTGGCTTTAACAATTACATCAATATTCTTCGTAGTCAAATTCTGATTCCTTTATACACCAACTACTTAGGTCGGATGGTTGTCGCTGTCCCGATCATCATTGTTTTCTCGATCATCATTGCCGTGTTGGTGAACGCCCCCATCAAATCCAAGAGTTTGTGGCGTACCGTTTTCTTCTTGCCGGTGATTATTTCTACTGGCCCTGTGATCAATGAACTGAACGCCCAAAGCGCAATCACCTTACCTAATTTACAAGCGAGTGGTATTTATAGTTATCTTGCCAATAACCTTCCTGCATTTTTAGCAGATCCTTTAACCACCGTGATCAATTCCATGTTGATTATTCTTTGGTACGCGGGAATTCCAATTCTGATTTACTTAGCAGGATTACAAAAAATCGATCCAAGTTTATATGAGGCTGCCAGCATGGATGGGGCATCTCCTTGGATGCGTTTTTGGAAGATCACCTTACCTTCTCTCATGCCGTTTACTGGGATATCGATTGTTTATGTGGTGGTCTCGATGTCGCTGTTTGTTGAACCCGGTGGTCTATTAGATTTAACCCGAACCCACATGTTGGTTGGTGCTCCTGACTCTGCGTTTTGGTTTGGCTATGGGTATGCCGCCGCGATGGCGTGGATTTACTTTATCCTGATGGTGTTATTGATCTTATTGTTCACACGTATCACCAAAGAAAAACCTGTGAGGATCCAATAATGAAATTATTGAATATCTCGGTTGCAAGACAACAAAAGTTAAGGAAAATTTGGTTAGGAAAAAATCTCACCGATGGGTTAGCGTATCGTTTGGTGATCTATTTATTGCTCATCAGTTTTAGTTATATTTACTTATATCCATTATTGTTTATGGTGGTTAACAGTCTTAAGTCGGTGGATGATTTAATCAATCCAGGTGTCCAATGGATACCCACGGCGTTAATTTGGGAAAATTACGAACGAGCTTTTCAAGTTTTGAACTTGCCTCAATCCATCATTGATTCCACGGGATATGTCTTGAGGGTGAGTGTTGCTGCCACGTTATCAAGCGCCTTGATTGGGTACGGATTTGCGCGATTTGATTTCCCCTTTAAAAAATTATTTTTTGCGATTATGTTAGCGACGTTCATTCTTCCTCAACAAGTGACCATGGTCGCCAACATGCTCATTTACCGAGAACTAAATATAATTTCTTCGGAATCAGCGATGTTATATCCTGCCTTGACTGGTCAAGGCATTAATGCGGCGATTTATATTTTAATTTTTTATACGTTCTATAAAACCATTCCAGGCATTCTCATTGAATCTGCTGAAGTGGATGGTGCCGGTCAACTAAGAATCTTCCGATCGATAATTCTTCCCTTAGCGATTCCTTCGTTTGTCATTGTCTTCTTGTTTAGTTTTGTCTGGTATTGGAATGAATCGTTTATTACTGGACTTTATGTCGGGGATAAAATTACCTTACCATTATGGTTACAAGCATTCCGATCCTCCTATGAATCGATTTTTCCGCCAGGGACTCCAGGGGCGGAATTGAATGAAGCCATTTTGTTGGCAGGTAACATGTTAACCATCCTCCCTTTATTGCTACTGTATTTCTTTAGCCAAAAATTATTCACCCAAAGCATTGATCGCACGGGAATCACAGGAGAATAAGATGAAAAAAATATACGCCTGGACCTTGTTAACCTTAACCCTCACCGCATGTGTTGATCCCACTGGAAGTTCCAGTAGTGCAGGAGTTCCTAATGGATTACTCCCCATTAATCCTTTTGAAGGGTGTGGCGTGCAAAGCATTGATAACCAATGGGTATGCACATGGTCCGATGAATTCAATGGCGACTCGTTAAACACCGAACATTGGAATGTAGAAGTGAATGGGGATGGTGGTGGTAACCAAGAAGCACAATATTACCGTGCAGAAAATATCACGGTCGATGATGGGTCACTCAAAATTACTGCCAAGAAAGAAAATTATTTAGGAAAGACGTACACCAGTGGTCGAATCAATTCTCGATATAAAGTGAATACTCAATTCGGTCGAATCACGTTCCGAGCCAAGATGCCAGGTGGCCGAGGAACATGGGCAGCTGTCTGGATGCTTCCTTTGTTTAACCTTTATGGGCAATGGCCAAATAGCGGAGAAATCGATATTTTAGAATATGTGGGTTATGAACCAGGTAGAGTGTTTGCCGCAACGCATACCAAAAAATTTAACCACACCAAGAACAACAATCCTTCCGCGTTTAAAGAATTGGTAGATCCAGAAAATCAATTTTATGAATATGAAATGATTTGGTTACCAGGAGAAATAAGAATTTTAGTTGAAGGTAATCAATATGGGGTATTCCGATACGTGCCTCAATTTAATCAAGATGAACCGCATCAAGACGTTTTCCCATTTCACGAAGAATTTTATTTCATCATTAATCTTGCCGTGGGTGGCAGTTGGGGTGGCGTGGAAGGCATTGATAGCACGATTTTTCCAACCACATTAGAGATAGATTACCTCAGAATGTATCAATGGGATTACGCAAACCATGATTTGTTATCACCTAATACACCGACTTCTTTGGCAACGGCGCGATTAAAAAACACCATTCATTGGAATCGTCCTACCGATGATACGTGGGTGAAAGAATACGCGATTTATGTGGATGGGGTTCAACACCGGATTGCCGATATTCATCAGTTCACTTTCACAGGGTTAGAAGTGAATCGAACCTATGAAGTCCAAGTGCAAGCGATTGATTTTGTGGGTAGAACCTCAGAACTTTCGGAACCTATCGATTTTACGTTTGGAGCGTAACCTATGTTAAAACCTCACAAAAAATTAATTTTCGCTGATACGTTTACATCGCTTAACCGCGACGTTTGGAACTTTGAAGTTGGTGATAAGTGGTTTAACGATGAACGCCAATGTTATCGAGACTCTCCGAATAATACCCAATTCACCAAGGATGGGTTAAGACTCATCGCCACGCTTCATCCTGAGCTTCAGCATTGCCGTTATCAATCGGTAAGAATGAACACCAAAGGGAAAAAAGAATGGAAATATGGCACGTTTGTGGTTCGTGCAAAATTACCAAAAGGCAAAGGCTCTTGGCCAGCCATCTGGTTTTTAGGTCATGACATCGGCAAAGTAAAATGGCCATTATGCGGAGAAATTGATTTGATGGAAATGGTTGGTTATGATCCGGAAGTCATTCATTTTAGTTTGCATTCACAATTGAACAATCATATCATCAAAACCCAACGAACAAAATTTCAACCAATCAAAGGTGTTCAAGATGGTTTCCATGATTACAAAATGATTTGGCGTCCAGAAGGAATAAGTTTCTTTGTTGATGAAAAGCATTATGTAACTTTTGAAAAGAAACCTGGCGATTCGGTTGAAAGTTGGCCATTTGATAAACCCTACTATCTAATATTAAATATTGCCGTGGGTGGGATGTGGGGCGGACAAATCCATGAACCGGATTTACCCTACATCATGGACATCAACAAAGTGGAGGTTTACCAAGAATGAAAGTCATTGTTTCATCGGAAGCCGGCGCACGTTGGCAAGAACAAAAACCAACCGCTTCATCAAAATCGGTTGGCATTGCGCTTAAACTTTTACCAAAACAACAGTTTCAAACCCACCTTGGTTTTGGTGGATCGTTAACCGAATCTGCGGCCTACACGATTAAAGAAAATCATGATGAGGCAACCATCCAATCGTTGCTTGATCTTTATTTTACGAATGAAGGATTAGGTTATAACTTCACGCGAATTCATATGAACTCCAGTGATTTTGCCTTAGGTAATTACACCTATGTTAATCACGGAGATACGAGTCTAAAAAGTTTTTCTATCGCGAGAGAACATTGGTACGTCTTACCGATGTTAAAGAAAGTATTAAAAAAAGTTCCTCAACTTAATATTTTAATTTCACCATGGTCACCTCCAGGTTGGATGAAAGACAATGCTCAGATGAATCATGGTGGTGGGTTAAAAAAAGAATTCCAATCGCTATGGGCGCAATATTACATACGTTTTATTCAAGCGTTGCAACAAGAAGGAATTCAACCTTGGGGTGTGTCGGTTCAAAACGAACCGGCGGCAAAACAAGTGTGGGACTCATGTTTATATTCTCCCGAAGAAGAAAGAGATTTTATTAAGTTTCATTTAGGTCCTCTGTTAAAAAAACACTTTGGCGATCAGATGAAACTTCTTGTTTGGGATCATAACCGTGACATCATGCTCGAACGCGTTCAACCGATTTATCAAGATCCTGTAGCCAGTTCCTTCGTCTGGGGAACGGCCTTTCATTGGTATGGAGAAGAAGTCTTTGCCAATGTTGGCAAGACCAAAGCGCTATTTCCTGATAAACATTTACTGTTTACGGAAGGTTGTATTGAAGGTGGCCCACGACCTGGTTCTTGGGATACTGGAGAACGCTATGCACGAAATATCATCGGTGATTTCCTTCAAGGTAACGAAGGCTTTATTGATTGGAATTTAGTGCTTAATGAACAAGGCGGACCAAACCACGTTGGCAATTATTGTGACGCACCGATTTTATTTGATCGCCGCCAACAAGTCGTGATTAAAAATAGTAGTTACTACGCGATTGGCCATTTCTCTAAGTTCATTGTCCCTGGTTCGATTCGCATTGGTTTTGAGGTGACATTACCGGTTGGCGTCCAAGCGGTTGCGTATCAACGACCCGATAAACAAAAAGTTGTTGTTTTACTCAACACCACAAAAACTGCACTGGATGTATCTTTGCTAGATGGTAAGGTTTATCAAGTGGCTCATGTTCCGGAACGGGCGATGGTCACGTTATTGATTCATGAAAAATAGATTAAGCAAATTCACCATTCACGATCTTGCCGCCGACCTTTCATTAGCGCCAGGTACGGTGAGTAAAATCCTTAACGGCAAAGGAAATATTCCGGCTGAAACGAGAAACCGGGTTTTTCAACGTGCCAAAGAAGTGGGTTATGTTGCCAATCATTCGGCCCGGGTGTTAAAAGCAGAACACACGTGGACAATTGGCCTTGTCTTTTCTGATATTGCTTCGTTTGGATTAGAACATCCATTTTTTGGATCCATCATTCAAGCGTTTAAAAACTTTATTGAAGACAAAGGGTATGAGATGGTGTTTATCCCTAAAAAAATTGGCGAACAACAACAAACCTATTTGCAATGGGCGACCAACAAAAGTGTGGATGGTGTTCTGTTACTTACCGGAGATTTGAATGCAAAGGATATTCAAGAACTGATTCATGCAGACATTCCCTGTGTGTCGGTGGA
The DNA here is from genome assembly GCA_945879785.1 of Staphylococcus epidermidis. Taxonomy (GTDB): domain Bacteria; phylum Bacillota_I; class Bacilli_A; order RFN20; family CAG-826; genus UBA970. The sequence goes on along the minus strand of CAMCVC010000038.1, from coordinate 3,243 downwards.
CATGGTTGACCCTTCATTAGCAACCATCATCAGCGACGACCATCAAGGCATCGAATTAATCTTTAAACATTATCTTCAATTAGGGTTTCATTCCATTTATGCTTACTCGGGCTCAAACCTTTCCCGTGCCTATCAACAACGAAGTGAAGCTTTTGAAAAACTCATGAAGATTCACAAAACCAAACGACCCAAAGAAGCTTACTTTGTCACCGATCGTTATGGGGTTCAACATTATTACGAACAAGGTTTACTCTGGATTCAATCATGGAAAGAAAAACCAGAAGCGATCATCGCTTTCTCGGATGACATCGCGATGGGCCTGATTAAAGCACTGACTGAACTCGGTTATCGCGTGCCTGAGGATATTTCTGTTTCTGGATATGATGATATTCAATTTGCCAGTTTATTCTCACCAGCATTAACCACGATTAAACAAGATAAAAAAAGAATCGCAGAAACTGCGGCAATGAAACTATTAGACATCATTGAAAAGAAAGAAGTCTCTAAAGGCGTGACCACGGTCCCTGTTCAATTGATGATTCGCCACTCCACCAAACGGATTAAGTAACTTTGACCTTGGTGCGAATCAGATAAATGCTGATCGACAATAAAATCAAGATAAGACTAATACCCCAAAGTGGGATATCCCAAAAAATGAATTCGATAACCCCAAAGTAAAGCAACAGATTACCAATCGTTAGGAAAGCATATTGTAAAAAAGTTTCCCACCAAAACGGAAGGAATCTTTTGTGTTGGATGGTGAAGGCAATGCGTAATGGATAGGTGTAGACTAACGGCATCCCAATCACGATGATATGTTTCCATGTTGGTTGTTGTTTGACCCATTCGATGGCTTTCTTGGTTGGAATAAATCGTTCGAGCTGCGAGTTATTTTTTTGATGTAGATAGTGAACAAGGACATAAAATAAGGAAAAACCAATCGAAAAGCCAACGAGCAAAATAAGACTTGCAAGCCATATAGAGTCAATCAAAATGGTTAAGATGGTTAATAATAATAATGCTGCGGGTCCTTCCACGGTGGGATGTAGAATGGAGAGGACAAAAATAAGTAAAACACCTAATAAACCTAACGTTAAAATCCATTCTTGAAACGATAACCAAAAGGTTTCTAGCATAGTTCTATTGTACCTTTTTTAAGATTTGGTTAAGAATGAAGTTGTTGGTATGGAATGGGATGAAGAATGCTAAACTTTTAAAAGAGGTGTTTATGGAAAAACAACCAAACGCTATCACAAAGTCTAAAGTGAGCAAAAAGTTTACCAAAAAAGAATGGGCTTATATTTTTTATGATTGGGCAGAATCAGCTTACACGGTCATATTCGCTACCTTTATTTTTCCTTTATTATATGGATACCTTAGTGTGGATGTCGGTGGTCTAGGACAAAACGTAGCCGACTCTTTGTTTGCTTTTCTTGTCTCAGGGATTAGTTTGGTTGTTGCCTTGTTATCACCGATTTTAGGAACCTTGGCAGATTATCGAGGCTTAAAGAAAAAATTCTTTTTAATCTTTTTCTTTGTTGGGTTAATTAGTGCTGTCTCGCTTGTGTTTTATCCCGTCTTTGAAACCCAATCCTTATGGTGGATCATCTTGATTCCTTACGTGATCGGCACGGTAGGTTATACAGGGACCAACGTATTTTATGATTCATTTATTGTTGATATGACCGATGATGAAAACATGGACCGCGTCTCCACGGCTGCCTATGCCTTTGGTTATATCGGTGGAAGTTCGATTCCCTTAATTGTTGCTGTGGTCTTGTTGACGATTCTACCTAACGCCATTCCTGGCTTTACCTTAACCTTAGGATTTCAAATCACCTTCTTATTTACCTCCCTTTGGTGGTTCATCTTTTCGATCCCATTCTTAAAAGAAGCGACCCAAGTGTATGGCATCAAACCAGAAACTTCTCCCGTGAAAAAAGCTTTCGGTCGTTTATTAAAAACTTTAAAAGAAGCAAGAAAATATCCAAAAATCTTTTTATTCTTACTTGCCTTCTTCCTTTATATTGATGGGGTTCATACGATCATTAATCTAGCGGCTCGGTTTGCGGTTAATGCACTTGATATCCTTCCAGAAAATGAACTCACCACGTTACTGCCGATTTTCTTGGTCATACAAATTGCCGCCTTTATCTTTGCGATGATCTTTTCTCGATTAAGCAAAGTCATCAAAGCGGAAAAAATTCTTTTGGCGAATATTGCTACCTATGCGTTGATATCGATCTTCGGTATCTTTATCCGCGAATTATGGCATTTCTATATCCTCGGGATTCTTGTGGCCTCCTCGCAAGGTTCCATTCAAGCATTATCCCGTTCTTACTTTGGAAAAATTATTCCTAAAGACAAGGCGAATGAATTCTTTGGATTGTACACCGTATTCTCGCGCTTTGCAGCCGTCATTGGACCCTTCATTGTTGGTGTTGTCGCAAGTTTAGTCACCCTTCAATTTGGGGATTTACCAGGCGGCAATCTTCGTTATGGTGTCTTATCACTCATCGTCTTGTTTATTGCCGGTGGTTTGATTTTCAATCAAGCGAGAAAACTTCCTGATACGCCAAAGATTGACGGCTAATCATGCCATCGATTCTTACCCATCATTATTTTGCAAACACGTTCATTGATCGTCATCAAAAACGTTGGCCTTTTTTAATACCAAATGCGCCATTGGTTTGGCTTGGTTCACAAGGACCTGACCCATTCTTTTTTTATGGACGTGCACCTTTTAAATCGAGATTGGCGAAAGAATCCATGAATCAATTTGGTTCTTTACTGCATAATCAGTCACCTCATCATTCCATCTGGCCTTTGATTAAACATGGATGGTTTGGTCCTAAAGCAGATGATGTCAGCAGAGCGTATGTCATGGGTGCCTTAACGCATTATGTCTTGGATCGCACATGTCATCCGTATGTTTTCTATCGAACGGGTTTTGATGAGCAAGGTGGCTTAACCGACCATTACATGGCTGATCATGCCAAATTAGAAGTGGAAATGGATCTTGGATTAATCCTCCAATTAAAATTATCGCCATCAACCTATCAACCGAAGGTCACGCTTCAAGTCGATCCCGTGTCCTTACAATCAATTAGCCAACTTTATTTTCAAGCATTTCCTAAACACGTTAACCATGAAGCCTACCAACAAGCGGTGCAAGACATGAAGGCAACGTATCAATTTTTATATCACGGGTCTTGGGTCAATCGACTTCTGGTCATTTTGATT
>CAMCVC010000037.1:0-9394 GCA_945879785.1 Staphylococcus epidermidis | reverse complement strand
ACTGATCCAGGCTATCTTTCTTTTGGTGACCCGACGGTTCAACTCTTTCTTGCCAATGGATTAATGGCAACATCGTTAATCGGTCCAGAAGACCTAGTCGCGAACGGTTATCCTGATGCTTGGATGGACGCCTCGCCCATTCATCATTTATCCACAGCCATCCCAACCTTGATTGGCTATGCGGGATTAGATGAGCTTATTCCTTTGAGTAACATGGAAGGATTTTTAATGGCTGCTACAGCGATCAACGCTCCAATTGAAGCCATCTTCTTTCCCAATAGCGGCCATAGCTTAAGTAACGATCCAGACAAACTATCTGAACTCTTAGCGACCTTCTTTATCTATTTAAACAATTTCTTACCTTTGATGTCTCAACCACAAAGTATCTCCATTGACATTTAATACCCATATGGGTATATTAAAAATATGAAATGTAATCAAGATCTTCTCCACCGAATGAAACGTCTTCATGGTCAAATGAAGGGGGTTTTGTCGATGATGGAAAACCAAGAACATTGCCAGGATTTGGTTGTTCAGTTAAAAGCGATACGCGCGAACTTAGATAAAACCATTTCGTTAATTACCACCGAGAACTTACAACAAATCATGTTGGATGATCCTAAGGACAAAGACGCGATTCAACAAGCGATGAATTTAATTGTCAAAAGCCGATAATATGTTTGATTTACAAATTCAAAAACGAGCGATTCCCTCAATCTTTGAAGAGATTTCTCTTTGGGATATGTTAATCATTGGTGGTGGTCCCGCTGGACTAAATGCTGCGCTTTATGCGCAACGAAAAGGATTTAAAGTGGCCGTCATCAGTAAAGAAATTGGTGGTCAATTACACAACACCTCCACGGTAGATAATTATTTAGGCATTCCGATGACAGAAGGTAAGCACTTATCAGATACCTTTGTAAAACATTTAGAAACCCTTCAAGTCCCACTTTATTTAGACGTTCGCGTACAGTCTTTAAAGAAAATAAAATCTCACTTTCATGTTGAACTTGATAACGGTGTGACTTTAACTTCCAAAACTGTCTTATTAGCAACGGGTGGCCAACCCCGTCAATTAGGGATTCCTGGTGAACTAGAATTTGCCAATAAAGGGGTTTCCTATTGCACCACGTGCGATGCGCCTTTTTTCAAAGATAAACATGTCGTCGTTGCCGGTGGTGGTAATAGCGCTGCAGAAGCAGTCATAGACCTTGCGGTATGGGCAAAGAAAATCACCGTCGTCCATCGAAGCCAATGGCGAGCCGATAAAATTATCCTTGACCAATTAAATAAACTCAAACACGTGACCATTCACTTAGAAACGCAGTTATTACGCGCTGAAGGCAATCAAACCCTTAAGCGAGTCGTGGTCCTTGATAAGAAAACCAACAAACAATCCACCATTGAAGCCGATGGGCTTTTTATTCAAATTGGTTTACTTGCGAATTCAACACTCGTCAAAGATCTGGTTGCCTTAACCCCGCAAGGTGAAGTGATCGTCAACCAAGATTTTATGACCAGTGTTCCTGGCCTATTTGCCGCAGGGGATGTCACGCATCACCCGTTTAAACAGATTGTCATTGCCGTTGGTGACGGTGCAAAAGCCGCCCTGGCAATTCAACAATATTTACTCCATCATTCCTAAAGGAGGTATGCACATGGAAAAATTCTTTACTGACGACATTCGTAAACAAATCACAGAGATCCTTCAACAAATGGTTCGTCCAATCACCATTAAGTTATTTGTCGATGAAAAGGGCTGCCAAAGTTGCCCAGAAACCAAGCAACTCTTAACGGAATTTAAAGATACAAATCCTAAAATTAAGTTAGAAGTCCTCGATAAGAACCAACATGCGGATCAAGCAAAACAATACGGCATTAACTTAATCCCAAGTTTTGTCATGTTGAATGACTTAGGGCAATATAAAGGGGTTAAGTTTAACGGCATTCCTGCTGGTCATGAAATCAATTCATTCATCAGTGCCTTAATCGAGATGTCTGGTTTCCCATTAAAGATTCCTCAAGTGGCGTTAGATCGCATCGCCAAAGTCAATAAACCAGTTCAGATTAAAGTCTTTGTCACCCTCAGCTGCCCCCATTGCCCAGGCGCTGTTCAAACCGCGCACCGTTTAGCGATGTTGAACCCAAACATTCAAGCAGAAATGATTGAAGCCAATACATTTCCAGGCATTTCTCAACAATATAATGTTTCCGGTGTCCCTAAGATCATCATCAATGAAAAATATGAACTGTTAGGTAATCAACCACTGGATGCATTCTTAACGGAAATTGAAAAGTCTTTACGCGCTTAAGTATCCATGGTTTGCAATATAAAAAGCGTTGATTTCAACGCTTTTTTTCTTCGATGAGTTTACTTTAAACCTTTGGTTTGTAAACCGCGATATGAGCTCATTCCACCCATGACATTGGTGACTTGATATCCTTGTTTGCCAAGGTATTCTGCGACCGTTTGAGACCGAGAACCTGAGTGACAAACAATGTAATAATGTTTGGTTTTATCAACTTTGTCCATGTGGCTGACGAATTCAGAAAGAGGAGCAAGGATGGCCCCTGGGATATGCCCTAGTTCATATTCATCAAGTTCACGAACATCCAGCACTTGAACGGGTCTTTTTTTCATCACCAATTCAAGCTCGTTCATCATTACAGTTTTATACACGGGCATTATTCCTTTTCGTATTCATTCATGTTCACAAACAAGATCATTGGTCAAGAAAGAGTAAACCTCTCTGATCGATTCAAAGAGGTTTTATTAAACTAATTATTTTTCGCAAGGACGATCGACACGTTAGCACCAACCGATGTTGTCGCGCCAATGGTTAATGTCCCAGATGACACATAAGCGAGCGTATAACCGGTCGTATTTAATGTGATTCCTGAGTTGTTACCATTGTGAATAATCACGTATTCATCAAAGGCATCCGTTGACGTCGCATGAGCATTTAAGCGATAACCAATGGTTGAATTGGTGAAGGTGAATCCACCGAAATCATTTAAATCGGTGTGTTGAATACTGACTTCGGTTGCCGATCCTAACCGCATGGTTTCCGTGGCTTTTCTTAAAGTAATCATGTCTTGGTATTTTGTGAAGTAATCAAAATGGGTGGCTTTGTTAGCCCATTTAATCGAGTTCACTGAGTCAGGAGCGTTATAAGAGTTGTGGTTAAAACTACCATCCGCATTAATCTTTTGTCTCATCAATTCATCACCAGCGTGGAAGAAAGGAATCCCTTGTGAGAAGATCATCATCGACGACGCTTGTGTATTAACCTTAGCAGCATTGGCGGCACTCACACCAGACGTGAGTAATTTATCATAAAGCCCTAAGTTATCGTGAGCAGAGACATAACTCACCACACGTTTTGGATCGGTGTTGGTGTTTAATTGTCCTTTAAATGAGCGTCTTAACGATGAAATGCTACTTGTGTTTGGTGTAGCAGTTTGCACCCAACCTTTACTTGCGCCATCAAAGACACCACCGCGAACCGCGTCACGCATTAAGTCGGAGAATGCGCCAATATTGGCCATGTTGCTCGTTGCCAAATTGGTTTGGTTAGCCATAGGAACGTTAGCGTACGTCACTGTACCAGACATATTCCAAGCTTCCCCATAAATGAGGGTATCTGGATCAATGGCCGTCACTGCATCCTTCACTTTTTTCATCGTCGCCGTGTCATGCAGACCCATTAAATCAAATCGGAATCCACCAAGTTTATATTCTTCTGCCCAGAAGGCGGTTGAATCGACAATAAACTTCGAGAACATGAACCGTTCAGAAGCGGTGTCGTTGCCAACCCCTGATCCATTGGATAAAGAGCCATCTAAGTTATAACGGAAGAAATAACCTGGAACTAATCGTTGGAAGTTACTTCCGTTAGCATCCCCTAAGTGATTATAAACAACGTCAAGGACGATCTTAATACCTTCATTGTCGTAAGCTTTCACCATATCTTTCACTTCACGAATTCTCACCAAACCATCATGTGGGTTGGAGGAATATTGACCTTCTGGAACGTTATAATTTAATGGATTATAACCCCAGTTAAATTCATCCGCTAATTCATTATTGTGATGGTCATACATCGGTAAGATATGAACGGCATTCACACCTAGTTCTTTAATATGGTCGAAGCCTGTTTTAACTGTCCGACCAGACCCTGTAAAGGTTGTGCCCGTTTCATGCATGGCCGCGTACTTACCACGATTTGCTGTGGTTCCATTCCAAGAAGCATCCATCGATAAATCACGAACGTGTAATTCATAAAGAATCGCATCGGTATTTGAATCATAAGTGTCTGTATCATTGACACCAGCCCAACCTGAAGGATTGGTTCTGCTGAAATCCACGATCATCCCACGTCGACCATTGACACCTGCGCCTTTGGCATAAGGATCAACGACTTCATGAACACCGCTGGCGTTGGTAACCAAATAAGTATAGTATTTGCCGTGTAAATCACCACTCACCGTGGTTTCCCAAACCCCTTTACTTACACGCGTCATGTTGACTGAAGTAAATTGGTCATTTCCCAATTGAGCAGAGATTGCAACAGGCGTACCATTATCGTAAAGCCGTAATTTCATGTCTGAAGAAGTTGGAGCCCACACTTTAAAGGTCGTGGATGCTTGGGAGTAAACGGGTCCTAATTCTCCATCATAATTGTATTGTTCACCAAAACTCGCGGATGAAAATAACCGATTGATAAGCACAGGAACGGTCCGAGGTTTTGGATCATTTTCCGTGAAATAAACTTTTGCGGTGTATTGTGACGCAAAGTTAATTGGATTAATTTCTGTTGCAATATTGACGTAAACATCGACTGAATTGTTAATCGCTAATGCGTTCACGGTTTTCTTCAGTGTTCCATTTTCAAAAATTTCAATTTTATTAGCAGCAGCTGTGGTGCTCACCAAGATAATGGAGGTGTTTTGGAACATGGCCGAACGAACCCCGTTATAAATTGACCCATCCATATCTACAAACACTGATGCATTCATTGATCTTAAGAAGACGTTATAATCGCCATTTACATTGGCAGTCCACTCATTTAAGTTAACAAAACGATCAGAACTTGTATCTTTGGCATTCCAATCTTCATTAGGTAAGCTCTTCCTGACAATAAAACCGATTTCACTTGAGCCAGCCCATGTTGAAAGTGGCGCTCTTAAATACTTTCCATACGTGGTGTCGCCAGTAAATTGATATCCAGCACCTTCATACCCCATTGCCCAAATCCACATATTCCAATTGTCATAAACCCCGTCTGGTCGATTATAGTGGAAAATGATGGTTGGTTCTGAAGCAGCAGGTAAATCTAACGGACCTGGAATCGTCGATCCCGACGAAGAAGCCGTTGTCCCGCCACATGCAGCAACAACAAACATCAATGACATCATTAATGTAGTGATTTTTTTCATAAAATCCCCTTTACTCATTTAATATTATCACGAGGAAATTAGTTTCTATCTAGAAATTCCAAAAAGAATAGTTTCATTGTAAAGTTGTTCATTTAGTTCTTTACAAATAAATGTAAGCGCTTTAATATAGTAGATAGGAATAGAAAAGGAGGATTTTTTAATGAACAAAAATCATCTATTACCTGCATTGTTATTTGTGTTAGCCGCATGTGGTGGGACAGCATCGTCGTCCACACCAGCATCTTCCGCTCCAGTCGACAATAATGAGTATCGCTTTATTGGTGGTCAAGCCAATATTGGTGGTTGGACTCCAGGAAATGCTCCTGTGATGACACGGGCAACCGGAACCAATTCTTTCTCATGGATGGGTGATTTATACGAAGATTCAACTTGGAAACTTGTCATTGGAACCGATTGGGCAAATGGTGAAGTTGGACCAATGTCTGCCGGTCTTACCATTAATGATAAAGGTGTTAATTGGACAAAAGATGGTGAAGGCGCATTAGTCATTCCAGCCGATTCTAACACTGGATTTGATCCAGGTTTAGGTGGTGTTGGAAACTTTAAGACTTTAGTGGATGGTAGTTATACAATTACCTTCGTTTCACTTCCTGCATTAACAAGAACCTTTACGATCGTTCGTAATGGTGATCCAGTTATTCCTGCTCCATCAATCACTGATTGGTCATTAGTTGGCACGATGATTGGATGGACTGTAGAAGATCTATCCTATAAGATGACTAACTTAGACGATGAAAATGAATTTTACTCCTTAACCCTCAACTTATATGTAAACGATGAATTCAAGTTTGCTAAGAACGGTGCATGGGGTGGAGATTTAGGTTTCTCAATCGTTCAAAATCCAGTCGCTGGTGATATCGTTGAAAACGGCGGAAATATTAAAGTTTTACGTGATGGTTCATATGAAATTGAATTAACCGTGGGTGCATCAGCCACAACCGCAACGGTTGTACGCGTTGGTGATTTGGCAAGATTAGCTGGTGGTTTATTCTTAGTCGGTAATGTAACCACACCAGAATGGACTCCAAGTGACACTTCATTGTCATTAACTGATACCAATGGCGATGGAAAATACTACGGTGTCTTCACATTAGGTTTAAATAAAGAATTTAAATTAAAGTCTGGTACCGCATGGGATGTTGGTTTTGATGCAGGCTTTGATCGCGTCGCATCGATGCCAACAGGAGCTTTTGAAAATGCTGGTGGTAATATCAAAGTCTTAGTAGGTACAGAACAAGTCCCACACGCCTTCTTAATCGAAGCTCGTATAGTTGGTAGTTCATTACGTATTGTAATTTCTCCAGCTTGGAGTAACTATGGTTTCCCAACCCTTACTTATGCAGCTGGTACAGGAACAAGTATTGCTTACTTAAATACAACTGGTGAATTCTGGAACTCAAATGCTCAATTAAGAATCTATGGTGAATTCAACAGTGCAAAAACTGCTGTTATCTTTGACTTCACTGGTGTTACTGGACATGAATATATGTTCAAAGTAGAACAAGCAGGTCAACCAAATGCTGTTGAAGCAAGAGTCACCGCAACTGGCGCAAGACAATCCTTTACACTCGACATTTCAGGTAAGACTGTAGAACAACGTGCATTATTTAATCTCTTTGTCTTCTTCCATACTGCTCCAACCAATCCAGTTTCAGGTACGATCGTCGTCCATGGCTGGTCCTATCCTTCCTAATTCAAACTTATTTAAGATAAGAGGTACTTGAATGAATAACAAGTTAATGCTTTCATTAATTGGTTTACCTCTTCTCCTTGTGGCATGTGGCGGTACTGGTGAACCCAGTACCGTTACCCTTAAGGTATGGGGTCCAAACCAAGAACAAAATTTCTTACAAGCCAAAGCTGAAGAATTTAAAACTGCTAACCCAAGTTTAAATGTAGAGTTTGAATTTGCTGCGGTTGGCGAACCAGAATTAAAAAGTGTCTTAACGCTTGATATCGCTGGTGGTGCCGATGTCTTCGCTTTCCCAGATGATCAATTACAAGATTTAGTCACAGCAGGGGCTTTGTCTCCTGTTCAACAATACCGCACTGATGTACTTGCACGTAATATCGAATGGTCAGTTGATCTTGCCAAAATTGGAGATACCGTTTACGCTTACCCAAACACAGCAGACAACGGCGTCTTCATGTATTACGACAAACGTCATATCACTGCGGAACAAATGACCTCATTAGATTCCATTCTCGCAGTTGCTGAAGCAAAAGACTCAAGCATTGTGATCGACCCAATGGGTGGATGGGCCATGTCGATGTGGTTTGCAACGTCTGGGAATATTTCCTGGGATGCAGCAACCCGTGAACAAACGATTGATTGGAATAATGCTGCCGGGTTAAACGCTGCTAAAGGTATGTTCAATGCCTATGCATCTAACCGTGTCATTAGAGATCAAGGTTTAATGCCTACGTTACTCTTAGAAAATGAAGAAGATATTACCAAAGGTGTTATTGCTGGTGTATCAGGAACTTGGAATGCAAATTCATTCACTGGTATTCTTGGTGCAGAAAACATTGGCATGATCAAAATGCCTACGTTTACCGTTGGTAGTGGCGCTCAAGTTCAATTAGGGTCGATGGTTGGTGCCAAATTAATTGGTGTTAACGGGTTTACCCAACAACCAGCGATCGCTCATCAATTCGCAAACTTCTTAACCAATGCAGATACTCAAAAAGCCCGCGCCATTCAATTAGGAGTTGGCCCAAGTAATCTTGAAGCAGCTGCAGACTCACTCGTTCAAGCAATTCCTTCAATCAAAGCTATTTCGGATCAAGCACCATTCGGTATACCTCAAGCGAAATCGGTCTCGTCCTTCTATTGGACACCAGCCGGTGCCTTCGCTGATGCGGTCATCACCGAAGCAAATGCAATTGATACGTTAGTAGAAGAAAATTTACAAACTGCAATCACCGATGGCGACGTTCTGAATAATCCAACGGCAATTGCAACCTTCCGTACAACGGAAAAAGCTCGATTAATTAATCTAAGTTACGAAACCCTACAAGACAAATTAGATGCATTTGTTGAAGGCGTTTTAGCAGTTAACGAAGGTTAGGTTTAGTTTCGCCAAATAAACTCAGGGTAACTTCATCCGTTATCCTGAGTTTTTGTTATCATAAATCAAAGGAGACTTTTTATGAAAGATGAATCCAAAAGTATGCCTTTTTATGTCTGGATCCCGCTATCCATTTGGGATATGTTGGTTTCCTTGGCAAAAAGTATTTTTGGTTTTTTCTCTTCTATCGCCATTTCAATTGGTTTGTTTATCCTAAACTTTGGTAAAAGAATTGTACAATTTTTTATTCTTCTTTATCGTATGTTTGCCCATTACATAAGTATTTTTAAAAAAGGTAATGTACACACACGGCTATCCTTTCTCTTCATGGGTTGGGGATCATTTGTCCATAAACAATACGTCAAGGGAATTGGTTATTTTCTGATTCAAGTTGGGATTATCACATCCATCTTTACCGTCTTTTGGCGGTATATTATTAAGTTCACAACCTTAGGTACGGATATCACCACCCCAGCTGGGTTTGATGAAGCGTGTAATTGTTATGTTCCTGCAACTGAAGGCGATAACTCCATGTTGGTGTTGTTGTTCTCGATTGCCGCTCTACTCCTCGTGTTCGCTTTGTTTTATGCCTATACCTTGAATATCGAAACTGCCTATAAAAATCAATTACTCGTTGCAGAAGGCAAACAACCACAAGGTTTCAAAAAAGACGCAGATGAACTTCTCAACCATAAATTTCATATCACGGTCTTAACCTTTCCAACCATCTTTGCTTTCACCTTCACGGTCTTGCCGTTAATCTTCATGATTCTGTTAGCTTTCACTAACTTTGATCGTTTCCATCAACCCCCTGGCACATTATTCACATGGGTTGGTTTAGATAATTTTATCGCGATGTTTTC
>CAMCVC010000036.1:0-9855 GCA_945879785.1 Staphylococcus epidermidis | reverse complement strand
GTGACCTCGTTTCCTCATGCTCGAGCGAGGAAAAAAAGTGACTATCCTAAACTACAATTTCCTTTCATCGAAGACTATCAACAAGCCTTAAGCATTCTCGCCAAAGGTGTCCCTGCCAATGGTGTATTATTAGTCACAGGTTCCCTAGCTTTTGTCGGATTAGTGAGACAAACGTGGATCCCATAATAAGGAGCAACTATGAATTCATCCATCATTAGAAAAATGACATTATCCGCGATGTTCATTGCCCTTGGTTTAATTTTAGAGCGCGTCTTGATGATTCCAATTGGGGAAGTGAATCGGATTGCCTTTGGGTCTAGTGCCATTATCCTTGCCTCCCTTATCGTTGGTCCCATCTTTGGTGCCTTGGTAGGATCCTCCATGGACATCCTTGGATTCATGATTAATTCCGTAGGAACGTATACACCTTATGTCACCATTGGCTTAGCGGTCTTAGGGATTTTACCTTGGTTGTTGAGTAAACTGATGGTTTCTTTAAAACGTATTCCTGGTTATTACAATGTGAGTTATGTTTTGTTAACCGCATTATTTTCATATGGAATTTGGTTTATTTATTCTCGTGATCAATACACCTTTAATTTGGGCGGTGGTAATTTTGTCGATGTTGATTTATCCACTTGGTTCGTTCGCATCATCTTGCCCATCATTGCCTTAGCGATTTTCTTTGGTTTTGTTTATATGACAGGACAATTCGACAAACGTTTTTCCTCAACCCAATCAAGCGCAACGCTTCCACCTAAGGCAATTGTGTTTATTGTGCTCGTTTCAGAAATTCTTATCAGCATCATTTGGGGTGTGCAATGGCGTGTCTGGTACTTAAGCATTCCACCGTTGGCGTTATACTTTAACCAAATCATTTTCTTTGTCATTGGATTTCCAGTCAAATCCCTGATCGTCATGACTGGATTAAGAACCTATCAACGCTTTCAAAGGTTAGATAAATAGATGGACTATTCCAAAAAACTACTTCTCTTTTGTGCGGTGACCTTTACATTGATTGTGGTACTATCCATCATCGTGTTGCTTTTGTAGGAGGGTATGATGACTAAATCCCAACGATTAAAACAGCAAACCATTTATCAAGTTTTTGTCAGAAACCATACCAAAGAAGGGACGTTTTTGTCTCTACTGAAGGATTTACCTCGTCTAAAAAAATTAGGCATTCAATGGTTATATTTATTACCGATTCATCCGATTGGTCAGCTCGCGCGTAAGGGCAAAGTGGGAAGTCCTTATTCTATCCAAGATTATTATCAAATCGATCCAAGTTTAGGGACAAGTGATGACCTCAAAACGTTAATCCAAGAAGCCCATCGCTTAGGTATCCAGATGATGATGGATATTGTCTTTAATCACACCGCGCGTGATGCTTCGTGGGTTAAACAACATCCGGAATATTATTACTACAAAGATGGCAAGTTAGCCAATCGGATTGGTGACTGGTCGGATATTGCTGATTTAGATTTAAGTCGACAAGACGTCAGAAAAGCCTTGATTGATGTCTTGATGTTTTGGACTCAATTTGGTTTTGATGGCTATCGATGTGACGTCGCCCCGTTACTACCAATTGATTTTTGGCGACAAGCCAAAGCGACAATCAACTCGATGAATCCCAACACGGTTTGGTTATCTGAATCGGTTCATCCTCACTTTATTCAATACCTTCGCGGCGAAGGGTATGCCGCGCATAGTGATGCAGAGATGTATCAAGTGTTTGATATGTTATACGACTATGATGTCCACGAATTCTTAACGCATTACCTACAAGGGAAAGGCGAACTATCCACTTACCTACGCATGGTTCAGGCCCAAGGGTATATTTATCCCGCAGAGTATGTCAAAGTTCATTTCTTAGAAAATCATGACGTTCAACGCATTCATCAATTGGTTGGACAACCGATATTGCTAAGAAATTTGACTGCGTGGTCTTTCTTCCAACCTGGCATTGGCTTCCTTTATGCGGGGCAAGAAATGTTAGCGACCCGCCTTCCTAACTTATTTGAGAAAGACCCGATTGATTTAACCATCAAGAATCCTGAGTTTTATGCCTTCATCACCCGATTGGTTCAAGTCAAAACCATGCCCTATTTTGCCGCCACTCGTAAGTTCATCATCAATGAACATCCTTTACAATCGCACTTGATTGAAGCAACCTTAACCACGCCAACAAACCAACTGGTTGGCTACTTTAATCTAACCAAGGACCCACGAAAAGTTTATACCTCTCTTAAAGATGGAACCTATCTTGACCTCATTAGCCAACAAAAGATCACCATTCACCAAGGGATTTTAAATCTACTCGAACCACTCATCCTTGTTGTTTCCTAGTTTTTTTGTTAGATTATCTTTAAGACCTATGAAAAACTTTATTCTTGTCGCCCCGATTTTCCCTTACACCTTTTACCAATTTGCCATTGGTTTAAAGCAACAAGGATTTCGCGTGCTGGTCATCGGTGATGTTCAAGATGCTTATTTACCTCAACCGTTGGTGGCGAAAATGGATGGATATTATTTTGTCCAAGACATGAATCATTATCCTAACCTCCAAGACGCAGTTCGTTATTTTATCTCTCGATTTGGTCCGATCGATTACTTAGAGTCAAACATTGAATACTGGTTACAGTTCGACGCCAAACTCAGAGAAGACTTTGACATCCCTCACGGCCTTCGACCGAAAGCACTCCAATCCATTCAATCGAAATCGTCCATGAAAAAGTTTTATCAACAAGCGGGCGTTCCTGCGGCTAGATTTCAACGGTTGACGACATTACAGGAAGCCATTGCCTTTGCAAAAGAAGTTCAATATCCTTTGTTTGTTAAACCTGACATCGGCGTGGGTTCACAAATTTCCTACAAACTAAAAAACGAAGATCAACTCAAAGATTTTTTTATTCGTAAACCGGCTCAAGACTTTATCCTAGAAGAATTCATTGAAGGTGAGATTTTTTCCTTTGATGGGATGGCGAATCTCCAATCTGACGTTGTCTTTTTCACTGGCCACCAATTTCCAATTAACATCGCCTCGATTGTCAATGAAGATGCAGAAACGTATTACTTAACCTTAAAGACTTTGCCAGAGGCATTGATTGCTGCGGGCAAAGCAACGGTGAAGGCCTTTGGCATCCAACAACGTTTCTTTCACCTTGAATTTTTTCGTTTAACCAAAGACTACCCCCATTTAGGAAAAGCGGGAACCTTTATCGCCTTGGAAGCGAACTTAAGACCACCAGGTGGTTATTCAATGGAAATGATTAATTACGCGAACAGCGTGAACGCTTACCATATTTATACCGAGGTGATTGCCACCAACCAATGGGTCCCTGGTCAAATCAAGCCGACCTTTTTCTGTGCCAATGCATCGAGAAAAAATCACCATCAATATCGCCATGACTTTCATGCGATTCGCCAACAATTTGCATCCAATCTCGTTTTTGAAAATTCGTATCCATACCCCATTTCGATTGCGATGGGAGATTATTTTTTCCTCGCTAAATTTCAAACCAAGGAAGAAGTGGATCGTTTTTATCAATTTGTCTATGCAAAATAACTTATAATTAACGTATGGCCATTTTAGTCACAGGTGGTGCCGGTTATATTGGCAGCCATACCGTCGTAGAATTATTGAATCAAGGTGAAGAAGTCATCATCATTGATAACCTTTATAATGCGAACAAAGAAGTGCTGAAAAGAATTCAAACCATCACTGGCAAACAACCTATTTTCTATCCAATGGATGTGGTGGATGAAGTTGCCCTCAATCAGATTTTTACCAAACATCTCCTTCAATCAGTCATTCATTTTGCCGGTTATAAAGCCGTTGGTGAATCCGTGGCAAAGCCGTTGATGTATTACCATAACAACCTCAACTCAACCTTAGTGTTATTAAAAGTCATGCTCAAGCATCAAGTTCATCAATTGGTGTTTTCTTCTTCAGCGACCGTGTATGGCAATCCTAGCAAGATGCCCATTGTAGAAACCGATCCTGTAGGCGGTACCACCAATCCTTATGGAACCACCAAACTTTTTAATGAAATGATTATTGAAGACGTGGTCAAAGCAAACCCTCAACTTCACGCGGTGATGTTACGTTACTTTAATCCCATCGGTGCTCATGTCTCCGGATTAATCGGAGAAGACCCTCAAGGAATTCCCAATAATTTAATGCCTTTCATTACCCAAGTGGCGATTGGTCAACGCCCATTCTTAAGTATTTATGGCAATGATTATCCAACCAAGGATGGCACAGGGGTTCGTGATTACATCCATGTGGTTGATTTAGCCTTAGGGCATTTAGCAGCCTTAAAAAAATTAAAGACAAAACCAGGGTTTGTCGTCTATAACCTTGGCACCGGTCAAGGAACCTCCGTGCTTGCCATGGTGAAGGCCTTTGAACAAGCCAATAAGGTCAAGATTCCTTATCAAATCGTTGCCAGAAGACCAGGGGATATTGCTGTGAGTTATGCTGACTGTTCTAAGGCCCTCAAGGACTTAGGATGGAAGACCCAAAAATCCGTCCTAGATGCATGTTTAGACTCATGGCGCTTTCAACAAAAAAACCCACAAGGTTTTCACAAAAGTAATTAGTGCTAAAAAACATATAAAGTTGTATTATTTAACTAATATATTTTGTCAATCATGATGAGATTGTATTAAAATTTTGGGGAGTTTTTATGCGGCAAAGAGTCTCAACTTCCCATCGGTTTCGCTGGTGGTTATTATTAAGTTTTATCTTCAGCAATGCCTTTATTGCTGGGAATGCTCTTTTGTCTTCTGATGAGTCGGGTGATTTATCTACAGGTATATCTGAAACCATCATCAATATTGCCCGGGCGGTTCTACCTCCTGCTGAGGTGGTCATTACTCCTGCAACCTCGGTGACCTTGACGCTTCGTGACGATGCTTCATCCATTTATATTGGAACTTCCAATCGGTTAACCGCAACTTTTTCTCCATTAAATACCTCAGATAAAACAATAACGTGGACATCGAGCAATCCTTCAATCATGGAAGTGACCAATGGCGGGATTGTCATTGCAAGAAATTTCGGAACTGCCACGATCACCGCAACCTCAAAAACAGAAAATGTATTCGGAACAAAAATTATCACGGTGGTTAATTTTCCTTCACCAACAGACTTTGATATCCAAGCTTATATTGGCGACTTTGTCACCACGGTTATTGAAAAAGATACCTCTGCCAAAATTAGATTAGATAATATCTTACCCACCAATGCAATCGTTGAGGATGTGGTTTTTACTTCATCAAATCCTACCGTTGCTTCCATCAATGATGATGGTGTGGTGATTGGTTTAGCGATTGGTGAATTCATCGTCACCGCCGCCCTTGGGTCGTTAGAAAAAACCTTAAACCTTCGCGTTGAAGATCAGGTGGATGTCGTCGCCCCAACGAGTTTTAACTTACAATCCGATCCAACTATTTATGTGGGACGTCCTCAAACCATCGACGTCGATTTTGGCACAATCTCACCGTCCGATCAACAAGTCACGTTTTTGTCAAGCAATCCAAGGATAGCTAACGTTAACGACGAAGGTCTCATCACCCCAGTCAATTTTGCGGGTTATCAAGATCAAACCGTCACCATCACAGGCTATCTTAACGCCAACCCTACGTTTATTGACACCCTCACCTTGACGATCGCTAAAGTTTTTCCAACGAGTTTACAAATTCGCGTCACTGGGGTTGTTGAAGCTGGAAAAACCATCACCATTACCCCAACGTTTGGACCAGTCGATGTCACTGATCGTCAACTCACTTATTCAACGAGTAATGCCTCCATCGCCACCGTCAGTAGTGCTGGCGATGTTGGGGTTGCCTTAGGTCAAGCGCCTGGTCGCGTGACCATCACCGCGACAAGTCTCATGGATCCATTATTAACTGCAACCCTCGAATTAGAAGTTGTGCCAGCAACCATTCTGACGCCGGATGTCATTGCGGGGATTTTCTTCTTTGTCAGAAAAGGGATTGGACATATGGGCCTTAACTTTATCAATGGTATTCTTGGCTTCTTGACGTTTTATGCCTTCTATGGTCCGCAAAAGAATCGTTATTTTTGGATGTCACTCACCCTTGGATTCGTGTTAGGATTCATTTTTGAGGGCTTACAATTTTTTGCCCCTGGGAGAACCCCAGACTTCGTGGATGTTATTTATAACGTGATTGGATATACGGTTGCTCAATCCGTATTGCTCTTGGTCGTCGAGATGATCCAAAAGCAAAATCAAAACAAAGAAAAAATATCAAAGCATTCATAATCTTTTCTTGACGTTAATAACCAACATTTATTTTTTTATATTCGCTTGACGAGTAACACTTGGTAAGCACGCATCAACACTTGACCATTTAATCTTGTCCCGGGTTGATGGTATCCGGTGCTATCAAAGACAACTTCCACTTGATCTTGGCTTGTTCCCCAGGCAACCACCGAGGTTAATGCGCCACTGTTTCTTGCTTCTCTTGCATTGGCAAAGACATAGTATGGTTGACTGCCTTTGGTTAACGCCATCGCGATGGTTGAATACGTTAAAGGCGAGTTCCAAAAGCTCAAGTTATTTTGAATCTCGGTTGCCGACTCCAATTGGAAAGAAAGACCATTAAGCCTTAACTCAATCATCTTAGCGTATTGTTCAACGTGAAAGAGGTGCGTGACTTTACGGTCCCATTTAAAACTATTGGTGTTATCACTGGATTGATACGAGTTGTGGGAGATGCGTTGGCCGTTGATATTAAAAACATATTGATCTTCATCCTCAGGATCAGCAATCTTGGTCCGCATGATTTCTTCACCAGCGTGAATAAACGGAATTCCCGCAGCAAAACTCACCAAGGCATTAATCCCGACACTGGCTGTTGGAGCATTTTCCACCCCAACCGTTCCTTGAAGTTGATCATATAAGGTGAGGTTATCATGCGCGGAAGCATAGTTGACCGTCTTGGTGGGATCATTATAGGTGGAGTTATAGTAATCACCATTTTTTCCTGCCATCATCCCTTTGACGCGATTGATAAACGTGACATTGCTCGCGTTATCATTTTCACCTTTTTGGAACCAACCATACTCGGTACCATTGCCCCAATTGTTTTCCCCTTTAAGACCATTGCGACCGGCATCGTTAAATCCACCAACCCCATTCAAGCGGTTATAGACCGAGAAGGTATTGGATTGTTGGGCTAACGGTAAGGTGGTATCGGAGAAACCTTTCCAAGGTTCACCATAAACGACGATATCTGGATCAATCTCATTCAACGCGGTGCGAACTTGATTCATGGTCTCGACATCGATCAAGGCCATTAAGTCAAAACGGAAGCCTTTAATTTTATACGTCTCTGCCCAGAACTTGACAGAGTCAATGATGAATTGGCGAAACATCGGACGTTCGGATTTGGTTTCATTGCCAACCCCGGCCCCATCCGAAAAAGTGCCATCGGGATTAAGTCGGAAATAATATCCTGGGACAAGCATATTAAAATTAGACCCCATTGCACTGGCAGTGTGGTTATACACCACATCTTTGATGATGCGTATGTCTTGTTCAGCAAACGCTTGGACCATTTCTTTGAATTCCATCACCCGAACTGATCCGTCTCGAGGATTGGTTGAGTACTGACCTTCTAAGACATTAAAGTTAAGCGGGTTATAACCCCAATTAAATTGATTAGAGACTTCATTATTTGCCTGATCATAAAAGGGAAGAATTTGTAAGGCATTGAATCCAAGTTGTTTTAAATGATCAAAGCCAGTGGAGACGGTGATGCCATCACTGGATGTGTAGGTCGTTCCAGATTCGACCAAGCCACTAAACTTTCCACGGTTTTTTTCCGTGCCGGTCCAGGTGGCGTCCATGGTTAAATCTCGAACATGAAGTTCATAGACCAATAAATCGGTAGGAGAACTGATGTCTTCAAAACTCACTTGATCCCAACCCTCTGGTTGGATGGTATTCACATCGACAATTTTTGCTCTTACCCCATTGACCCCAGCGGTTCGCGCATAAGGATCCATAACTTCATTGGTCCCAACCGCATTGGTGACGAGGTAAGTATAGTATCGACCAATGAGTCCGCGATGAGCAGTTAGTGGTAATACATGATAGTGCATCCCATTCACACCCCGACTCATCGTGTATGTTGCAATTGGTAAATCACTGATAGCTTGGCCGGTGATTGTTGAGGTATCACCGGAGGTATAAATGTTTAAACGAACGCGTTGTGAGGTAGGTGCCCAAACTTTGAAGATTGCTTCCGAGGCATTAAAGGTTAAACCTAAATCTCCACCAGTGTAAGTGAACTCTTGATTAAACTTGATGGTTTCAAATAAACGATTAGCAAGGATGGTACGAATTTTAGTCTTCGTATCGGTGGGTTTGAATTTGACCCTCGCGCGATAGAGCAAACTAAGATCGGCATCTTGGGTTAATTGGGCTTGTAATCCACTATCACCAGAGCCACCCGTCAGGATAACGTCATCCCCGGCAAGGATTTCAAAACTCGTGAACGGTGCATTCGTTAAAATTTCAATGCGATTCCATGCTGAGAAAAACACCCCAGTGATTCGATCTCCGGTGGCATCAGCTTCAGTAAAGTAATATTCAGATTCACCAAGGATTAAATATAAATTCATGACACCTTCAGAAGTAATAAAAGAGGCAAAGTCTGTGAAGAAGATAGAGGTATCAGGCGATTGACCTGCCCACGTATTCGCAGGACGAACAATGTAATTTAATTTAGTTCTTGTTTCCCATGTATCTATGGGTAAGGTGATATAACCACCATAAGCATCGGATTGAGAAAAGATAAATAACTCCCCATCAAAACCATCTTCCCAAATCCATAAAGCGTGGTTGGCGTAGTTAACAACATTATCCCCTCTTAAACGAAAGGTAATGCTTGTCATGGTTGTATTTATAATCGAAGAATTTACAGAAGAAATGTCCGAACTTGAATCACTTGAAGAGGAAATAGAAGATGAACTATTGCAAGCAGAAAGAGTGATTAAGCCCAGAACTAAATAAATCGAAAATCTATGTTTTTTCATTATAAAAATAATAACATGAATTAAATACTAAATTAGTTGAGTGTTGTGGCGATACTAAATCGGCTTCTTAAGTATTCAAGTCTTTGAAGACCTGTGACCCCTACACTAACAGTGAGAACGTCAAATTGATTTTGTTCAAAAGTAGCCATGCCATTGTAGGTATTGATTGCAGTTTGCGCTTGACCTGATGTACATATTTCAGCAGCTGTATCAATAGAGTTAGCAAAATCTTCTACTACTTTCGTTGTGTTGAAAGCAAACCCTGCAAATTCAGCTGTGGAACCATTGAACACATACTTCATGCCTGCTGTATATAAAGACCAACCAGAATAATTAAATCTATTTGCTGGATTAGCTTCCCTGAAGAACTCAACATGAGTAACATTGGTTGGAACATCCACATAATAAGCATGCGCTCGAGATCCGCTAAATTCAGTACCATCGGTGCCAAAATCATTATTATTAACATCTCTTTGCATAATATGAGTGGTGTAATTTTGTGCAGCCGCGCCTACAAAACCAGTGGTCGTTGCAACCCCAAAACTTACACCATCACCAAACCACCACGATTCCCTCGCTATTGCCCAAACTCTTTTTGTTTCTGGTACAGCAGCCTGAGGTTCAAATTGACTTGTGTTTTGATTCGCGGATAAAACTACACCACCCACCATGATGGTTGTTAAGGTAGTTAAAAGTGCTTTTTTAAAGTTCATGATAAGTTCCCTCTACTCGTCAGAAAATCTAAAATAGATAACAATTTAACAAAATGTTAGCGGTTACAT
>CAMCVC010000035.1:0-10075 GCA_945879785.1 Staphylococcus epidermidis | reverse complement strand
ATCAATCTTGTCGCCTTTTTCTTCTAAGGATTGATTAATACTATTGATGTATTGTTCGGCTTTATTTTTGAGCTCAACTTCTTCTTTGCGTTTTTCATCAGCTTCTTTATTGGCTTCTGCTTCACGCATCATTCGGTCGATTTCTTCTTTGCTTAACCCTGTGGTTCCCGAAATGGTGATTTGTTGTTCTTTTTGTGAATCCAAATCTTTTGCAGCAACTTTAACAATACCGTTGACGTCAATCGAGAAAGTAACTTCAATCCGAGGTTGACCGCGACGAGCAGGTTTAATCCCATCCAGTTTAAAGTGACCAAGTAATTTATTGTCCCGAGCCATCGGTCTTTCACCTTGGTATACGACGATATCAACCGCGGGTTGATTATCAGCAGCAGTCGAGAAAATTTGACTCTTGGTGGTTGGAATGGTGGTGTTTCTTGGAATCAAGGCGGTCATCACTTCACCCATGGTTTCAATCCCTAGGGTTAATGGGGTGACGTCTAGTAAGACAACGTCTTTGACATCTCCAGAAATCACCGCGCCTTGAATGGCAGCACCAACCGAGACCGCTTCATCAGGGTTCACCGAGAAGTTTAAGGCTTTGCCTAGAACTTTTTTGACAAGGTCTTGAACGGCTGGCATGCGAATGGAACCACCAACCATCAAGATTTCATCAATCTCATTGGCTGTTAATTTTGCATCCGATAACGCTTTACGAATTGGATCTTCGGTTCTCTTTAATAATGCTTTCGTCAAGTCTTGGAATTTAGCCCGAGAAATTTTTGCTTCAAAGTTGATCGGCCCATTGGCATTTTGCCCAACGAAAGGTAAGGAAATCGTGGTTTCCATGCTGGACGATAATTCAATTTTTGCTTTTTCTGCTGCGTCTTTAAAGCGTTGTAAAGCCATCTTGTCATTAAG
Organism: Staphylococcus epidermidis; assembly: GCA_945879785.1. Taxonomy (GTDB): domain Bacteria; phylum Bacillota_I; class Bacilli_A; order RFN20; family CAG-826; genus UBA970. The sequence continues at coordinate 9,157 of CAMCVC010000035.1, read as the reverse complement.
GGTGACATTAAATTGGGTTTTGATTTGTTCTTGAATCCACTTGACGAGTTCTAAATCCCAGTCGTCACCACCTAAGCGGTTATCCCCGGCTGTGGAAATAACTTCAAACGTTCCATCCCCAATTTCTAGAATGGAGACATCGAAAGTTCCGCCTCCAAGGTCATAGACCAAAATCTTTCCAGCTTTTTTACTTTCTAATCCATAAGCCAAGGCAGAGGCGGTTGGTTCATTAATGATCCGAACCACTTCTAAACCAGCAATTTGGCCAGCGTCTTTGGTTGCTTGTCGTTGGGCGTCATTGAAATAAGCAGGCACCGTAATGACCGCTTTTTGAATGCTTTGACCAAGAGAATCTTCCGCATACTTTTTCATGTAAGCTAAAATCTTCGCAGAGATTTCTTGAGGAGTGAACGATTTATTTAAAACCTTAATTGTGGTCTTTTGATCCGTCCCCATTAAACGCTTAATGGATAACACGGTGTCTGGATTAATCACGGCTTGGCGTTTGGCAGCATCACCAATAATTTCTTCTCCGCTTGGTTTAAAAGCAACCGCCGAAGGGGTGGTGTTTTTGCCTTCAGGGTTAGGTATGACTTTTACCTTTCCGTCTGCTTGAACATAAGAGACAACAGAGTTTGTGGTTCCTAAATCGATCCCGATGATGATTTCTTTTTTAGCCATAAATTTTCTCCTTTTTTAAGCGGCTTGATTGCCGTCTTTTTCCTTTTTTTCTTCTCCAGTATTTGTCTTGGAGGTATCTTTGTTAGGCGCATCGGCTAGTTTCGAGACAATCACGAGTACTTGTTTAACAACCCGATCATGCAATTTAAATCCTGGTGACAGGATCTTCAAGACGCGATTGGGTTTGCCGTCACTGACTTGAGATTCAAGGGCGTGCATGGTCATCACATCAAACGCATCGTTGACTTTGACAGGAATTTCTTTGACACCTTCATCGTCTAATGCTTGTTGGATTTGGTTATAGATGTATTGAAATCCAACCAAGTAGTTTTTCAATTTAGGATCATCGACTGGATTCTTTAAGGCAATGTGTAAGGATTCTAAGGCGGGAATTAACTTATCAACAAATCCTTCAGAGCGATATTTTAACGCCTCAGAAAATGATTTATCTCGGTTTTTTTGAAGGTTATCCATGTCCGCGAACATCATCGCATACTTGTTTTTCCATTGATAGATTTCTGCTTCTAAGGCGATGATTCTTTCTTCAGGTGTCAGTTCTTTTTTGGTTTCTTCTTTTTTTTCACTTGCAGGTTGGGCTTCTTTATTTACATCCATCTCTTGTTCGTTGTCATTCTTTTTCATGTTTCTTCTCCTTTTTTTTATCCGTTGGTTTTTCAGCATTTTTCTCAAAGTATTTTTCTAGCATATCCGTCACATACTCGAGTGCTGACAAGGCTCGATCATAATCCATGCGTGTCGGTCCAACCAAGGCAATCCGACCTTCTTTTTCCCCAGGCATTTTCAATTTACTTGAGACAATTGATAAGTCTTGATGGGATTCAGCGTTACCAATGTTGACGGTTAAACTGTTTTTATTAAGATGAATTTCATCCAAGAGTTTGGGTGATTCTAACATTGTGAGAATCTTTCTTAACTTATCGCCATCATGGGCAAATTCTGGTTGATTGAATAAGGAATCTTTGCCATATAACTTGAGTCGTTCACTGGCAAAATTAATAAATGCTTGAGCAAAGGCTTGATAAACTGCGTCGTGTTCAACAATATAATCTTCAAGAATGGGTCTGATCGCATCCATTTTTTCCGATAGATTGGCAACTGGGGTTCCTTTTAAGCGCTTATTAATTAAGTTCATGCAATCGGCTAACGCTTCTTTATCAATGTTGGTGGGAAGGACAAAAGTTTTGTTTTCAACATAACCAGAGTCGGTAATAAACACCGCGGTTGCTGAATTGTTTTCTAATGGCGTAACTTGGATACTCATTAACTTTTCTTGTTGGGCATTTGGACCTAAGACGACCGAGGCAAGTTTAGTCATGTTGGAAAGAATCTCGGAACTCTTTTGGATAATATCCGTGACAGATTGGGTTTTTTGTGACAGCATCACTTGAAGTTGTTGTTTGATACGTTCATCAACACTTTTGCTGCGAAGATGATCGACATAATATTGATACCCTTGACTCGAAGGGATTCGACCTGATGACGTATGGGTTTTTTCTAGCAAACCATCTTGTTCCAACGAAAGCATTTCGTTGCGAATGGTCGCCGAAGAAAATGGAAGTTGATAGGTTTCAATTAAGGTGTGAGAGCCAACAGGTAAAGCGGTTTTAATGAAATGCTCGACAATTTGTTTAAGAATTAAATCTCGGCGATTGCGTTCCATACAAACCTCCTTTAGCATTCAAATAGATTGAGTGCTAAAAATATTATAACAAGGTTTTTGGCACTGTCAAATATAAAGTGCTAAATTGTGTCTTTGGTTAATTTTAGCAAGACATAGTCGAGCAATAACATGCCTTCAAAAGTTAAACGAACCCGGTTTTCTTCGATCGTCAATAATTCTTTTTCGATCAAGGCTGGCAAGTTTTTTTCATAGGTTACTTCAAACGTTTGTTGAAATTCCTCTTGAAAGGTGGTTAATGAAAAGCCTTCGTTTAATCTTAGGTTTAACATTAAAAATTCAAAACGTTTCATGGTCAGGTCAATGACTTCTTCTTGATCGCGACGAACCCCTTGAAGATACTTAGTCATATTTTTTGTGTTGGTATAACGCACGCCATGAAGATAGCCACTGGCCCCTAACCCACAGCCGATGTATTCTTGATTCCGCCAATACGTTAAATTATGACGAGCATAATCTTTGTTTCTTGCAAAATTACTCACTTCATAACGTTCGTAACCTTCGGCTAGCAAGGTATGATAAATCGTTTCATAATGTCGACGAGAGACGTCATCGCTTACAGGTTTAAGTTTTTGAATCCCAAATACCGTGTTGGGGTGAATCGTTAAGGCGTAGGTGGCAATATGATCAACATCCAAGGTTAGAAACTTTTTTAAATCATCGTTTAAATCTTCATCACTGACTTTCGGCAAATCATAAATCAAATCAACATTGATGCGTTGATATCCTTGCCGTTTTGCTTCTTGAATCGTGGTGACAATATCATGGTGATCGTGGTGGCGATTCAAGGCCTTTAAGGCATCGACTTTAAAGGTTTGCACCCCAAAGGATAAACGATTGACGCCTGCTTGTTTCATCAATGCTAATTTTTCAGGGGTGGTGGATTCAACGTTGCATTCCACAGACCATTCTGCATCAGGTGAAGCAAATTTGGCGACCCCTTGGCAGAGAACGTTGAGTTCTTCATCGTTTAAAGCGGTTGGCGTGCCTCCACCAAAAAAAATGGTTTGATAAAGATGCTGACCATAAGAAGCAATTTCTTTTAAGACTTCATTCACATACGTCAGCGTTTGCTGCCGATTTGTTAGCATCTTGGTGAAATCGCAGTAATGGCAAATATGATCACAATAAGGAATGTGAACGTATAAGGACTTAGGAAACTTTGCTTCGACGTTTGGTTGCATTCTTGGTTGATGGTTTTTTAGTTTTCGATGGGGCTGATTTTTTTACCTTCACTAGTTCAAAAGTACCCGTTTTTGTTTTTGGGGTTAATGGGTTTTCTAATGGCACTAACACGCGGTCAAGTTCTTCTTTCACGGCTTTTTTTGGATCGACCTTGAGGGTATCTTTGGTTTCTGGTAAAAGGATTTTTCTGATCCAACTTGCCAACAACGCAACCGAGGCGAAAATAATTAAAAGCAAGAGGATGGTGACAATGCCATTATTGAAGAAGCCTGTATAGAAGTTAGTCATGGGTTGCTCCTTTTAAATCTACGGGTGTGTAGACAAATTTATTTTTATATTTCTCTTTACGATAATACCCTAGTTTCACCAAATGTTCCATTGAAGTTCTTGCCGTTTCATAAGCGCACTCCAATTGTTGTTTGTATTGTGACAACGTGTAGTATTTCCCCAAGGTGTGATGTCGAGCGTAGAAAATAGCTTCACCCTTTTTCATGCTCGGATGGGTTTCCAACAAATGTTGTTGTAAACGATTGGCTTCAACCTCGCCAACGGTATATTCACTGCTAGAAAAAGGTTTGGTTTCTTTAGGTAAAGGCGAAGGCAAAGGGTAAGATGATGCTTTGGGTGATGATTGTTTGGCTTCTTCAATCACAGCGTTTTTCTGCATCGAGACAAGCCGATCCAGCAATTGATCAACACTTGTCATCATCGGTTGTAATAAAAAATCCAATAAGTAGGTGATGTCTCTGGTTCGTTGAACTTCAAGCAAGCGCTTTTCATACGCTTCATTTTCCATCAATTGTTCAAGGTTTAAATAACATGCAGCGGATTCATAATCACTATGAACAAGAATATTTTTAAACAATAAGAAACTCATCTCATCATTAAACGCTTCAAAGGGTTTGATGTAATCAAGGTAGTAAAGGGCAATGGTGGCAACCACAATGGGTGACAAGGTTAAGGTTTTGATCGTGGTTAATAAAGTTTGCATCATCGGTTCAATCAGTTGGTAAGGCGCAGCTTCGTAGACGCGAGCTACCAAACTCTTTGGTCGATTGGTTAATTCTTTTTCCCGGTAAAACATGCTCAATTCTTGGGTGGTGTTTAATAACATGAGCAATTCACCCATGAGGTCTTCATCGAGTTTGGTTTGCCGACGTTTGGAAATCAGTTTTAACCCGCGATAATACTGATTCACGGATGCTAACTCTGCTTTACGTTCAACGTCTTTTTCTTCAAGAATATACATCACATTTCGTTCCGCGGTCGATGCACCGTACTGTTTGCCTACCGCGGTCAGGATTGGCACAAGCAATGGGTGAAAGACTGAAGGTAATTCTGTTTGTATTTGATGATAATTTAGTAAGCTGACCACCTTAGACATTTTTCGGTCAAAGGCCATGACTTTTTCTAAAATACTTGGGGTCAAAACAATTTGTAAAGGTTGCTTATCCATCGCTTGCAAAGGTAAAATTCTAGCAAACGTTGCCCGGTAATCCACGATCGTGCCCCATAAGGCATCGACGACGGCAGTCCCAAGGGTTTTCGCCACATCTTGTTTGGTCGCGTAATGCTCATCCGTGAAACGGATGGCTAAATCATTGACTGGCATAAATTACTCTCAAAAATATACCATAAAGTAACTAAAAATAGTAGAAATTTAGTAGCAATGAAATTTTGTTTAATCGTCGATGGATAAGACGGTCATGAATGCTTCTTGAGGGACTTCAACCGAACCAATGTTCTTCATTCGCTTTTTGCCTTCTTTTTGCTTATCTAAGAGTTTACGTTTCCGAGAAATATCTCCACCATAACATTTGGCCAAGACATCTTTTCTCACGGCGCGGATGTCGGTCCGGGCAATGACTTTGCCATTGATCGCTGCTTGGATTGGAATTTCAAATTGTTGCCGAGGAATAATGTTCTTCAGTTTTTCAACGATAAAGTTGCCTCGTTGGTAGGCGGATGGCTTATGGACAATCGTCGATAAGGCATCAATGACTTCGCTATTTAACATGATGTCCATTTTTGCTAAGTTGCCAACCTTATAGTCGGATAAGACATAATCAAACGATGCGTAACCTTTGGATAAGCTTTTTAATTTATCAAAAAAGTTATAAACAATTTCTGCCAGTGGCAACTCATAACGAAGTGTCATTCTCGTTTCATCAACGTATTCCAACTCGGTATAGATGCCACGACGAGTTTGGCAAAGTTCCATTAATGGACCGACATATTCTTTTGGGGTTGTCATCGTCGCTTTCACATAAGGTTCACTGATTTCTTTGATTAACGAAAGATTAGGTAATTTATTTGGATTGTCTAACTTGATCATCTCTCCATTATGTAAAAGGACATGGTAGATAACACTTGGTGCAGTTAAGATCAAGTTGAGATTATATTCTCTTTCCAAGCGTTCTTGGATGACGTCCATATGGAGCAAGCCTAGAAAACCGCAACGATAACCAAACCCTAATGCTTGGGAGGTTTCTGGTTCAAACTTTAAACTGGCATCACTCAATGCGAGTTTACCTAAGGCATCCTTTAAATCACTATATTCTTTGCCATCCACAGGAAATAATCCACAGAAAACCATCGGATTTAAATCGCGATATCCAGGTAAAGGTTCTTTGGCCGCATGATCTCGTAAGGTGATGGTTTCTCCTGATCGGACATCTTTAATTTCGCGAATTTGCGCGGCAAGGTAGCCAACTTCTCCAGCAGCAAGTTCATTTTTCTTTTCTTGTTGGGGACGAAAAATCCCGAGTTCAGTGACTTGGTACACGTGACCCGATGCCATCAATTGAATATAATCGCCAACTTTAACGTGACCTTCTTTGATTCGAAGCAAGGCAACCACCCCACGATAGGCATCATAAAATGAGTCAAAGATCAACGCCTTTAGTGGCGAATCATATTCCCCTTCAGGATGAGGAATTTCTTGAATGATTTTTTCGAGGACTTCGGCAACATTCTTCCCAGTTTTTCCAGAAATCTCTAAGGCATCATGGGCATCAAGACCAATTCGTTTCTTAATTTCTAATTTCACTTTGGCTGGGTCGGATTGTGGCAAATCGACTTTATTGATTAAGGGAATGATCCATAAGTTATTATCGACGGCTAAATATACATTGGCTAAGGTTTGTGCTTCCACACCTTGAGAAGCATCGACCACTAAAAGTGCACCTTCACATGCTGCCAATGAGCGAGAGACTTCATAGGTAAAGTCAACATGCCCAGGGGTGTCGATTAAATTAAAGGTAAACTCTTGACCATCTCTAGCTTTGTATTGCAACGTCACGGTGGTTAACTTAATCGTAATTCCACGTTCACGTTCTAAATCCATGGAATCGAGCAATTGCTCTTTCATTTCCCGTTTGCTGACTGCACCTGTGATTTCCAAAATCCGATCGGCCAGTGTCGACTTGCCATGGTCGATATGGGCGATGATGGAGAAGTTTCTAATTTTTTTAATGTCGTATGCCATAAATTACGTTATTATCATACCGATTATTCGCCCTATTTGCTACTAATCTTTGCGAAAGAAAGTGGCTAGAACTTCTTCAACTTCATCCGGAGAGTGAACAACTTCGTATTGCGAGTAGCGTTGTTGGATGGCGCTATATTCTTCTCGTAAATAACGTTCATCAATCAACAAGGCAACGCCTTTATCTTTTTCTGAACGTATCACGCGACCCATGGCCTGTAGAACTTTGTTGATGGCAGGATAGACATAAGCAAAGGAAAATCCTTCATGCCCTAAACTTGATTGATATTTGGCCATCAAATCACGAGAAAATGACAGTTGAGGTAAGCCAACGCTAACAATCCCCACACCAATGAGGCGATCACCAATCAAATCAATCCCTTCAGAAAAGATGCCTCCTAATACGGCTAAACCTACCGTGGTTTGTTTAGGCGCGTGGGTGAATTGATTCAAAAACAAGTCTCGATCGGACAAGGTCATTTCTTTGGTTTGGGTAAGGATCAACGTCTCTTTGCCAAAGCGAAGATGTTGTTTGACTGCATCCAAATATTGGTAAGACGGGAAAAAGATTAAGTAGTTGCCTAAGCGGTTTTCTACTAACTTTTCTAAATAAAGTGAGACTTCAAGATAGGATTTGTCCCTCGTCTTTAAGGTCGTCGATACCTTACTGGCCATGAGGACTTTAAAGTTGGACCGGGGAAATGGAGATGGAAGTAAAAACCGAGCATCATGAGGTTCTGCTCCAAGCATCGGCAAATAATAATCGAGGGGTGCCAACGTTGCGGAAAAAAAGACAACACTATGAAGTCGCTGGGTTAAACTTTTAATATATTGCGAGGCATCAAGACATTCAAAGTGGACTTGATGGTCTCCCTTATCGATGGTCGCCCAATCCCGATAATGTTCACCAACCAATTCACGTAAACGAAAAAAACGTTGGATTTTAAAATAACTATCCATCGCTTCATCGGATAATGATTTTCGTTTGGTTCGCATTTCCAATTGCGCTTCGGTGATGAATTTTTCAAGTTGATTGATAAAACTCGCTTCAATGGTGACTAATTGAGGTTCGCTAATTGCATCCACGAGGGTTCGCCATTGTTTGATTAATCGAGAAATCCGGGTTCGAAATGGTTTTGAACTTCCTTTTTTGGTTGCCTTGTCCAATTGGGAAAAGATGGTATCTGATAAGATTGCTGAATACATATCGCGGCTACGTTCAACTAAGTTATGGGCTTCATCTATGAGCACGGCATAAGGATGTTGAATGTCCTCAAAGAATCGCCTTAAATAAGCATTGGGATCAAATAGATAGTTATAATCTGCAATCACGACATCGACATACAAGGAAAGATCTAAACTTAGTTCAAAGGGTTCGACTTGATGTTTTTCCGCGAGTGATTCAATCTTGGCTTGGTCAAAGGCTTCGTGGTTGGTTAATCCTTCCAACAACACATCTTTGATCTTGTCATAATATCCCCGAGCATAAAGACAATCATCTGGGTTGATCTTTCCCTTTGGACAAAAACTAATTTTATCTTTGGCGGTAATGACCACATATCGAATAGGAATCCCTTGCGCCCTTAATTTTTCTAATGCTTCCACAGCTGCTAATTTACCCGAATTCTTCGCGGTAAAATAAAATACTTTTTCATGGTGCGTAAACAAACCTTTAACCATGGGAAATAATGTCGACATCGTTTTACCAATGCCTGTGGGCGCTTCGACAAACAATCGACCACCCTTTTGAGAAATCCCATAAACATATTTTGCAAGATCACGTTGCCCCTGACGAAAGGTTTTAAAAGGAAATTGTAATTTAGGTAACGCTTCTTTTAATGCGTCTTGTCGCTTCAAGACAATCGAATAAAAACTGCCATACTCATCGACCACAGCTTGTAAATCTCGCTTGGCTTCTTCGAGAGTAAAGGTATAGGTGCGATCAAGCCTATCATTATCGACTTGATGGAGATAAATCAATTTCACCTCAATGGTTTTCTTGCCATAAAGTAACGCATACATATAACCATAAAATAGACCTTGCATCATGTGCCACGTTTCGTGTTGTTGATGAAAAACTTTCAAATCGGCAATCGTGGTTTTGA
>CAMCVC010000034.1:0-10376 GCA_945879785.1 Staphylococcus epidermidis | reverse complement strand
AAAAAGATTGCCATCTTGGTCGCAGAATTTTACGACGATAATGAGTTGTATTATCCTTATTACCGATTACAAGAAGCTGGCTTTCAAGTCCATCTGATTGGGGCGATCAAAGCACAAGCGTATAAAAGTAAACATGGCATGCTTGCCACTAGTGATTTTGCTGCCAAAGAAGTCAATCCCGCGGACTATGATGGGTTAGTGATTCCTGGAGGATTTTCTCCAGATTATATGAGACGGTCTTCGGATATCGTCACCTTTGCCAAAGCCATCGCCGATGCAAAAAAACCAATCGCAGCGATTTGCCACGGCCCATGGTTAATGGCCTCCGTTTGTGATTTAAAGGGTAGAAAACTCACGAGTTATTATTCGATTAAAGATGATTTAGTTCACGCTGGTGCCATTTATCTGGACGCCCCTGTGGTCGTGGATGGTAATTATGTCACTTCACGAACGCCAAAAGACTTGCCTGTGTTTCTTCCTGCCTTTATCAAATTAATCTTAGGTTAGTATTTGAGCTGGACGCGTGGATCCATCACAATCGGTTGAGGATAATCTTTGCCAATCTCACATTGATACATGCCCATTTGTAAACCGTTCATCGTCCAAGGTTGAAAGCGTAATGGGGTTGGGATATGTTGAAGCTTGGGTAACCATGTTGCCAAATAAGCACCCGTAGGATCATATTTTTTAGCTTGTAGTGTCACATTAAAGATTCGATCTTCGCGTGGATCGGTGCCGATGCCACTGAGATACTGCCAATTGCCATAATTGCTTGAGACATCATAATCAATTAAGTAATGTTCGAATAAGGCGGCACCAAACCGCCAATCAAGGCGAAGAATCTTGCTGATAAAATTAGCGACATTTTGTCTACCGCGATTGGACATCCACCCGGTTTGATAAAGCTCTTTTAAATTTGCGTCCACCAATGGATAACCTGTGGAGGCATTTAAAATTGCATTCACATAAGTAGGATTGTTATTCCAAGGTTGCTTAAGGTTTTGAATCCCTGATTCAAAGAACATCACCCGACCCACTTGAAGATGAAGATAATAGAAGAAGTCGCGCCAAAGCAGTTCAAACCATAGCCAATAGGTGGATTGGTTTTTTTTCAAGGTGGTTTCTACTTTCATCAATTGGGCATAAATGTAACGTGCGGATAATAACCCTAACGATAAGGCTGGAGATAGTTTACTGCTGTCTTGAAATGCCAGCATGTTGTTTCTGGTTTCTCGATACGTCAGCACATGTTGATTCACAAAGAAATATTGATGTAAATGCTTTTTAGCTTCGGTTTCACCGCCAAGGATTCTCTTGTTGACCGAGCCTGAACGAGCTTGAAGACGTTGCCAATCATCCTCGAGGATAGGTAAGGAAGCTTGCTGATGTTTTGATACTGAAAGAGGTTCATCAATCCGGATATTTTTTTCAATCTCAATGCGAGCATCGGTGAACCGTTGAGGTAAGTTAGTCAATAACCACGGATAAGTTAATGGGGAGCATAAAGGTTTATCATGCACCAACGTCAAAGGTGGATTGCCCAATGTCTTGACCAAATGTTGCAATCGAAGTTTTTCTTCTTCCCCTGGTTCGACGGCAGCAAACAATTGAACAACTTCGAAAGAGGAAAACATCTCAGGTTGAAGATGATCTTCCATCCAAACATACATGGGGATGTTCAAGCGTAGTAAATTCTTTTTTAAATCAAATAAACTTTCCCATAAAAATTGTTGCCGGAAAGGACCGCTTGGATTAAAACCCCAAGTCGTGGGTTTACCATCTTTGTCAGGATAAAGATAAACCCCAATGACCGGTAACCCTTGTTTAATTGCCTTGGCTAAACTCAATTGATCATCGATTCGTAAATCATGTTGAAAGTAGACGACCGACACTTGTGGTTTGTTCATTTAAGTTAATAACTCCTTGGCTCTTTGAAGAATATCAGATTGATCCTTGGGGTCCATTTTTTTCCAAACACTCAGCATCATCGTCATCCGGGGATTGGCTTGGAAACTATCTTTTTTGGTTGCTAAGTAATGCCAATAGAGACTATTGAAAGGGCATGCTTTTTTCCCCGTTTTTAGGGTGACTTGAAAAGAACAATCATCACAATAGTCTGACATCTTGTTGATGTATGCCCCGGAAGAAATATAGGGCTTGGTTGCCATCTTCCCACCGTCAGCATGTAGTCCCATGCCCAAGACATTGGCCGCGACAACCCATTCGGATGAATCGATATACATTTCGTTAAACCACCGATTAACAGATTGAGGATTGACCTCAGCGAGGTTGGCGTAATTACTTAAGACCATCAAGCGTTGGATGTGATGGTTGTACCCATGGGCAATGGTTTCTTCAACCGTGGTCTTTAAACAGTTCATGTCGGTCTTCCCTGTGTAATAAAATTCAGGTAGTGGTCGATCATGGTTGAAATGGTTGGACGTCAAATAATCTTCACCCAAGACAAGATAAATACCTCGAACATATTCTCTCCATCCAAGAATTTGACGAATAAATCCTTCGGTTGCTGCTAAAGGAGCTTTGCCTTCTTGATACATGGTTTCTGCGCCTTCAATGACTTCTTTTGGACTGAGTAAACCAAGGTTCAAACTACTGGCAATCAAAGAATGAGACATCCAAGGTTGATTAGTCAGCATCGCATCTTGATAATCCCCAAAGGTGGGAAGACGGTGAATTAAAAAATGTTTGAGTAACGCCAATGCATCTTCACGGGTGACAGGATAACTAAAATCAGTCAATGCTCCGGGATGATCAGCAAATCGCTTTTCCACCTGAGCTTTAAGTTGGGTGGTGAGCTCATCCATGACAAACCATTGGCTTGGTGTAAAGCTAACATCATTGGTCGGTGGTTTACGATTCTCTGTATCAAAAGAAAACTTTCCACCAACGGGTTGATCCCCATCCATGAGTATGGAAAATTGTTTGCGAAAGCGGCGATATAACGGATCAAGTTTCCACGATTGACCCTTAGATAATAAGTCTGCCCATGCGCCAGAGGAAATTAAAAACAGAGGATCATCAAGGATTTGCTTTGGCTTACTTTGTTCGATCCAGCGTTGTTCATAATGATTGGTGGGGCGAAACACAATCAAGTTCTTCATTGAAGATAGTCCTTGGACAATGGTCTTAGCAGAAATGACCTTGATTTTCCAACCAAGCTTTTGGTATGAACGCACAACATGGTGCATCGCGGATAAATGTAAGAGAATTCGTTGTTTGTGAAAATGGTAATACGTCCATTGATCATCGGAATCAATGAAGATAATCTCATCCTCTTTTTTGTTGAGCTTTGCCTCTTGAAGGTAAAGGGGATGAAGTTGATGAGACCATAAAAATAGAGTGTTTCCCATGCTCTCAATGTAGCATAAGTAGTATCATAGAGGGGTATGGATGCAAACGCTTTACAAGAACTCACCTTATTAGAACACTTATTAACTTCTTTTCTCCAGTCAGCATCATGGACTCGGCCTTGGATTACCTTAAGTTTTGGCATGTCCCTTGATGGAAAAATCGCCACAAGAAAAGGTGATTCTAAATACATCACTGGTCAAGAAGCACGTGGTTTTGTCCACCATTTAAGACATCGTCATGATGCAATTTTGGTTGGCATTCAAACGGTGATGAACGATCATCCTTTACTCACCACACGATTAACCACCATTCAAGGCAAAGATGCCCATCGAATTATCCTTGATTCCCAATTAAGAATTTCCCTTGATGAACCCATGCTTCATCAGTTAAGTGAAGCGAAAACCATTCTTGTTGCCAAAGCCAATGTCGCCGATCAAAGTAAAGTGGATCAGCTTTCATCCATGGGCGTCATGGTCTTGTTGGACCCATATCAATCCAAACGTATTCATTTGCCTTGGTTGATGAAGCAATTGTTAAAACTAAACATTCGTTCCGTGATGGTCGAAGGTGGCGGGACCGTCCATGAAAGCTTTATTCGCCAACAATATGTCGATCGAATTTATGCGCAAATTTCTCCAATGCTTATCGGTGGAAAAAAAGCGAAAACTCCAGTCGAGGGTTTGGGCTTTCCTTTACTAAAAGATGCAACTCGTGTTGCGTTTAGCAACCTTTTTAAAATCGGTCAAGATATAATCATCATATCCACTAAACAAGAATAGGAAATTAAACGATGTTAAAATTTTTATCCGTCAAAGAAGCGGTCACACGCTTGCTCTCAGGTGAAAAAGTTTTACTTGTCGATGATGAAAAATTAGATTCCCCTAGCCACTACGTTCAATTTGCAGAGTCTGCGTTAGAAACCAATAAACTATCCTTGCTTCATTCAGTACCAGGCATGGTGATGATTGCTTTGGGTTACGATAAATATGCTTCGGTATCGAATGCACTCAAAGACACGAACAATGAATTCATGATTCCGATGGTGACGTTGGGCGCGGCAAATCTAGGGTATGCCCTCAATGATCAATTTTTTACTAGTTTGATGAAAACGTTAGTGAAAGCCGATTCAACTCATGAAGATTTTCGTTTTGATGTTGGCTATCAAACGTATCCTGTTAAATTAGGGGGCACCCTCAAAAAGGCTTCCCCGTTTGAAGCGATCATCGATTTGACACATTTAGGAAAAGTAGAACCTGTTGGGATTTTATCGCCAAGTTGTGACGGCGTTGGTCGTATGCTGAGCGGGATTGACATTCAACAACTGAAAGAAGAAGTTCCAACCTTATCCATTGCCGAATTGATTTCCTTTCGACGTAAACAAGAATCTTACATTGAACGCATTGCCACGGCCGACATGCCAACCAAGTTTGGTGTTTTCAAAATGATTGGTTTTGTTAACAAACTCAATGGCGAACATCATGTGGCGTTAGTCAAGGGAGATGTCAGTTCACAAGAACCGGTGTTGGTTCGTGTTCATTCTGAATGTTTAACGGGCGATGCTTTTGGTTCCCAGCGTTGTGACTGTGGGCAACAACTTCAAGCAGCATTAAAACGCATTGAAAAAGAAGGTCGTGGGGTGTTGTTATACATGCGTCAAGAAGGTCGCGGGATTGGTCTCATCAATAAAATCCGCGCTTATGCGTTACAAGACATGGGCTTAGATACTGTGGAAGCGAATTTAGCATTAGGGTTTCCTGAAGATTTACGTGAATATGGCATCGGTGCACAGATCTTAAAACAACTAGGCATTTCTCAAGTCCACTTGATGACCAACAACCCAACCAAGATTCGGTCTTTATCAGGATTTGGTATTGAAATCGTTGATCGCGTGCAAATTCAATTGAATCATCATGAACGTACCGAATTTTACTTGAAAACAAAACAAGAAAAAATGGGACATATGCTCAAGTTTAAGGGGAAGTCAAGAACCCACTAAGTGGATGATTTTCTCTGATTCCTTATTGGTTATCCATGCTTTCCTCGTGCCCAATAGGGTGTGATGTTATTCGATTGCTTAATCATTGGCAGGTCAAGATGAATTTGTTATGATATGGACAAGGTTAGTTCACTATTAAGATTAAATAGTGTCAATGAACCAACCATAGTTGCATTCTTAAAGTGTTTATTCCAAGAAACATACGGATGATCATGGCGTTAAAACAGACAGTTTTGGAGGTATGAAAGATGGATGATATTGTTAAATTTATACTCGGTATCGGCGTCATCATCACGATGATTGGTGCTTATGCATTTGTCACTAATATTCGGCGGAAAACCATTCAAGCAAAAGAGACTATCAGTTGTGATACCACCCCTCAAGGCGGTTGCTGTGGTCATCAAGATGCTTGCAGTTTTGAACAAAAAGTTCAAAAATTTGATGGGACAAAATAACCGATTCCTTCTTGATTTTTCTTTGTTTTTCCTTGATAATTTGACTAGGTATGACCTAGTCATTTTTTATGAAACCTAACTTTACCTTAAATAAAAAAACATCAGATGTTTATGCTTTCTCGATGTTACTAGTAACATTGTCATTTTTGTTATCGTTTATTAATATTTTCAACCGACCGAGTGGGGATCTTTTTGTCTCAGTCTACATTGAAAACCAATTGCTGAATCAATATTCATTATATGAAAAACAAACCATCACCTTCGAACAAACCACGTATCCGATTTTATTAGGAGATATTGTCCTCGCCATCGATGACCAACGCATACGCATTCTTCAAGAAACGTCGCCATTCAATGTCTGTTCGCAACAAGGGTGGATATCAACCCCTGGACTACCGCTGATTTGTGCACCTAATTATTTTATGGCAGTCATTGAGCTGCCAATTATATGAAGAAAACATCAGTAAGAAAACTTACTCGGATTGCCATGTTATTGGCGCTTGGGGTCATCCTCAATTATGCGGAAGTGGTTCTTTTACCGACGGCGATCATTGCTCCTGGAGTTAAATTAGGGATTGCCAACACGGTTGGCCTCATTGTGTTGTATCAGGATGACGATGCAACGTATTTCTTTTTTGGATTCATGCGTGTGCTCATGACAAGTTTATTCATAGGTTTTGGCTTTAATTTTTTAATTGCCTTAAGTGGTTGGTTACTTTCATCCATCGCCGTCATTGGCGTTAGGCGGTTGAATCAATTATCGATTTTTGGTTTATCAATGGTGTCTGCTGTTTTCCATGGAACAGGTCAAATGTTGATGGTGGCATGGTTATACCAAACGATTTTAATGATTAACTATTTACCAGTGTTGATTGTCTCAGGATTACTCGCGGGCTTGGTGGTTGCCAAACTTAGTCAACAAGTCTTACTTAGAGCATCGGGGATGATGCGATGAACCCATTTTTCAAAACCTTAAAAACTTTGTTCACCCCAAAGGAGTGGTTCACACTCTCGATGGCAATCTTGGTTAGTGCAATCATTTTGTCTGCTAGTTTTTGGATGACCCCAGTCCAACAAGGCGTTAATCCTTATCAATTGCTTGCCTATAACATTGATGTTCGCGATCGCCAAGATCAACGGCTTGATCCTTTTTACACCATCTTCTTTGCTAATTATGAAGCGAAAGCAAGCGTTGAAGAAAAGCAAGTGGTGACTACAATCTTGGAACAAGAAGTGCAACGTCTTCATCGCTATGGCGATCGACATCATGAATTTTTAACTAACCCCACGGATCCCAACTCTGACATCGTTCACAACTTAAAAGTATTGAATGCAATGCATGGTCAGCAACAATGGTTGATGATTGATGAAACGTTTTATGAACTTTTATCAGAAGCCAAAACAATGACGAAGTTCACCGATGGTGCGTTTAATATGTTTATTGGCACAGTCAGTGATTTTTGGGATGACCTCCTTGATAATCCTTTATATCGAATTCAATATATGCAATTAGACCCTGCTTATAATCCACTCCAGCGACTTGAATTAGAATCACGGATGCAGTATGTTCCATTATCGAATGAAGAAGTTGATCAAGTCTTGGAATTAAAGGTTGAAAATAGCCAACACTATGTTCGTTTCAATAATTTTCGGCAATCTCCTGCAGGTGCAATTCAAATGACCTTAGGTGGAATAGCCAAAGGGTTTGCCAATGACATCATGGCAAACTTATTATCATCACTTGCATGCACACGTGGATATATCTCTAATGGCACGAGTTCAATCACAACATTAGGGCCCCGGTATGGCAATGTACCCTATCGGTGGCAAGTCACCTCGCCTCATCCTTCCGCTGAATACGCATTCACCATCGAAAAGCCAGGTCGGCATAGCCTATCAACATCAGGTGCCTATGCTGGTTTTTCAATGCCATTAGGGTCGACTCGGGTGTTACGTCATCACATCATTGATCCGCAAACGGGTTATCCATCAACCCAGGCGATTGAATTGAATGTGATTTCATCAAGTTACCCTGCGGGTCGATTGGATGCATTATCCACCGCTTTGATGACCATGGATAAACCTACCGCGATGCAATATCGTGATGACATCGTTCGCTTAGGTTATGATTTAGAGATTGCTTGGATTGAAGTCAGCAATGATCAAGTTCATGTCACTTACAGTCCAGGATATGAAACCATGCTTATCCAAGAACAAGGTGTCACTTATCAACGTTGGTCATCAACGTTGTAATGATGGATTCATAGCGCAATTTACATGCTTTATTGGCTTGAATGATTCGCTCATGATGTTCCATATGATTTAGAGATGAAGTTAGGATATGAGGATGATGACGATAAAGTTGTGATTATTTCTTTTCATTGAGTGTCAGCGATTGATTTGTTAAAATAAGACACGGAGAAAAAGTATGATCATTGATGCGATTAAAGCTGCTAAAATTGAGGCGATGAAACAACGTAATGAATCTGCAAAAGGCATTTTGTCCTTGCTTGCTGATCGTTATTTGTTACAAGCGATTGAAGCAAAAGCCAATCAAAAAGAACTTGGCGATCAAGAAATGACGGCGATTCTCATGAAGGTAGGCAAAGAATTAGAAGACGAAAAAGCAACGTATTTATCCAATGGTGCCAAAGACCGCGTGGCGAATATTGATGCACAAATTCTGGTTCTAAAAAAATTCTTACCCAAGTTATTGTCCGAAGCTGAGGTTCGCGCTGAAATCAATAAGCTTGCCGATCAAACCTTACCAAGCATCATGAAACATTTCAAAGCGAACTTTGCTGGTAAAGTTGACATGGGTTTGGTGAATCAAATCGCCAAGTCTAAATAACCATAGGGGTGTAGTTGAATGGTACAACTACGGTCTCCAAAACCGTCGATGGGGGTTCGATTCCCTCCACCCCTGCCAAATCAAGATAAAAACCACACCAGTGGTTTTTTTACTTTTCAATGAAACCATTGTCACTTTCATTGGTAGATCAACAATTCCCAATGAAGGGTTTTACCCATGTTCGCCGCATCGCTAGAGCCTTGCTTGAAAATGAGCAAGGTCTATTCGCGTTTCATCATATTCTCGCCGATGATAAATTTGGCCATCGTGATTATTTAGAGACCCCTGGTGGTGGCATCGACGAAGGGGAAACTCCCGAAGCAGCCATGATCAGAGAAGTTGAAGAAGAATGTGGCTTAAAAAGTAGGGTTGTCTTATCCATGGGTGAGGTAAAAGATGCCTATAATTTAATTCAACGATCAAATCATCAATACTTTTTTTACGCGAAGGTCATCGGTCAAGGACACAGGCATTGGACACCCCAAGAACATATCCTGATCCATCAAATGCATTGGTTAACCTTACAAGAAGCGAAAGCATGGTACACACGCTTACCTGAGCAAGGCATTGGTCAACTGATCAAACAACGAGAATTACCATTCATCGAATGGTTGATTCAATATAAACTCTCCATACAAAAGAAGTGAGTTCTCTTTACTTTATGGCAATAAATTAGTAAGATAAATCAGCATCCATGGCGATCGTGGTGAAGTGGTTAACACACCTGACTGTGAATCAGGCATGCGTGGGTTCGAGCCCCATCGGTCGCCCCAAAAGCTAAAACGAGACCCTCTGGGTCTTTTTTTTATTTGACTTGGTAGCAACGATGCTTTGTCTAAAGATTGACATGATCCATATGCTATAATTTGTGTGTGAAAAAAATCAAAAGACCACAGTCCTTAGGTGAAGAAATAGCCAATGCGGTGTCTCATGGTGTTGGAGCCATCTTCGGCATTGTCGCCCTCATTTTATTTTTACTTGCCAGTCAAACTTGGCAAGAGTATGTCGCAGGTTCCATTTTTGCGATTGCAATCTTTTTATTGTTTCTATCCTCCACGCTTTATCATGCTTTCCCTCAAAAGCTTGGCGTGAAACGTTTGTTTAAACGTTTTGATCATATTGCGATTTACTTATTGATTGGTGCGAGTTTTGCACCCTTACTTCTGATTGTTGCCGACCAACCTTTTGGCATCATCTTTTTTATCATTCAATGGATTGTCATCACCATTGGCATTGTCTTTAAAGCAATCTTTATTGATCGGTTACAAGTCTTTCATGTCGTCATGTTTTTGCTTTTAGGATGGTCTGCTCTTCTGGTCATGGGCCAATTTGAAAAGTTATCCACACCCGCTTTTTATTTAACCGTATGGGGTGGCATTGCCTATACCTTAGGCGTGATTTTCTACGCAAATAGTCGAACATTTAAGTATGCTCATTTCATTTGGCATTTATTTGTGATTGCTGGCGTTGTCCTTCATTTTATCGCCAATTATGCGTTCATTTTTCTCAGCACTTAAGTAAGCTCCTAAAAAAATTTAAATAGCGTATAATCTTTTTCGGTGGCATAAATTATGATTTCAAATATACTTCCCAATAACGACTACAACTTAATGCTAGGCTTAACAGTCATCCTCTTAACAGGATTGGCGTTTGGTAAGCTTTCAAAATTTCTTAACATTCCTAATGTCACAGGATATTTATT
>CAMCVC010000033.1:0-10682 GCA_945879785.1 Staphylococcus epidermidis | reverse complement strand
ATAAGGACGTCATCGAATAAAAACTGATTGCCATCAACATAGTTATCAAGAATGCGTTTAATCACTTCAGGTGATTCTTCGATTTCTTTAATCATGTAATGGGGATAACCATTCAAACCAATATCCGTAACTTTTAAATCGGTTTGATGATAGACCAATGGTTTTTCTTCATGAGGATCGAGGTGTTTCACCACGACTTCTTTTTGTGAGATATATCCGTATTGATAATCATCAAGAATATAGTAAGAGCTTGCATAAGAGAGCATTGGAACATAATCTGACGCTAAATAATTCGTATGTTCACCTTTACCAATAACCAACGGTGAATGAAGCTTCGCAAAATATATTTTACTATCATCTTGTTGGTATAGAATGGCAAGGGCATAGGATCCTTCTAGATCTTCTAAAGTTAATTTAATCGCGGTGAGAGGATTCTTTTTGGCATCGGTCAAATAATGCATTTCCATTAAGTTGGCGATGACTTCAGTATCTGTTTCCGATTGAAAACGATAGCCTTTGTTTTCAAGTTTCTTTTTTAAACTACGGAAATTATCGATGACCCCATTATGGACCAAAGTAAAGATATTTTTTTGTGAACTATGAGGGTGAGAATTTACAAAATTGGGTTCACCATGGGTTGCCCAACGCGTATGACCAATCCCTGCGGCAGCTTTCATGGTTGCGGGAACGAGGCGATTGAGATCATCAATTCTTCCAGGTAGACGGAATACTTCTAATTTTTGATTGGTTAAAAATGCCGTGCCACTTGAATCATAACCACGATACTCTAAACTCTTTAAGCCGTCGATTAAATAATTGCGTAACTTACTTTCGCCAACCGTTCCGACGATTCCACACATGGTTCATTAACCCCCTAATTTACGAAAGTGTCTTCGATAAAGTGAACGACTTCTGAAACGAGTTTTTCGCATTGCTGGGGTGCTAATGCTTCCACCATAACCCGAATCAACGATTCGGTTCCAGAGGCTCTCACTAAAATACGACCATCTTGTCCTAAGCGTGACTCAATATTTGCGACAAGGGCAATCAATTCAGGATGGTTCATGACCTCTGTTTTGTTTTCCACCGCAATATTTTTTAGCACTTGAGGATATTGTTTTAATGATACCACATGTTGTGCGAGAGTTTGATTGGATGATTGTAAGATGTTCAGAAGTTTAATGGCAGAAAGCAATCCATCGCCTGTATTGAGTTCATTGAGAAAAATCACGTGACCAGATTGTTCTCCACCTAAGATAAGTTGTTCTTTTTTAAGCGCCGCTTGAACGTATTTATCACCGACGTTGGTTTCTAGATATTCAATGCCCTTTTCTTTGAGGGCTTTTTTGAGTCCAAAATTACTCATTTGAGTAATCACAACTTTTTTCTTCAATGCCGGTTGTGAAGAAAATAAATGAAGACTGTTTAAATAAATCAAGGCATCGCCATTCACTTCTTGACCATCATGGGTCACTGCGATCATCCGATCAGCATCACCGTCAAAGGCAAAACCAAGGTCGTATTGACCTTTTTTAATCTTAGCTTGTAAGGATTGTAAATGGGTTGCCCCACAACGTTCATTGATGTTGATCCCGGTGGGTTGATGATGAATCACATCCACGCTGTATCCTAATCCTGAAAATAACCTTTGGGCAATTTGGAAAGCAGATCCGTTGGCAGTATCCAAAAGTAATTTGAGTTTTCTACCTTTAAATTCATGTTTCGAGGAGAGAAATTTGACATACGAATCAATATAACTACTTGGGTTAGGATGAAATTGACCAACCTGTTTTCCTGTTTGGTTGGGTAACTTGTCTTCGTCTTCATCAAGGTATTGTTCAATGGCCGTTTCTAATGCACCATTTAATTTTTCGCCTTCCGCATTGAATAACTTAATGCCATTATCGTAAAACGGATTATGACTCGCGGAAATCATGACGCCATATCCTTTTTTTTCCGTTTGTAAAAAATATGAAATTGCTGGAGTGGTAATAACGCCTAGTGAGACGATGGATGCTCCAGAAGCCATCGCCCCTGCATTGAATGCTTGTGCTAACATCGGTGAAGAGATGCGTGTATCTTGACCCACAAAGATAAAAGAATCTTTAGGGGTAATCGATCCTAAATAACGACCGATACGGTAAGCATGTTGACTTGTTAATTGTTGACCGACATAACCGCGAAAACCATCGGTACCAAAATATTTTCCCATGGATTAACTTTCAAAATGAGGTCTGTTTTCCATATAGTTGGCTAACGTTTGTTTAAACGTATCCAAGTAAACAGGCTCAAGTTGACCGCCATAAGTCAACGACAACCGACCAGACTCTTCAGAAACGACAATCGTCACGGCATCCGTCACTTCAGAAATACCAATCGCTGCCCGATGGCGTGACCCTAACTTACCTAATACTGGTTTCGTGGTTGGTTGATAATACACATTGGCTGCTAAGATAAAACTTCCACGAATGATGACTGCGCCATCATGTAATCTAGTTCCGGGATAAAAAATAGTGGTTAACATTTCTGAGGTGATGGGTGAATTTAAAGTCACACCATTTTTCATATAGTCATCTAATTTGGTCGTACGTTCTAAGGTAATGAGTGCGCCGATTTTATTTTTCGACATAAATGAAACGGCGTCATAAATCAATTCGTAAATCATCTCTTTGTCATAGTTCACAATTCTTGAAGGATCATCATGTTTTCCAAATTGGAACATCTGATTGATTTTTGCTTTTAACTCCGTCGCGTTGACAACCACAAAAATATTGATCAAAATGACATACGTGGTAATGAGGATGATGGTTAAGATTGACAGTTGCAAATAGTAATAACTTAATAAGATAAACATTCCTAAAACGATGAATGGGGCACTATACACTTTTCTTCTGACAAACAATAAAATATAAACACCAAAAAACATCAAAGGTAAAGAGGCTAAACCAAACCCTATCCATTCGGTAATGGTGAATGTCATTAACATGAATTGAAATTGATTCATCTTCATAATTCTATCAAATTTTTATTACTTCAAATAAAAAAACTGCGAAATCGCAGTTATTTTCATGTCTGGTGGATGCTGAGGGGATCGAACCCCCGACCTTCTGTACGTCAAACAGATGCTCTCCCAGCTGAGCTAAACATCCAAATATGCTGGTGCCGACGATAGGAATCGAACCTACAACCTACTGATTACGATTCAGTTGCTCTGCCAATTGAGCTACGTCGGCGCGTGGATTCCTATGTGAGCGCTCAATAATCATATACAACTTTTGATTTGATTTCAAGTTTAAAACTTTATGGATTGTCAATGTTTTCAAAAAGCGTATAATGGGTAAAGTTTAAAACTATGAAACTCCATCACCATCGGTTTTCAAGTATCTTTTGGCCCTTATTCATTGAGATTCTTTTCTCTGTTTTAGTTTCCATTTCTGACACCCTCATGTTGTATGCGGTTAGTCCGCAAGCCGTGGCTGCAGTTGGAACCTCAATTACTTACCTTAACTTTATTAATGTTGCATTCATCATTTTATCGAATGGAACCCTTGCACTTTTTACTCAATATGCTGGGGCGAAGGAAGTTGAACTTACAAAAAAAGCTGCACTCATTTCCATCAAAAGCAATTTATTCATTGCATTAGGAGTTACTGGTCTCATTCTAACGTTTTATCCATTTTTGATGAATCTCATCATTGAGGATGCTTCCATTGCTAATCTTGCAATTGAATACGGTTTGATTGTTGGTAGTGCCTCTATTTTTATTGCAATCAATCCGATTCTTGCGAATTATATGAGAGCGTTAGGACATGATAAGTCTCCAATGATTGCTAATTTAACCGCAAATATTGTAAATATCAGTCTTAATTATATTGCTATTTTTATTCTTAAACTCGGGGTTTTCGGCGTTGCCTGGGCTACTTTTATCGCGCACTTTTTATCAACGGTCGTCTTAATCATTTTGGCCAATATTCATCTTCCTAAAGGGATAAGCGATTCTCTAGTATCTTCAAAAAGAATCTTAAAGGATTCAATTTATATCGGTTTACCTTCTGCAATTGAAAGTGTTGTCTTTCTAGGTGCGATGTCAGTGATCATCACTGTTTTAAACATACTTGATCCTTCCGGGATTGAAGCCTCCGCCCGAGTGACGGTGGAGCATATTTCTAGATTTGCCTTCATTCCAGCAGCCGCTCTTGCTCATGCAACCGCCATCAAAACTGGTTTTTATGTTGGTGGAAAAAGTTATAAAAAAGCAGAAAATAGAATTATTAAAGCTGTTATGATGAGCGCCATCATAACCTTAATCCTTGGAGGTATCATTTTATTTTTTCCGAACCAAATCATCTCCATTTTTACGACCGCAGAAAATTTGCATGGCGAAGAACTTAATGAATTAATTTATGTGATTGAATCTATTCTTTGGATTAATCTTATTATCGAAGGAATTCGTGCGGTGAATGTAATCATTGGTGAATCCCTAAAAGTGACTGGAGATGCTTGGTTTATTGGGAAAGTATCCTTAGTTTCAATTTCATTATTTGCAATCGGTGGAACTTTACTATTTACTTTTGTATTTTCATTAGATATTTTTGGAATCTTTATCGCATTAGCCATTGATGAAACATTTAAATGTGCCATTTTTTCATATCGTTTAATCACCAAGAAGTGGACATCTCATACGTTAGTGATTCCCATTAAAACTCATTGATTTGGTCATGAAGATTGGCGCGCCCGGCACGATTCGAACGTGCGACCCCAACCTTCGGAGGGTTGTACTCTGATCCAGCTGAGCTACGGGCGCATTTCGAATGGTGCCTCCGGTCGGACTCGAACCGACATGAGCTCACGCCCGACAGATTTTGAGTCTATTGCGTCTACCAGTTCCACCACGGAGGCATCGAAGTAATTATACCGAGTCTGGAGACTATACTCAATCCTCTATATTACTTATAATCAAAGGAGGAAATCCGCAACATGAACATGACCTTATTGAATGAAAAAGGCCGATATTGGTTTGAAAATGATCGCAAACAACTCATCGGAGAAATTCGTTATCACTTGGATAACGACCATCGCTTCGTGGTCACCCATACCTATGTCGATCCAACTTATCGCGGACAAGGCATCGCGAATAAGCTCCTCGATCAAATCATTAACCAAGCCACCCAAGAAAAAAAATACATCTATCCGATTTGTTCTTTTGCAGTGAAAGTCTTACAACAGGGGCAATACGAACATCTATGGGACCCGAAAGAAGGTAGTCCAAACGGTGGGTCTTGCACGTGGATTAAGCGATAAAAAAACTCGGTGGTCAATCACCGAGTTTTTTCTTTGTTAGTTTTAAGCGAACTTATCGTAGTAGACATTCGCCTGTTTAATTTCGTGTTTGTTCAAGACTTTGATACACGCATCAATCATCCCAGGTGAACCGCATAAATAAGCTTCTGCTTCTTTTAAATCACCAGTCATTCGGTCAAGCACATCGGTGATGAGCCCGGTAGCGCCTTCCCACTTATCTTCGGGTAAGGGGTTAGATAACGCAGGGATGTATTCGAAGTTTGGATATTCTTTGGAGAGTTGCATCATTTCTTGGGTGTAGTATAAATCGCGAACGGCTTTCGCCCCAAAGAAATAACGAACCTTGCGGGTCATGCCTTGTTCTTTTAAGCGAGCAAGAATCGAGCGAATCGGGGCTTTGCCTGATCCACCTGCGATGCAGACGATGTCGCGCTTGGATTGTTCTTGTAAGAAGAACGTGCCATAAGGTCCGGTGATGGTGACTTTATCGTTTTTTTGTAAGGCATTAAAGACATAAGAACTTGCGGCGCCTTTGGGAACATATCGAACAATCATTTCAATAGAATTTTTGATGCTTGGATTCGAGGCAATCGAATAAGCACGAACCACGTCGATGCCAGGTACTTTTAATTGCGCGTATTGCCCTGGTTTAAAATCCATGACATTAGGAGAAATTAATTGAAAACGAATAAGTTTAATGTCATACGTTAGATCTTTAACTTCAGAAATGACGGTCTTATATTCTTTTGCAGATAGCATGCTTTCCGGGATTTGCACTTTCATGTTGCCTTTGACTTTAACTTGGCAAGATAAGCGAACACCATTGGCAGCATCTTCTGGTTTGATGAATGCTAATTCGGTTGGTTTGATGTCACCGCCACCTTCGGTCACGGTGCACTTGCAGAAACCACAAGTAGCTTTACCACCACACGCAGAAGGAATAAAGATTTTTTGACTGGATAAAATATTGAGCAACGTATCATCACTGGTCACGGGAATTTCTTTTTTTCCATTGACGAGGACAGAGCGAGCTGCATTGTTACCAAAGACCATATCAAAGGCAACAATCATGAGCGTCACCACAAGCAAGACACCTAATAAAATCAGTGGGGTTGTAAAATCCATAAATTCTCCTTTAGGCGGTCACGTTAGCAATGCCGGTGAAACCGATGAATGCTAAAGCGATGATCCCTAATAAAATAAAGGCAATGCCTTTACCCATTAATCCTTTTGGTAAATCGGAGCGAATAAACATTTTTTCGCGAATGGCAGCTAACAAGATAATCGCAATCATCCAACCAAATCCACTGCCAAAGCCATAGACGGCGGTTTCTGCAAAGGAGTAATCACGGTTCACAAAGAATAACGAGACCGCAAGCACGATGCAGTTGACGGTGATCAATGGTAAGTAAATCCCAAATGAGCTATAAATGGCTGGTAAATATTTTTCAATAAGAATTTCTAAGAATTGAACGGTGGTGGCAATCGTGATCATGAAGACGAGTAATGCCAAGTCTTCGGTGCCAGTGGTCTTTAAGAATTCATAGACTGGCCAGTTAATGACCGCGGTTAACCCAGTGACCAAGACCACCGCAATACCCATGCCTGTGGCGTTCTTCACGTTGGTGGAAATCGCAATCAAAGGACACATCCCTAATATATAAACGAGGGCGATATTATGATTGAGGATAGAAGCAATAAACAATTCGATTAAGTTCATGTGATATCCCTTCCTTCCTATTTGCTTTCGTCAAATTGTTGACGATCGCGAATAAACCAAACAAACAAGGAGATGATAAAGAAGCCACCTGGAGCAAGGGCCATGATTGTCCATGGAACCCAATCTTCACCCATCACTGGCATATTTAAGAACGTGCCAAAGGCGAGGACTTCACGAATCGTGGAAGCGGCGATGAGCACAATCATGTAACCCATGCCTGATGCAAAGGCATCCACCAAGGCATATCGTGCAGGATTCTTCACTGCGTAAGCTTCAGCGCGACCCATAACAATACAGTTGGTGATGATTAAACCTACGTATGCCCCTAATTGATTGGCAAGAGCAGGGAAGTAAGCTTTTAAAAACATTTGAACAACAATCGTGAAAGTAGAAATAATCACCATGTAGGTGACCATGCGAACTTGGGATGGGATAAAGTTACGAATCAATGCGATAAAAGCAGAGGAGGCCATGGTCACGAAGGTAACCCCTAAACCCATCGCGATGGCGTTTTCAACTTTATTGGTGATGGCCAATGATGAACAAATTCCTAACACCGCAATTGCAACTTGGTTTTCTAACCAAAAACCTTTTTTCAAGACATTGAAGGATTTGGTGTAATTAAGACGAGCAAAAAATTTCTTCATGTTTAAGCTCTCGCTTCCCACACCAAACGGTGTGCTACATACGCATTGTTTAAGATGATGTTAAATTGCGTGGAAGTTCTTGTTGCCCCTGTGATGGAGCGAACTTCATTGGTTGCTGCGGTCAACACATCCAAATCTTTGATGATGTTAATGGCGTCATCGCCTAAGCCTATGGTTTTACCTTCAAAGGTATCTAGGTAAGCGCGAGTAGCAACAATCCCACCAAGCCCTGGGGTTTCTTCTTGTTGGAGAACAGAAATACGAACAATTGTTGTGAAATCATTTTCTAAAGAAAGCAATCCGATAATCGGACCCCAGACACCGCCACCAAACGTAGGACCAAAACCGAAGGTAATGGCACCACTTAACTTATCTTCATAGAAGGTGTAGGTATAGTCGTCACCATCATATTCACCATCAACTGTGATTGTTTCTGTTGAGGTTTCAAACACATCGTGAATGTTGGTGAAATTAAATTCAACGCCATGAGCGGTTAGAACTTCTGACTTTAGTAAGGCATCGGCATTGGCGTCAATCAAACTATTGGTGATGGCACCTGTGCCAAATAATAATCCACCTGAAACGGTGCCGAGAATACCGACAAATATCATCATTCGAACATATTTGTTCACGTTATTTAACCTCCGCGGTCATGATTTGAGATAAAGGTTTACGAGCAACCGATGCATCAATTAACGGAGCAAGGACATTCATGATAATCGTTGCAAAGATAATCCCTTCTGGCCATGCGGCAAAGACGCGAATGAGTAAAGTGAAGAACGCAAAGAGGAATCCGTAAATAAATTTACCCGCTGTGGTCACAGGTAAGGTTGGTTTATCCGTGATGATAAAGAAAGCGGCAAACATGACCGTGCCTACCATCACCGCAATGAAAGGATCATAAAATCCTTCAATGCCAGCGACTTGACCTAAGAATCCTAAACCAAGGAATGAAACGAGGAATGCCAAGGGTGCTTTCCAATCGATAACTCGAAGGGCGATTAAACCAAAACCTAAAAGTATGATTAATCCGCGAGACACTTCGCCAACCAAACCAGGCGCAGTGCCTAATAATAAATTCATGAATGGATACGTGGCCAAGACATCCACGCCACGCGACCAAGTGATCACAGGATTGGATGCGCCAACTAAACCGGTGACAGGATTTAACCATTCGGTATTTAAGTATTGTGGAAAGGAAATGGTTAAGAAGATAACGCCAACAACCGCTGGATTAAACACATACTTTGGATAACCACCAAACACCAATTTACCAAAGAAGGCACCAAAAGCCGCACCAACTCCAGCAATCCATAATGGGACGGTTGGAGGAAGAATTAGAATTAAAATCAAGGCATTGTATAACCAACCTTGATCAATTTGTTTACCACGAAAATAAGCAAAGATAATTTCAAAGATTAAATCAACGATGATGACGGTAAGAGCGAGAAACAAAATTTGAATCCCAAAAATAAACACGCCGGCGAGGACGAGTAGCAACAATGAAAAATTTAACCATTTCATGTTGGTATCCATCGCTTTGAACTTCAGCACTTTCGGTTGGTTCATAAACAATGTAATCTCCTTTAGATTGAGCAAATATTTTTGCTCAAATGACCAAAAGGAATTATATCACTCAAGAAAAAAAAATAAAGGTGTTTACTAATGATTTGGTGCAGTCGAGGAGAGTTGAACTCCTACACCGGTGAAGGTACTAGACCCTGAATCTAGCGCGTCTGCCAATTCCGCCACGACTGCACATGGGTATTTTACTATAAAAGCGGTTTCAATGATGGTTTTTTAGTTATTCTTTTCACCCATCGATAGAAACACGTCTTGATAATTTATGTCAGGTATTTAACAATCGATTGAACAAATTTTTCCAAATAGGTTTGGTCGACTTTATCAAAGCGGGCAAAAGTGTAACTGTCAATATCGAGCACCCCAATCAGTTGGTTATTTTTCATAAGAGGAATCACAATTTCACTGTTGCTACCTTCATCGCAGGCAATGTGTCCTGGGAACTTATGGACATCTGGGACGATCACTGTTTTTTTCGTTCGTGCGGCAAGGCCACAGACACCACGATCTAAGGTAATATCGACACATGCAACTTTGCCTTGAAAAGGTCCTAAATAAAGGGCGGTGCCATTGAATAAATAAAAACCAACCCACGACACATCACTCAAGGTTTGTTTGAGTAATGCAGACAGATTGGCATAAAGCGAAATAGGCAATTGCCGATTTTCAACCAATCCTTTGGCCGCTAACAAGACGGTTTCGTATTCTTGTTTTTTTTGCATTATTTCATTTCCTCTTTACGAAGGACTCTAAAGTCAACATGGCAATACCCATTGGGGTTTTTATCTAAATAATCTTGATGATACGTTTCTGCATCATAAAAACCTCGAAGCGATTGAATTTCTAATGCGATTCTTTTTTTATATTGCGGTTGTCTGGATAAGACAAATTTTTGGGCGGCCGCTTCGTCTTTTGGATCTTGGAAATAAACCCCACTTCGATATTGAACCCCTTCATCATGACCTTGCTTATTCACGGAGGTTGGATCAATGATTCTAAACAAATGATCCATTAATGTTTCTAGGCTAATCACTTTTTCATCATACTTAACGAGCACTGCTTCGGCATGGGTTGCTTTTTCATTGCACACTTCTTCATACGTTGGGTTGGCGTAATTACCATTCGCGTAGCCAACTTGGGTGTCGCTGACCCCTTTTAAACGTTTGTAATAAGCTTCCACGCCCCAAAAGCAACCACCGGCTAAAATAATTTGTTTCATAAGTTTATCCTTTATTAACACTCTTATTATAACGAAATTAAAGTAAGTTAATCTTTGGATGCTTGTTATAATCTACATAAGGAGACACAACCATGGTCATCAAAGATACGTTAACGCTAAGAAACGGTGTCGTCATTCCCTTGCTTGGTTTTGGTACATGGCAGATCAAAGACGGGGAAGAAGCATATGCGTCAACCTTGGCCGCACTTGCTGC
>CAMCVC010000032.1:0-11392 GCA_945879785.1 Staphylococcus epidermidis | reverse complement strand
TTCAAAAATGCCCGCTAACAAGGGGACGCAAAAAGCTCCAACCATCCAAAGATTAAACACACCAGGTACAAAGCTTAAATACACATAACTAAACGCCCCCACAAAAGTGGAAATACCTAGGTAACTTAGGATGACTTTTAGTTTATAAATCATAACCAAGATAAATAATGTCAGAAATTGATCGTTCTGAAATGGTTGAACCACTGTTGGTGGGTTTGTTGATTAATCTGCCATTGAACCACATGGTTGCAGAGCCACCTCCATCAAGGTTGTAGGCAAATCGTGCCCCATACTCCACAAAAACAGAAGCTAATTCGTAAACCGATAATCCGGCACTTTCTGAGGTTCTTCCATCCGAGCACACAAAGATGTATTGGTCATCACGAATTTGGCCAATGGCCGTTCTCGGATTGCTATCAAGTTCATAAGGGACCTTGGTTGAGGGGTTGACCATTAAGGTACTTTGGTTAATTAACACCGGTCCAAATGACCAAACTTGCCATGGATTAAGTTCGTTTAATGCTTGAAGGTCAGTGTCTCGTTCTTCAAATGTCGACATCATTCCTTGATCGTTAAGAACCACAGCGTTGTCAGATTCTACTGGACGTGGTGTGATGCGATAGACCAATCCATTTCTGACTACAAAACCAATATCACGAAAACCATAATAGTCTCCATTGATGGCAAAGATGGCATTTTTTCGATTGGCAATGACAGAAGTTTTTTCTTTAAAATTTTTTCCAAAGGTATCTAAACCAAACGCTGCTTTGAAGAGACGATGATCGGTTGTGGTGAGGACCGCCACATAGACTTGCGTGTCATGACGTCGAATCACATCAATCTGTAATTGCATGTTGCTGTCGACATAAGAAAACTCGCCATAGGTTGGTTCAATCGATGTGAGAGAAGAATTTGATTCGGACTGGGAACTAAGAATATTTGATCCACTCTGACCACTTGCTTTGAATACAAACGCATCCAGCAAGGAATAACCAGTCCCCAAGGTTAAGGTTAACGAGTAGACCAAGGTGATGAGTCGGAGTTGATTATGATTCATGTTTAAAAATATACTTCTTTTGCACTTGATAAGAAACGATAAAAAGGAATATATCGACCACCAACTTACTCCATGCTGCGGAAACACCAAGAAGGGCAATGCCGTCGGTTAGCCACGCTGAGGAAGCCATGATGATGAGAAATAAAAGTAAGTATTGACCCACAGATTGGGATAACTTAACTTTCGAACGAAAACTATACAAGCGATTCAACGTGTAATTGGCAACCCCGGATAGGATGCGAGAAAAAATAACCGCGAGGATAATGCGATACGTTCCTGTTAGCCATTGGTAAAACAATATAAATAAACTGTAATCAATGACAAAACTCAAGATGCTTACCATTGAAAATCGAAAGAAATCTTTGAGTAAGATTTGATAAATTAAATATGAGTCACGCCATTGGCGAAAAGAACTAATCGCACCTTCTTGGTGATAAATGGTTTGTGTTGGCACTTGAATAATCGTGGTTTTTTTGACAGCAACTTCTTTCAACATCGCCATTTCATAATCGAAACGCTGTTGCGGAATCTTAATTAAGTTTGAGAGTAACCACCTAGGAATGCCACGTAATCCATTTTGAGTATCCATGACTTTTTGTCCGGTAACCGCTAAAAACACATAACGGGTAATCAAGTTGCCCAATTTATTACTTAAAGGAGTTCGTTTGTTAAAGGTTCTTGTGGCAAGATAAAAAGCCCTTGAATCTTGGTCTAACAACATCGCAATCTTTAGAATATCCTCACTTGGATGCTGGCCATCGGCATCGGCGGTCACCACCCCATCAATCTCTGGGAGATGATTCAACACATACTGAAAAGCAGTCTTGAGTGCAGCGCCTTTGCCTTGGTTGATTGGATGATGCAAAACCGTCACGCCTGAAAGTTGCTTAAATATCTTCTGATCTGGATTACCATCATCCACGACAATGATGGGTTGATGAAAGGTAATTCTTAAACTGTGAATGAGTTTGATGAGATTGTCATTAGGACGAAAAGCGGGAATGATAATCGCGGTATGGCTAAAACGTTCCATTAGTGTTTAACTGACTTTCGTTGTAATCGTTGTAAGAAGTTAGGGATAGGAAATTGTTGAGCGATGACGACCACAATACCCGCGACAAGACCGGCAGTAAATCCATTGTTATACAAATCAAATCCACCTTGTAAAGCGAGGGCTTGGGGGGCAATCAATAAGTGAATAAACCCTGCAAGGAGTCCATAAAACACCCCAAACTTTCCAGACACAGGAGCTAAGGCGGTCACAAAGAAGACCGCAATGCTAGGTCCGAGATTGGTTAATGAAAAGCCAGGAATCATGGAAGCAAGGATTAAACCAGTGATGACAGGAAGTGCGTTACGAATATGTTTACCATAACTTCCAAATGCCATAAACGTGAAGATCCCTGCAACCATCGGACCAGATAATGGAAGATTTAAGGTGATCACAAGGAATAAACTTAATAATCCAATCGTACCAACATTGAATAGAGTTGCTGCCAAGCCAAAGTCTTTATAAAAATCAGTGGGTAAATTCCCCGGGCTTTGAATTAGCCGTAACCAAGGACGATACACTTGGCGGTGAAGGATAAAAGCGCCACCCATCAAACCAATGGAGAGAATAAAAACAAACCACAAAAGTGTCGTGTGATAAGCAAAAGTTAATGTTAATGGAACGCTGACATCGACATTAAATGCTTTGAGGATGCTGCTTATCAGCATCGCGATAAAACCCATCCCAAATCCTGTGTTATATAAGTTATACCCTTGATGAAATTTGCCAACAATGGAAACCACCATGGGGGTTAACCAGCCAGCGATCACGCCAGCAACTATTCCTAAAGGAATCGCAAGGTAAAGTGGTAGGCCTGGGATACCAAAGATGATGAAGCTAGTGACAGGAGCAAGTCCGGTTGAGAATAAGAACGTTCCTGTGTATTGACTTAGATTCGTCCCTTTCATCTTGGTGTAAGCATAAAAGCCAAGCCAAATGGGGATGATGTTAAGAAGATTTTTTCCAAAAAATGCAAATGCAAAGATCGTGAGGACACCCGCAAAGGAGACCCCAGAAAATTTAACTTGAAGACGATGAAGCACCAGGATGGCCACCCACGTGACAAGCCAAGCGTTGACGAGTGTGGCTTGTAAACCACCCACCGCTAAATAATCCGTGACGAGTAAAGACGGATGAAGATAGATGGCAATCAATCCTTCAATCATTGGTAAAAAAGGCCCAGATAACAACAAGATCAATAAACCACCCAAGGCAATCCCAAGTAAGAGTTTAAAAGGTAATTTAATTTCAGAGAACATCACCATAATTATATTTAATTCATTTGCATTAACAAGTAAAATGAAATGGATGTTAAAACAACAAATTCAAGCGTACCAACCATTCAATGAACAAGAAGCTTTTGATAAGAAAGCAATTTTATCTTTTATCGATAAGAATCCCGATTATTTACTAAGAACGAATCTCATCGCCCATTTTACGGTGTCCACGATTGTGGTCAATGAACGCATGGATAAGGTCCTTTTTGCCCACCACAATATCTATAAATCTTGGGGTTGGCTAGGTGGCCATAGTGACGGCGATGACGATATGCTTCATGTTGCCTTAAAAGAAACGGAAGAAGAATCAGGCTTAACCAAGATTCGTCCCTTTTCAAAGGAAATCTTCTTGTTAGATACGATTTATGTTCCTAACCATATCAAACACGGTCGGCATGTGTCCGATCATCTTCATTTGAATGCGACCTTTTTGGTGATTGCCGATGAGACAGAAAAACCTGTGGTGAATGTTGAAGAAAATTCAGGGGTGCAATGGTTCTCCATTCAATCTGTTCTCAAAGTTGTCAGTGAACCAAGAATGATTCCGATTTATCAAAAAGCTTTTCAAAAATTAAAACTAATTAAAAATCTTTAATTGATATCGTTTCTTTAGCCATAGAACCAAGACAAGGTTGACGCTATTGGCCAACACAATCGCCGCATAAATTGGCCATGTCGATGATGTTAAGTCTAGGATGACTCCAGAAAATAAAGTTCCGATAATGGCCGCTAAGCCGTACGCGGTGAAAAGGACGCCATATAATTTTGAGAACATCGTTTTGGGAAATAACGTTTGAATGGATAAAGGCATCAACGCCATCCAATTACCTAAGCCGAACCAAAATGCGCCATAGCTGATCGCGTACAACCAGGGAAATTGTCCGCCATTAAAAACCGAAATCAAACCACTGGTCACCAGTGAAATCAGACTAAAAAATGCGACCTTAAAAAAACCAAACCGATCAACAAGCCGACCAAAGAAAGGTCGAGAAAGTCCGTTAAAGAGGGCAAAAAATGCGATGGCAATGGTGACAAAATCTTCATCAAAACCATAATTCACCACCCCGATGCGGTAACTTAAGCCAATGATGGTTAATCCAGAAATTAAACTAAGAACAAAGACAACGTATAACGAACGAAAGCCAGTAAGGTCAAACGATAAGGTTTCTTTGACATCGGCTTTCACTTGAGTGGGAATGTGGTGAAACAGTGGCCAAATGCAAAGCAAAAACACAAGCAAGGCAACCCAACCAAGAATGCTAAAGGTGGATTGGATAGAATTCATGGTCAGTAGGGATGTCACCACCGGTGTCATCAAGGTGTTGGATAAACCAAACCCCATGAGAATAAAACCTGTGATCAAACCCACATTTTTGTGAAACGTCTTCTGGACGATATACATCGGCACACCATATAAAAATCCAACCCCTGTACCAACATATAAACCATAGGTCAGTGTTAACGCATAAATATTATCCACCACGCTCGATAACCACAAACCACCGACAAACAAGATAACCCCAGCAATCACGAAGTGAGTGCGATGGGTTGACATCCACTTGCCAGCGATCCACATCGCCAAGGCATAACTGACCAAAGAGACCATGTAAGGCAAGCCACTTAAGGTTGCACTGATGCCGTAAAGACTTTCAACTTCAACGCGAAACACGCCCCACACATAAACCGTACCAAGTAACACCATCATCATGATGGATTGAATTAAAAACAAACCACGTGAAAAATTCATATAATGTCCATTTTATCGACCTATGGTTGAATGTCAAATGATTCAATTCAATAACAAGAAAAAGAACTAAATTTTATAGATTTTGCTGAATTTTGCTTCTAAGTAATCACAATAATAACTTGGGTTTAAATCTTCACCGGTAACTTTTTTCAGTAAGACAAAAGGTGGATAAAGTTTGCCATAGACATAAACGTGTTTTGCAAACCATTCTCGAAGGGGAACTAATTTTTTGCTTTGAATGGTTTCTTCTAACGACAAGGTCTTTTCCATCGTCTTTAATAATTGAATCGAGATGGCGTTGCCTAATGCATAAGAAGGGAAATAACCAAACGCGCCACCAGACCAGTGGACATCTTGTAAACAACCCGTGCGATCATTTTTTGGTTTCACCCCAAGATAAGATTGATATAAATCATTCCATGCCTGTGGTAAATCCTTCACCTTTAAACTGCCATCCATTAATTTTTTTTCGATTTCATAACGGACCATGACGTGAAGACTATACGTGAGTTCATCAGATTCGGTACGAATGAGTGAAGCTTTGACTTCGTTAATTGCTTGGTAATATTCCTCAATGGAAACATCGTTAAATTGGTTAGGGAATTGTTTCTTGAGTTGAGGAAAGACAACCTTGGTAAACGCATAAGAACGGCCAAGGACGTTTTCATAGAAACGTGATTGCGATTCATGGATGGACATCGCTGCCCCATGCCCAAGCAAGGTACCTTTTACTTTTTTCCCAATGTTTTGTTCGTAAATGCCATGACCACCTTCATGGGCCGTGGAATAAATGTTAGAAACAAAGTTATTTTCATAAATGTGGGTCGTCACACGAACATCACTCGGGGTGATTTCACTACTAAATGGGTGAACCGATTCTGCAAGGACACCAGCGTTAAGATCATAACCAATAAAATCTAATAAAGTCTTTGCATAGGCGATTTGCTCGTGTTTGGGAAACGTTCGCGACATAAAGTCTGTGCGAATTTTTACCTTGGATTGTTGGATTTTTTTAAGCAGGGGAACAATACGAGCTTTTAAGGTGGCGAAGAAAGCATCTAATTTTTCAATCGTGTTGCCTTCTTCATAGTCATCGAGTAATTGATTATAAAGTGGACCCTCGACGGTTTTGGTTAAGGTTGTAAACTTCCGGACATAAGTAAGAATCTTTTCTAAGTAAGGTTCGTAACTTTTAAAATCGTCGTTATTCTTTGCTTTTTCCCAAGCGACTTGAGCTTGAGACAATAACACCGCGTAGTCTTGATAATCTTTAGGATCAATTTTTTTAAGGGCGTCAATTTGCTTACGTTGCAAGTAGACGATGCGTTTCATTTCTGGGGTTAACGCCTCTTGGTTCTTTTGTAAGTCGGTTAGTAATTGATCATAGGCTGGATTGTTTTGGTGGTTGAAGTCTTCTAACGCCCAAAATCCCATCGCTTCGGAACGTTCATTGACCGCTCCATCATTTTTCGGGGCAATGGTTTCAGCATCAAAGCTTGCCACGTTCATGACGTAACTTAACGCTTTGGTTTTCTGATAATGTTTCTCAAAAGCTTCCAGTAATGTCGTCACGGGTGATGGATTGGTGTTTGCCATACATTGCATTCCTTTATTGATAACTATTTTAAACCTTTATAATGAATTTATAAATGAATATGAATCCTAACGATTCGTTTGACAAATACCTAGGTCAGTTTGAACTAAACATTCAAACGCGATTGACTAAATTCTACACCATGGTTAAAGAAGCTTTTCCCGATGCTCAATTTTTCTTTTCTTATCAAATGCCAACCTTCAAAGGAAAAAAGAACTTAATTCATTTTGCTGCGTATACAAACCATATCGGAGTTTATCCAGGACCCCAAGGGATTCAAGCATTGCTTGATGCATTCCCAACCATTAAAACAAGCAAAGGAACGTGGTTGATTCCTCACCATCTCACGTTTCCAACCAAAGAACTTCAAGTGTTGTGTGGTTGGATTCGTTCCCAAAACCAGCCATGAACTTGGCGTTTCTATGGGATGTCTTATGGTGTTCACTCAGTAGTTTTGGTGGCCCGGAAGCC
This sequence comes from Staphylococcus epidermidis, assembly GCA_945879785.1. Taxonomy (GTDB): domain Bacteria; phylum Bacillota_I; class Bacilli_A; order RFN20; family CAG-826; genus UBA970. The sequence goes on along the minus strand of CAMCVC010000032.1, from coordinate 4,195 downwards.
CATTATGGAATTTTTTCACAAATCTTGGTCCAAAAGAAAAAGTACATCACCGAAGAAACATTGGCAGAACTGATTGGTGTCTTTTCGTTAGTACCTGGACCAAGTAGCACCCAAACCATCATGGCGATCGGTTATTTGGTTGGTGGCAAATGGTTAGCATTCTTGACCTTTATGGTGTGGACCTTGCCTGCCATCGTCATCATGATGCTTGTTGGGTTGTTCTTTAGTTTCTTTCAAAACCAACCATTCGTTAACCAATTACTCATGATTCTTCCTTCAATAGCCGTTGCCTTTATTTTCTATGCCGGTTGGTCGTTATCCAAAAAAGTTTTGAATGCGATTGAACCAGTTATGTTATTTCTAATTGTGGCAATTCTTGGATTTTGGCTCATGCCGTTGAGTGTGTGGACCGTTCCTGCATTACTAGTCTTATCAGGTGGGGTGATGGTGTTACGTCATCCAAGTAAACAACACGTTTCTTTTTCAAAAACATCGATCTCTTGGGTGAGTCTTATGTTGTTGTTAGGCATTGCCTTCACCAATGAAATGCTGATGCCTTGGTTAAGCGATACCTGGTTTAGTTTGTTTTATTCCTTTTATCGCTATGGCTATAGCGTCATTGGTGGCGGACAAATCGTCATTCCGTTAATGATTCAAGATCTGGTGACGCAGCAAACACTTATTTCATTATCAACTTTTTTATCTGGCTACACAATCGATCAAGTGATTCCCGGACCCTTGTTTAGTTTTGCGGCATTTGTTGGCACACAAATTCTTTCACGACAACCCTTGGCGTGGCTTGGTGGTTTGATGTCGGGATTCAGTATTTTTCTTCCTGGGATTCTTTTGGTGTATGTGGTGATGCCTTTATGGAAAACCTTTCAACGCGTTCCCTGGATGAAGGTCTTTCTTCGAGGGATTCGAATCGCCGCAGCAAGTTTAATCGTGGTGACCGCCATCAACCAATTCATCGCCCTTCCTATCGATTGGCGAACCGCGTTGATGGTCACGGCAACCACGTTACTCCTCATGAGTAAAAAGCTATCTGCACCTTGGGTGGTGTTATCCATCGTGACATTGTCTTTATTATTAGTCTTGTAATTGATAATCGAATAAAAAACAGAAAAATGTGCTTTCGCTGATTAATTTATTGATCAAAATCTAAGCAAGAATTTTTTCTTTTAACTGGAGATATAACGTTGTTTTTTCATACGACATTTGGGCTTCGCGATAGTCATAGCCAAACGCACCTTTAGAAACAATAATGTTGGGTGGCATCTGAACACGTTTGAAATAAGCTTTGTTCCATAAAGACAAAACCCATTCTAAATCCGTGATAAAAGCTTGAGCTTTATCCACGCCATAATGTGACATCAGTCCTTGGATATGCTTCGGGAAACTACGATCAAGATACATTGTTAAAATTCGTTCTGGGGCTAGAGAAGGGAAACTTAATAATTCATGAATAAGCCAATCATGATAACCCCATTTCATCGGATCGACTTGATTGGTTTTTAATTCAGCGGATGGTTGGAATTGATAACGAGGAATGCCTTGTTCCATCGAGGCGATCAGGTTTTTAGGAATAATGACTTGGTTTGCTTGTTCGTTGATCCATAAGGCAAGGGTATTGATTTGCATCTTGGTTAAATCACCCAATGGAGATAAGGCACCAATGGTGTCTCCATAAAGCGTGACATACCCTAAGGCAATTTCAATTTTATTCCCGTTGTTTAAGACCACACCTTTTTTCTCTGCAGCAAGGTTCATGAGGATGCTGCCGCGAACCCTGGCTTGGACATTTTCTTTGGTTAAGACATCGGCTTGTGGTTGAATGGCTAAGAAAGCATCCACCATCTTTTGAATAGGGATTTCTTGGAAATGAATACCTAACGCTTTGGCAATGTCTCTGGCGTTTTGTTTGGATTGTTCACTGTTATAAGGGGTAGGTAAGGAGTAAGCATAGACACGATCCTTGCCAATGACTTCGGTGAGAAGGGCGGTGGAGACAGCACTGTCGATGCCACCGGATAATCCAACAATCCATGGGACTTTCTTGTCAAAGAGTTGTTCATCAACAAAAGAAATGCCTTGTTTCAGCATCGTGAAAAGTTTCTTAGGATCAGTTGGGCGAAGCTTCTTGTCGCTTAAGGAGGCGATGAGAAGTTCTGGTTCTGCGTGTTCGTTTGCTTGAATGATTAATTCACCATTGGCGTTATACACCATCGAACCACCTTCGAAGAGGACAATATTTTTTCCATTGTTATCCGCGCCAACTTTATTGACAAAGATAAAAGGAACTTTGGCATGTTTTTTGATTTGGTCTTGTCTTGATTTTTCTTTGTCTAAAGTCCAAGGAGAAGCAGAAATGTTAATCAACAGATCCACACCTTGTTTTAAATATTCGTTTGATGGAGAAAATCCATAAGCATCATCCCACATGTCTTCACAGACTTCTAAACCAAACCGAATCATCTTACCCTTGTAATTCAAGGTTAATGGATCAAGGAAGGATTTGACTTTAAGGTTGAGTTTTTCTTCAAGTTCTCGTCCTGGTAAAAAATAACGTTGGTCATCAAACATGCGGTAATTGGGGAATAAACGTTTTGGATAGATCCCAGGAAAGACTCCATTGCTTCGGGTGAGGTATTCGCCGTGATAGGCAATAAAGGCAGAGTTTAGTTTTGCTAACCGGGAATCGTTGTTGGTGATGGTGGGATTCGCACCGAGGGTAAAGACGTTGCCCCAAACGATGATGATGTTTTGTGAAAGTTGTTTTATTTTTTCATTAAACGACACGGCAAAGTCGACCCAAGCATTATCTAAGAACTGATCACCGATTAAATAACCCGTGATACAGAGTTCGGGAAAAACAATTAAATCAACCGAGGCTTGTTTGGCTTTTTCCACCATGGTTGAAAGCGTTAAAAAATTCTTGCTGGGTTGACCAGGGATGACCCGCATTTGCCCTAAGGCTATCTTAAGATCTTTCATCATCATTATTTTATGATAATTTTGCACAAAGAAGGGGATGAAAGCAATTGAAACCGCTATCCTTTGGCTGGGTTATCTTTGAACAAGTCGAATCCAATCAAGATTAACGCTATCACCACGAAGAGATAACCAACAACCGTGGTAACGGTGATGGATTCTTGAAAAATCACCCACGCAAAGATCCCACCCATTAATGGAGAAAAACTTTGAATCATCTGTACTTTGGCGGCGCCCAATGACCGTTGTGCAAAGACATAAAAGATTAAACTCCCGCCATAAATCACAAACCCTGCAATCAACGTTAAGATCACCATCCACCATGATGGGAAGATTTCTTGAAGAAGAATACTTACCAGTAATGTGCCAACTCCAGTACCGAGACCTTTGATCATCACCACATTCAATGGATTGCCAAGGCTTAGTTTTTTCGACACGTTGTTTTCAATACCCCAGAGGAGCATTGCCAATAAAATCCAGAGTTGACCTAGTTGAAATTCCACATTGAATAACAGTCCGTTAGATATCACCACACCCAACCCAATAAACCCTAAGGCTATCCAAGATAATCGTCTTAATTTTTCTTTGAAAATGAACAAAGCAATCAGTAAGGTGAAGAATAACTCGCCATTGGATAATAACCCCACCATGTTGCCATCAGTTTCTTTCACACCAATGAAGAAAGCGATAGGTGCAGCAATGTCTAAGAAAATCATGGAAGCGAACCAAACCAATTGATGATTGATTTTCACGCCAGTTGACGCCATGGATCTTGTGAGGCGTTGGTAAATCAAAGTGCCAAAACCTGCACCAAAATAAAGTAGACTTGCTAACCAATAAGGAGAGATGAAGGACAATAATGATTTTGTCACAGGAATATTTAAACTAAAGAAAAAAGCAGAGAGTAAGGCAAGAAAAAAACCCACTTCTACTTTTGTAAACTTACGTTTGATGCCAATCATAAAGCTTAGTTTTTTTGGTCAATCATGGCAATGAGTTGTTGATGAAAGTATGTTTGTTTACTGAGTTCAGGATGAAAGGATAAACCAATTTGATTTCGGTATTGAACGGCAACTTTTAAGCCATCCACCTCAAACAGGACATTAACGTCCTTATCGACACGGCTGACAATCGGGGCCCGAATAAACATTAAGTCTAATTTCTGTTTATCTAAGATGACTTGGCGATGGAAGCTTCCGAGTTG
>CAMCVC010000031.1:0-11679 GCA_945879785.1 Staphylococcus epidermidis | reverse complement strand
AAATTACTCGTTCTCCATATCAATGACTCAAAAAATCCTAGAGGGGCAAAAAAAGATCGCCATGAAAATCTAGGTTATGGCTCCATCGGTTTTGATACCTTATCCCGTTATGTTCATCATCCCAAACTTGCCCATTTACCAAAAATTTTAGAAACCCCTTGGGTTGGAGAATTAACCCCTTACGCTCAAGAAATCGCCATGTTAAAAGCAAAGAAATTCCAAGAAGGATGGCGTGACCACCTTAAGTAAATGCCATAGATTAATCCGTGGAGTTATGCTATGCTATACAACGTGCCTCGGAGGATATCAACATGAGAGAAAGTTTTATGTTAAAGTGCACCGTTTGCGGTGAAGAAAACTATTTAGCGAGCAAAAATCGCAGAACCAAACCTGAAAAGATGGAAATCAAGAAGTTTTGCAGTCGCTGCAACAAGAATACGTCTCATAAAGAACGAAAATAAAGTTTTCGTATCTTACGCTAAGGAGGATAAGACATGGTCAATGCAACCGAATTAAGACCGGGCAACCACTTTGAATTTGAAAAGAATATTTATACTGTCATTGACGTCAGTTTAAATAAGACTGCCATGCGCAAAATGGTCGTCAAAGCCAAGGTCAAAAACTTGCGAACAGGATCCATCACCGAAATGTCTTTTTTAGGTGGAACTGATGTAGAAAAAATTCAACTCGATAAGAAAAAGATGACATTCCTTTATGAAGCCAATGGCAATTTGGTTTTTATGGATAAAACTAGCTTTGATCAACTAGAAATTACTCGAGAAAAACTTGCTTGGGAAGTTAACTTTTTAGTCACGGAACAAGACATTGAAATTTTACTTTATGAAGCAGAAATTTTAGGGGTTTCGTTACCCGCAAAAGTCGCTTTAAAGGTTAAAGAATGCGAACCGGCAGTCAAAGGTGATACCATTAATAAAGCGATGAAAGAAGCCACATTAGAAACTGGCTATAAGTTACGCGTCCCGTTATTTATCTCTGAAGGCGAAACCATTAGTATTCGCACCGAAGATGGTAGTTACGACGGACGAGCTTAAAAGGAGCAACATCTATGGATATTTGGCAAACCTTACTTTATCTCGTCATTGGTTTAATCGGTGGATTGGTCGGTGGTTTTTTCTTATCACGTTGGTATTTTAAACGTGAATTGACCAAGAACCCTCCCATCAACGAAAAGATGATTCGAGCGATGTTCATGCAAATGGGAAGAAAACCAAACGAAGCGCAAGTTCGGGCTGTCATCAACAGCATGAACGCTCAAAAATAGTTTTTATTTCCCTGATTTCTTTTTAAAATCAAGTTCTTTTCCAGCGAGTAATCGCTGGATGTTTTGTTTGTGGCGATAGACGATGAATAACCAAATGATAAACGTGGTGAGTGAGTACAACCAACCTGATTCAACCCGGTTCCACATCCCAATGTCTTGCAAACCTGGAATCCAGAGGACCAACGTCAATAGCAAGGCAACCAAGAAACCAGTCATCGCCCCAATCGAGACGACTTTAAACACTTTGATGATGGTAATTTGAACGGTAATCCCAATCAGGGCAATGATCCAATTGCTCATCAACACAAACGACCCACCGGAAGAGACGGCTTTACCACCTTTAAACTGAGCGAAGATAGGATAACTGTGGCCAAGACTCGTGCCAAAGCCAGTAAGCATGATGCTTAATTGACCAAGAAAGGGTTGCTCTAACCCAAGAGAAGTCCATTGATAGGCAATGGCAGAGGCAATCCAAACTGGTGTCACACTTTTGATTAAATCCATAAAAAAGACAATCGTTCCGGCTGTTTTACCAAAATTTCTAAAGACATTGGTCATCCCAGTGCCCCCCGAACCAAGCGTTCGAACATCTTTTTTAAACATAATTTGGCCGACCCATACCCCGGAAGGGATGGATGCCAGTAAGTATCCAATCAGCATAGGCACGATAGTAATCAAGATATTTGAGGTCATAAAATTTACGCTTTCTGTTGATATTTGCTATAATGCATTAGGTAAATCATAACTAAAAATGGCGAAAAATCAAAACTTAAATACATATAACGAAGATAGCATTGATGTTCTTGAGGGACTAGAAGGCGTTAGAAAGCGTCCGGCGATGTATATTGGGTCCACCAATAGCACCGGTTTACACCATCTAGTTTGGGAAATCCTTGATAACGCCATCGATGAAGCTCTTTCTGGCTTCGGCGATACGATTTATTTGACCATTCACGCCGATGGATCTTTGACCGTCAAAGACTCCGGTCGAGGCATACCAGTTGGGATTCAAAAGCAAACAGGAAAACCAGCGATTGAAATTATCTTTATGACCTTGCATAGTGGTGGGAAATTCTCTGATAAAAACTATGTTTCTAGTGCCGGTTTACACGGGGTCGGTGCTTCGGTGACCAACGCTTTATCTGAATATGTCGATGTCACCGTCAGTCGTGAAGGCTACACCTATCATATTCGCTTTGAAAATGGTGGGAAAAAAGTTGGTAAATTAGAAAAAGGCGCAAAAACCAATAAAACTGGGACAACCGTTCGCTTTAAACCAGATCCTAAGGTGTTTACAACCACTGACTTCAAATGGGAAACCATCATTGCTCACTTACAAGAGTCTGCATTTTTAATGAAAAAAGTTCGCTTTATTGCCAAAGATGAACGCACCAACATGGAAGCGGAATACTACTATGAAGAAGGTCTTAAAGAATACATCGCCAGTTTGAATGAAACCAAAGAAAAGATGCATCAAGTTTTAGTGTTTGAAGATTTAGGTAGTGACATCAAAATAGAAATTTCCATGCAATATTGTTTACAAGATTACAACGAAAGTATTTATTCCTACGTGAACAACATCCGAACCAAAGATGGGGGAACTCACGAGAATGGTTTTCGTGCAGGGTTAACCAGAGCGGTTAATGAATATGCAGAAACCAACGCTTTGCTACGTAACAAAGTAAAACTAGAAGGCACCGATATTCGTGAAGGATTAACGGCGATTGTTTCCTTAAAAATTCCTGAAGGTAAATTGGAATTCGAAGGTCAAACCAAAGGTAAACTTGGTACACCCGATGCCTTGGCTGCTGTTCAAAATATGATTTATTCCAAACTCACGTATCACCTCGTGGAGAATAAAGACTTTGCCACCAACCTCATTAAAAAGTGTGTGGATTCTCAAGCGGCAAGAATGGCTGCTCGCAAAGCGAAAGAAGAAGCACGCGGTAATAAAAAGTTTAGATCTGACACCCTTCTTTCTGACAAGTTAACCCCGGCACAAAGTAAAGAATACGCCTTAAATGAATTGTTTATCGTTGAAGGTGATTCTGCTGGTGGTACGGCTAAAAACGGTCGTGATCGTTTACATCAAGCCATCTTACCGCTTCGTGGTAAACCTTTAAATACCGATAGTTTAACGATGGAACAAATGTTAAAGAATACAGAATTTGCCACCCTGATTGCCACGATTAGCGCGGGGGTTGGGCCAAGCTTTGATCTTCAAGACGCAAAATATGGCAAGATCATCATCATGACGGACGCAGACACGGATGGTGCTCATATTCAAACCTTGTTACTCACCTTCTTTTATCACCATATGCGGCCGTTAATCAATGCGGGAAAAGTGTATATTGCCATTCCTCCTCTTTATCGGATCATGAATGAACAAAAGCAAAATCAATTTGCCTATGCTTGGACTGAAGAAGAATTAGAAAAAGCAAAAAAAGTGGTTGGTTCACCTTATCGGATATCCCGTTATAAAGGGTTAGGGGAAATGAATGCCTCACAGCTTAAAGAAACAACCATGGACCCAAAATCAAGAACCTTGATTCGTGTCAACATTGAAGATCCTCTCATCGTGGAACGACGCGTCGGTATCCTCATGGGTAAAGATCCTTCCGTGAGAAGAAAATGGGTTGAAGAAAATATTGATTTTACCATTCGTGAAGTCGCAGGAAAGGTAACGGCAGATGGCAAAAAAATCTAAACCAGTTGCTAAACCTATTGTTGAAAAAATTAACGTTGCTCCCTTAGAAGACATCATGGGGGAACGGTATGCAACGTATGCAAAATACGTCATACAAGACCGGGCAATCCCTGATTTAAGAGATGGATTGAAACCAGTCCAACGTCGGATTATTTATGCCATGTATCATAGTGGTAACGTTTTCCGTAAACCCTATCGAAAAAGTGCAACCAGTGTTGGCGAAGTCATGGGGAAATATCACCCTCACGGGGATGCGTCCATTTATGATGCGCTCGTGCATATGTCGCAACCATGGAAATACCGTGTTCCTTTAATCGACTTCCAAGGTAACAACGGATCGATTGATGGTGACAATGCTGCCGCTCATCGTTATACCGAAGTTCGATTAGCGGAAATCAGCGAAGAATTGATTCGAGATATTGATAAAAATACAGTCGATACACAACTCACGTTTGATGATTCCCAAGATGAACCGATTGTCTTACCAGCACGTTTTCCTAATCTGATGGTCAATGGGACCCAAGGGATTGCCGTGGCGATGGCCACCAATATTCCTCCTCACAACCTTCGTGATGTCATCGATGCCGTCATCTATCGCTTAAGTCACAAGAAGACAACAATCGAGGATTTAATCGAGATCATCAAGGGACCTGATTTTCCAACCGGGGGCACCATTTATCGCACCGATTCTTTAAAGCAAATTTATTTATCTGGACATGGTCGAGTGGAAATTTTATCAAAGACAGAAATCACCAAACTCAAAGGTTACTATCAAATTGTCATCAAGGAAATTCCTTATGGCGTGATCAAATCCTCCTTGGTCAAACAAATGGATGAAATTCGCTTTAAGAAAATCATCGATGGGATTATCGAAGTCCGCGATGAATCCGATCATCATGGGATGCGGGTTGCCATTGACATTCGCGACGATGCAAATCCTGAAAAAATTCTTCAATACTTTCATTCAAAAACCGATTTAAAGAGTTCATTTTCCGCCAACATGGTTGCCATTGATAAAGGCCATCCTATCACCTTTAACTTGCTTCAATACATTGATTCTTATATCGATCATCAAGTCGAGGTGATCACCCGCTTATCTCAATTTGATTTAGCGAAAGCGTTGGCAAGAATAGAAATTGTTGAAGGGTTAATCAAAGCCATCAGCATGCTCGATGAGGTTGTTAAAGTCATTCGGAAGAGTCAAGACAAACAAGACGCCATGGCGAATCTAGAAAAGAAGTTTGCCTTTAGTAAACCCCAAGCCGATGCCATCGTGTCGTTACAACTGTATCGATTAACCAATACCGATGTCACCACCTTAAAAGAAGAAGAAAAGAATTTAAAAGCAACGATTAAAACCTTAAAAGAAATCCTCGATGATCGCGAGGTCTTAAACAAGAAAATCATCAAAGACCTCAAAGCGATTAGTCTTCAATATGGGCAAAACCGCTTAACCAAAATTGTCACCGAACCAAAAGAAACCATCCAAATTGATAAGCGTGATTTGATTGCCAAAGAAGATCTATATATTGCTGTCACTCGTGATGGTTATATCAAACGTTCTCCTCTCAAGTCGTACAAGAGTTCTGAAGGTTTATGGCCTGGCATCAAGGAAGCTGATCTTTTGATTGGAACTGGTCAGGCAACCACGTTAGATTACTTGCTTGTGTTTACCCAACTCGGTAATTATTTATTCATCCCGATTCATGAACTTCAAGAAACCAAATGGAAAGAAGAAGGTAAGCACATCAATTACCTCGTCAATTTAGGTCCTGAAGAAAGACTCATCAAAGCATTAATCGTTTCTGAATTTAAGCCGGATGCGTTTGTGGTGATGATCACCCGTAACGGTCAATTGAAGAAGACACCTTTATCTGAATTTATCGTTCAACGCTATAGTAAACCGTTAACTTGCATGAGATTACTAGGTGATGACACGGTCGTGGATGTGGATATCAGCAATGGTCAAGGTCAATTGTTGATTGCAACCCTAGAAGGCAATGTCACGTATTTCTCGGAAAAAGAAGTCAATCCAGTAGGCGTGAAAGCCGGTGGGGTCAAAGCGATTGCTTCCTTGTTAGGCAAAGATCGTCTTGCCAAATTACTCGTGTATCAACCAGAAGAACGCGGGAAAATTGTCATGTTCACTCGCCAAGGTAATTTTAGAATTTTTGATATTAGTTATGTCGATTTAACCAATCGTTTAGGGAAGGTTCAATATGTTTTCCAAAGCTTTAAGTCAGAACCCCACCAATTGGTGTACTGGCGTAAACTGAATAAACAAGAAGAGTTTTTAAAGATTACTGTCCTCTTATCCAACAAAGAACTCGTGAATTTAGAAACCAACGATTATGCCCCAACTCCGATTGATAAATATGCGAAGAAGAACTTATCGATGCCAAAAGAAACCGATGTCATTGGCGTTTACCATGACCAGATTTATCGCATCGATCAAAGTTTTAAAACCGTCGCTCAACCAAAAATGGATTTAGAAACTGGGGAAAAGATTGAAAAAGTTTCCCTGTTCGATGATAAGAAATAACCATGAAGCGTAAGCATTCTTCACGTTGGCTTCCTACTTTTTACGCGCCTCGGTTGTTCAACGTCACCCCTGATTTTTTTAAGAAGCAAGACATCCAATATCTTTGTTGTGACTTGGATAATACGTTAGCCCCTTTTGATGAAATGACGCCAAGACCAACCGTAAAAAAATGGGTTAAAACCTTGAAGGATGCTGGGTTGACCTTTTTGATTATTTCGAATAATGATGAACAACGAGTCAAACCCTTCGCCGCTTCCCTTGGGGTTGATTACTTAGCAAAAACTGGTAAACCTTTTAAGGACAAACTCCTTATCTTTTTAAAAGAAAAAGGGTATCCTAAAGATAAGGTCATGGTGATGGGTGATCAACTGCTCACCGATGTCTGGTTAGCGAATCGATTAGGGATGAAAAGTTTATTCACAGAAAAATTAGTTGCCTACGATCATTGGCCAACCAAACCCAACCGATTCATTGAAGCTTTATTAAAGAAGCGTTATCACCGTTTAAAACAATTTAACCACTGGAGGAATCAAGAATGACCGACATGAAAACCATTCGTCGATGCCCTGGTTGTGGGATTATTTTACAATCGATTGATGAAGCGTTACCAGGCTTTGTTCCTCATAAACATGTTGACCGTCATGAAGTGGTTTTATGCCAACGTTGTTTTAAAATACAACATTATGGGGAAGATATTGCCCCGAAAGAAAGTTTTCTGTTTGATGATTTTTATAAAATCCTCGCCAAAGCAAGAAAAGATCAAGCCTCAATTATTTGGGTCTTGGATATTTTAAACTTTGAAACCACCTTATCAACTGAATTACTCAATGCAGTCAAAGGACTCAAAGTTTACTTCATTGCCACGAAACGAGATTTGTTGCCCAAAGTCATCAATCATAAAAAATTAGACCTTTACATCAAACAATTTTTTGACAACATGAAGATGCCTTTTGAAAAGATCATCATTGCCTCGAGCAAAACCAATGAAGCCTTGGATGATATCAAAGCCATGATTGCCGAAGACAATCAAGGCAAAGACTTGTATGTGATTGGGGCGACGAGTTCAGGAAAATCTACGTTGATCAATACATATTTGAAGCATTTCTCCAATCAAACCAAGAAATTAATCACCACCTCCCCATTCCCTGGAACGACCTTAAGGGTCATTGAAATTCCAATTAGCGATGTGCAAACCATTTATGACACCCCAGGATATATCGCCAACCACTCGATGTTGGCCAAAGTTGAAAAAGAAGTGATCAAAATCATGATGCCCAAAGTTGAAATCAAACCGATTGCCTACCGTTTAGGTGCCGAGGATGCCTTGGCGATTGGCGGCCTTGCTCGCTTGGAAATGCTCACAGGAAAAAAAGAATTTGTTTACACTTATTTTGCCAATGCCGTCACTTATCAACGCATGCAAATGCAAAAAGCCGATGAAAGTTTTTTTAAACTCATTGAAAAGAACCAATTAAAACCGACCTCAAAATCATTTAAGACCATCGATGATTTCACGAGCTATGAATTTACCTTGCCAACCAAAGGTCGAATCGACCTCGCCATCTCGGGTTATGGTTGGATTAATTTTTTAGCTTCAGGGCAAACCGTTCGTTTGCTCTTACCGAAAGGCGTCTTGGCAAAACTATTACCAAGTAAGGTGCAATCATGATCAATACCCGTCAACGTTTATACTTACGTAAGCTTGCCCAAACGTTACCCACGAAATTTCAACTCGGTAAAGAAGCCCTTCATCCAGATTGGTTGAAGATGGTGGATTTGGCCTTGGGTAAAGTAGAATTGATTAAACTTCATGTGTTGAAATCCACACAAGAGGAAGCGGAAACGTTAATTCCTAAGATGGTGAAATCGTTAAAGGCAGATTTGGTTCAAACCATTGGTCATCGTGTGGTGATGTATCGCGCGCATCCAACCGAACCAAAGATTGTCCTTCCCACATGATTCGATTATTATACGGTTCCCCTTTTGATCCTATTCACGATGGCCACTTGGCAATGCTCAAGGCAGGTCAACTCCACCTTCACGCCGATGAAGTCACCCTGATCATCACCAAAAATCCAAGATGGAAAAATACCACGACCAATATCCTTGATCGGATTAACATGGTCAAACTCGCCATTGCCAATGAACCAACCTTTCAATTATCGTTATACGAAGTCGAAAGAGATGCGGTGATTAATTTCACCATTCATACGGTCCAACATTTTAAACAACTATATCCAAACGACCAACTCTATTACCTCATTGGTGGTGATCAGGTTGAACAATTCCATAAGTGGAAGGACGCAGACAAACTCGCCCACATGATTCAATTGGTCGCCTATCCTCGTCCCGGGGCCCGGCTTGATCATCCTAACTGGGCTCGTTATCGAATCCAACCCTTATCGGGATCGCTTTATGCAGTGTCTTCCACAAGCATCCGTAACCTTGAAAGTTTAGGGACCCCATTAGCCGTGATTCAATATATATTTGAACATCAGTTGTATTTTGTGCCTAAACTCAAAGCCTTTTATAAAGAAGAACGCTTTGCCCATGTGTATTCGACGGCTTGCTTAGCTTATGCAATTGCTGAATCTAATCAATTGGGAGCTAGTGATGCGTTCCTCGCCGCCATCCTTCATGACATTGCCAAAGACATGGATGAAGAAGAGGCCAGAGATTTACTCAATGAATATGACACGGTCAATCAACCAATTGAACCTTACGCCCTTCACCAATTCGTTGGGGCCATCCTTGCCCGGCAAGAGTTTCAAATTCATCATGACGGGGTCTTGGAAGCGATTCGCTATCACACCACCGGGAAAGCAAACATGGGACCGATTGCCCAAATTGTCTATGCCTCAGATAAAATAGAACCAACCCGTGGCTATGATTCAAGTGCCTTGATTGCAAGTTGTAAAAAGAACTATCATGAAGGGTTCCTCGCCGTTCTCAAAGACAACCTCCTCCATTTGAAGAAGAAGAAACATAAAATCACCAATCCCTTGGTCAAAGAATGCATGGGATATTATTTAGGAGAAACCGATGGCAAATAAATCACTGAAAACAATCGTGGTCAAAGTCTTGGAAGATAAACAAGCAGAAGCGATTACAGTTTACAATGTCAAAGGTCAATCCCCGATCACCGATATCATGATTGTGGCGACGATCAATAACTCAAGAAAAATGGATGCGATTGTCAACCAACTCCGTAAAGATTTTGTCCATCATCCGACCCACCGATTACACCACATTGAAGGGAAGTCAGAATCTGGCTGGATGGTCGTTGACCTTTATGATGTGGTCATTCACCTCATGGATGCACCTACCAGGGAGAAGATGAACCTCGACACCATTCTCCAAAACCAAGTCAAAGCTTAGTCATTTTGTAGCAAGACGTACTTCGCATAATGTCTATTATGTTAACCAAAGTACTCAAAATCTCATTGCTGTCTTTATTTCCTTTCATTCATCTCTAACCAGACGTTAATTAAAAACCCACCTTCATGGTGGGTTTTCCACAGTCATTACCTACTAATTATCTACTAAATTAACACCTCAAGGATAGGTGAGCCGAGATGGTGGGAAGGTTGTTTTAACTTAAAATTCTTTAAAATCGTTGAGGATAAATCAGCGAACGTTGCTCGTTCAGGCAAGGCTCGTCCTTGGGTAAACCGAGGGCTCACCATGAATAAAGGAACGCGTTCACGGGTATGGTCAGTTCCGGTGTGGGTTGGATCGTTACCATGGTCGGCGGTAATCATCAGTAAATCATCCTTGGTTAATCTTGGTAAAAGTTTTCCTAATTCAACATCAAATTGTTCCAGGGCTTTGCCATACCCTAACGGGTCACGGCGATGACCGAATTCCGAATCAAATTCGACAAGGTTCACAAAGACCAATCCTTCAAAGGAACGCTTGGTTTCTAGGTTGGTGAGATTCATGCCATCAAGATTCGAGATGGTTTTTTGGGTTCGATTGACGCCTTGGCCATTAAAGATATCGTTAATTTTGCCAATGCAACTGGTGGTCAATCCAGCCTTATTCAACACATCCAAGGTCGTATCCACCCCAGGAGACAAAGCGTAATCATGGCGGTTCGTGGTACGTTTAAAGGTTTTCGCCGAGGTCCCTACAAACGGACGGGCAATGATTCGGCCTAGTAAATACTCTGGTTTCATGCAAATCGAGCGAGCCATCTCACACACACGATAAAGTTCTTTCACTGGAATGATTGCTTCATTTGCTGCCAATTGAAGGACGCTATCTGCTGAGGTATAAAGGATAATCTTTTTGGTCCGCATATGTTCTTCACCCATTTGGGCGATGATTTCTGTTCCACTCGCAGCGACATTACCAATAAAATCATGACCAGACTTTGTTTTTAGTTCTTCAATTAAGGATGTTGGAAACCCTTTATCTGTAAACGTTTTAAAAGGTTTCTTGGTTTCTAACCCCATCAATTCCCAGTGGCCAGTCATCGTATCTTTGCCCGCAGACACTTCACGCATCGTCGTGACAAAACTATTGGGATGACGTTGTTTGCTCACCCCTTGAATGGGCGCTAAATCTGCCAACCCAAGAGAGCCAAGGACTGGTAACTTAAGGCCACCACAACGTTGAGCGGTATGTAAAAAGGTATTGGTCCCTTCATCGCCGAATAACTTGGCATCCGGTAAAGCTCCAATGCCAACGGAATCCATGATAATGAGAAAAATTCGTTTGAATGACATTTTTTATCCTCCTTTAGTTTACTTTCTTTTGGAGTACAAATCAAAGGCTGAGAGGATTCTTTTTTCAGAAACGTGCGTATAAATCTGGGTGGTGGATAAATGAGTATGCCCTAACATTTCTTGAACAGCGCGTAGGGAAGCCCCTTGTTCTAGTAAATGGGTGGCAAAGGAATGGCGAAGGGTATGAGGACTGATCGACACTTGAATGCCAATTTGTTTGGCGTAAGTCTTAACCCGTTTAAAGAAAAATTGCCTCGATAAGGGTTTGCCATAGCGATTAATGAATAAAAATGGACTCTTTTCCTTTGGATCGACAAAGGCTCGTTTGGTTAAATACGTATCAATTTGAGCAATCGCGTATTCACCCACCGGAACAATTCTTGTCTTTTGACCTTTACCAAGGACACGGATGGTGGCC
>CAMCVC010000030.1:0-11812 GCA_945879785.1 Staphylococcus epidermidis | reverse complement strand
ACCACGAAGAACTCGTCTGTAGAATTTGGGGACCTTCCAATGTGAGTACCCAAGGGTATTGTGCTGCTTAAAATAGCTAGAATTTGATAATATAGACTTAACGTATGAAACAAACAATCATTTTAGATATGATGGGTGCTGACAAAGGACCCGCTGAATTAGTCGAAGGCGTGAAGTTATTTTTAGCACGCAATCCCGGTGAATACCGTATCGTCGCTGTTGGTAAACAAGAAGAACTTCAAGGGCTAAAAGGCATGGCAGAACTTATCGATGCCCGTGAAATTGTCCCGATGGAAGCCGGGGCGAGAGACGTCTTACGATTAAAAGATTCGTCGATGATGAAAGCAATTGATTTGTATGAAACCCTCCATGCTGATGCCTTGATTTCTTGTGGCGGGACTGGGGCTTATTTATCGGCAGCCACCTTAAAATTAAAACTTATCCCTGGGATTGAACGCGCCGCGTTGATTGTGCCAATGCCGAATGCCGTGGGTAAGATTACCAATGTTTTGGATATTGGGGCAAGCAATGAAAATAGTGCCGAACACCTTGTGCAATTTGCAGAGATGGGTCGCTTATTTAACCAAGCAGTCTATGGCAACCAAAAACCACGCGTGTATTTGTTATCCAATGGAACCGAAGATAAAAAAGGATCCCCGGAAGGCAAAAAAGCATTTGACATGCTGGTTGCAAAAAAGTTTCCTGGGTTTAAAGGCAACATCGAAGGTAGAGAAACCCTCAATGGTGAGGCGGATGTCATTGTCACCGATGGGTTCACCGGGAATATTTATTTAAAATCCACCGAAGGTATTTTTAAGATCATGTCCAATGAAATTAAGAAATTCTTTAAACGTAATCTCTTTTCCAAGCTCGCCTACGTGTTAGCGAAAAAAGGTGTCGAACAAATGAAACATCGTTGGGATTATCGCACCACCGGTGGCAGCATGTTACTAGGGTTAAATGGGGTCGTTGTCAAAGGTCATGGTAGCAGTGATGCTCTGGCTTTTTCTTATGCGATTGAAATGGGAAAAAAACTCGCATCTGCAAATATCATTGAGTCGATGAAGAAAGGATTTGCTCATGCAACCAGTTCAACAATTGTTGACACAACTTCACATTCAAGCTCGTAATCTTTCTCTTTATCAACTAGCCTTTACCCATACTTCTGTGAATGCGACTGGCAAAAGTATTGGTAAAGACTATGAACGATTAGAATTCATGGGTGATGCCTTCATCTCGATGGTGGTGGCAGATTTAGTTTTCCAATTACATCCAGCATGGTCGCAAGGTGAACTAAGTAAAACCAGAGCGAAGTTTGTGCAAACCATCAGCTTGGTCAAGATTGCCAAAGATTTAAATTTAGCAGCCTATGTCACGATTGGTCCATCGATTAAACGGGAGATGGTGGAACAAAGTGATAAGATTTTAGAAGATATCTTTGAAGCGTTTATGGGGGCGATCTACCTCGACTTAGGATTTGAGAAAGCATATGCCTTTGTCGCCGATGTGTTCCGGCCATTGATCACCGATGTGGCGATGGATGATCTCACCGACTATAAAACACGGTTACAAGAAGAAATGCAAGCTGAGTTTCGTGAGGCAGTCACCTATGAAAAGATTGAAGAATCCGGTCCGGCCCATGACAAGAATTTTACCTTTCAAGTTCGATTCAATGGGATTATCTTAGGAACAGGAACAGGCCCAAGTAAAAAGAAAGCAGAACAAGCTGCAGCCAAAGTTGCTTTAGAAAAGAAGGTGACTAAATGAATTTCTTTGTGACGTTATTGATCTTTATTGCCATTGATGCCTTGGTGACAAGCGTGCTTGTGTCCTTTGGGGTTGTTTTACCGATCGTGGATTTGGTCGTGTCATTGTTAGTTGCTGCCGTGTTTGCCTACATGAATAGCACGAAGCCAGTCTTAAAAAATATTCAATTCCACAAAAACTTTGCCTTTATTTTTGTCATTCTTTTGCTGATGAGGTATTTATTTAATTATGCCTAAACGTCAACTCCTCACCGAGGTGAATTTGATCAACGGGTTATTGGATGTGTATGGACCGTTATTAACCAATCTTCAACAAGCGATGATGTCGGATTATTATCGATTTAATCTATCGTTACAAGAAATTGCTGATCAACGTCAAATCACTCGGGCGGCAGTCTCGGATGCCTTAACCCAAGCGAAACGTCACTTGATGACGTTTGAAAAAACCTTAAAGGTTCTTGCGTTACAAACCACCTTAAAAACCTGGATTGACGATGAGACGATACCGACAAACCTTAAGAAAAAGTTGATTGAATTGTTAAATCGCTAACGCGGCGAGAATCAAGGTGATGGTGCCTACCGCCATTAAATACATGCCAAACGTTGGAAAATGTTTTAAGGCTAAATGTTTAAAGACGACGTTGAGGGTCAGATAGGTCACCAGTCCACTCACGACGGTGGCGATGGATGCATAAATTAATAACGTGGTATCCAAAGATTCAATCCGATCAAAGGAAAGAATAAAGCTACCTAAGGTGATGGGGATAAATAACAAGAAGGCAAATTCTTTTGCTTTGGCTAACGTTAAGCCACCCAATAAACTTCCTAATAACGTCGACCCACTTCGTGACACCCCAGGCAAGATGCCAAGGATTTGAAATAAACCACCATAGATGGTGTTTTTAAACGTGTATTGGCCATAACTAAGTTTGGAAAACCGTGGAAGTAAAAACAGTAAAGAGGCGGTGAAATAAAACCCAATCCCTACCATCCATAACGATTGAAAGATCGCATCAATCGCGTCCTTGATTAAAAATCCTGCAAGGGCCGCGGGAATGGTGGCAACGATTAAATACACGATGAGCATCATGTCATCATTAACCGCATCTGTTCGTTTGCCTTGAAGAAATAAAAAGAGGTTTTGGATTAAACGCCAAATCACCGGAAAGAAGAAGATGAGAAAGGCAAACAGTGACCCAACATGAAGCAAGAGGGCAACCAACGCTTCATTGCCAGCATTGGTGTTAAAGATGGCTTGAAATAACGCCAGGTGACCTGAGCTAGAAATGGGTAAGACTTCACTGATGCCTTGAATGACGGCAAGCAGTAAGTATTTGAGTAACTCCATAAAATTAATCATTTGGTAAACTTCCTTCCTTTGTCAATCGCTTGGATTTCCCAATCGCCTGTTCTTGATTCATCTAATTCTTTGAGCAGGGAGAGCATGGTTTTACTTAAGGTAAGTTTGGCAAATAAATCGGGACGATGCAAACGCGTTAAGAATAACGATTGCTTGAATCGCCATGTACGGATTGCTTCGTGATTACCAGAATATAAAATCTCCGGGACGTGATGATCACCAATCACCCGAGGTTCGGTGTATTGCGGGTATTCAAGTAATCCCTTCGTAAAGGATTCTTCTTCAAGTGAACTTGCTTCAATCACCCCAGGTAACAAACGAATCACCGCATCGAGGATGGCCATCGCGGCAATTTCGCCACCGGTTAAGACAAAGTCTCCTAAGGAGATCATTTCATCCACATCATGATGAATGCGTTCATCAAAGCCTTCGTAATGACCACAGATGAGGGTGAGGGAAGGCAGTTGACTCAGACGTAAGGCATCCGCTTGGGTGAAAGGTTTGCCCCGTGGGGTGAGTAAGATTTTTCTACCTGGATTAGCAATGGAGAGTAATGCGTCATGAATCGGTTGATATTTAAGGACCAAACCGGCGCCACCACCAATCGGCGGGGTATCAACGCGGCGATATGGGTCTTTGGTGAATTGACGAAAAGGGATTAAATTGATTGCTGCTTTTTGTTCACCGAGTGCACGTTTGATGATTGAGGTGGTCATCATCCCTTGAAACATTTCTGGAAATAAGGTTAAGACATGTAGTTTCATAACATGCCTTCAATCAAGGAGACGGTGATGATTTTTTTCTCAGTGTTGACCTTTTTAATAAAGACATCGATAAAAGGAATCAGGACATCTGATTTATCTTGACGACCCATCCTTAAGTTGATGCGATTGGCGATCCGATCGATGGCGATGACCTTGCCTAAGGAGAGACCTTGTTCATCTTCGATGCTCATGCCCATAAGATCTTCATAAAAAAAGTTACCAGGTTTAAGCCGAATATTATCCTTCTCTGAATAAAGATATAAGTTCATCCAATCTTTCACCAAGTTAATATCCAAGTGCCCTTCAAACTGTACGTAGTCTGTGCCGGGTTGATGATGGGAGGATTTGACAATCAGTGGAATGTATTGACCATTTTTTTCTAAATAGACGGTGTTCCCTTTTCGATATCGTAGCAAAGGAAAATCAGTCAACGAAGCAATTTTTAATTCTCCTTGAAGACCGCGAACGTTAATAATTTTTCCAATGGTTAATCGTGGTTTTTCCATATAAGAAAAAACCGAGGAACATTAGTCCTCGGTGGTGGTTTTCTCAAACGCTTCGAATTTAAGATGAACGCGTCGATTATCAATTTTACCGGCGATAGAAACCACTTCACGTAAAGCATCGGCGATGATGCCTCGGCGACCAATCAAGCGTGACGTATCATTGCCTTCCGCAACAATGAGTAAGGTGAGATCAAGAGGATTATCATTGGGTAATTCGCGAATCAAAACGGCATCTTTGTTTTCGACAAAATCATCAATGAATGCATGAATGATTGCTACGTAGTCCATGATTACTTACCTTTTTTGGCTGCAACAAACTTGGCAATGATTCCTTTTTGTTTAAATAATGAACGAACGGTATCGGAGACTTGTGCCCCTAAGCCTAACCACTTTAAGGCGATGGTTTCATCAATGGTGGATTCGCTTGCAGGTTTTTGTGGATTATAAAAACCAATTTGTTCGACATACCGACCATCACGAGAATATCGTGAATCGGCGGCAACAATACGGTAGGAAGGATCCGAGTGACGACCTGTACGAGCTAAGCGAATTTTAACTGCCATGTGATGTTATCTCCTCTTTTTATATCCTTATCTTATGTTAACAATGATAACCTGTCAAGTTATTTTACTTAACAGCGTTGAATGTGAATAGACTTGGAATCACTTGGCCTTCGTAGGTAAAGAAGGTTTGATTTGCCCATGAGGTAAAGTTAGGAATTCCTTCGATAGGAATCCAAGCCGGTTCCCAATAGACCATGCCTAACCCTCGGCCTCCAGCAATGTCTGTCATCATCGTCAAGGTGTCATACACCAATTGAGATTGGCCGGCGATGGTTGCTGGATAAGTGGAAGCAAGATTCTGGGTGGGTCCATAAATATTGATCCCATGTGGATTGGGTTTTAAAGTAAAGGCTTGAGCAGTTTCTACCAGAAGAATGTCTTTTTCAAATTGAATCGAGAGTTGATTAAAGTTATCTTTAACCTCCTCGAGAGATCCATTCCAGTAACTATAGTAACTTCCGGCGATGATATCCAAATCAACCCCAGCAGATAGGATCGCCAAAAAGAAATTATAGAATTGAAGATGATCATTCGAACTTGCCAAATGGATGATAATTTTAGTGGTTGATGATGTCGATCGTACCGCTTCCACACCACCCTTTAATAATTGAATCAATGGCGTAAAATTGGTTTGGTTGTTTTGATAGACTTTACCGTCGTTCCAAAGCATGCCGTTGTTAATCTCGTTTCCGATCTGCACATAATCAGGCGTCAAGTCTAGATCGATGAAATGGGACATCGTTTCAAAAGTATAATTCCTCAAGGCTTCCACAAGGTTAGTGAACGATAAATCTTTCCAAGCATTTGGTTTGTTTTGATTGCCTGGATCTGCCCAAGTATCTGAGTAATGAAAATCTAAAAGCCATCTCATTCCATACTCTTTGGCAATGGTTGCAATTCGGGTGACGGTTTCTAAATCAAGATACCCACCATTCCAAGGATGGTAATTGATAGGATCATGCCACAAACGTAATCGAATTAGATTAATGCCGGCTCTTTTTAAAATAGAGAACAAGTGTTCACTTTCGCCATACTCATTGAGATAACGCCCACCTTGAAGGATGACTTCCTCATAGGTAGAAACATCCATCCCTCGAATAAAGTCTTCTCGGTGAGGGATGCGTTTTTCATGGACTAATAAAGCGGGATCAAAGTCAGCATCATAGGACGAAAGATATTGATAATCGATAGGTCTTGGTAATTGGTTTGAGCAACTTGTTAAGATCAACAAGAATAGAACCATTCTTTTCATAATTTCATTATAAACATAAGCATTGCCAACGGGGATGACCTTTGCTAATATATGAGGGCACGTCTACGTGCTAGAAGTGGTCCACTATGGTCACAATCCGTATGAACACTTTGACAAACACAATGAAGGAGGCACATGATCATGAATCAAAAACTCGTCGATCAAATCGCTGCCGATCAGCTGAAGAAAGATGTCCCTAGCTTTAAATCAGGTGACACTGTCAGAGTCATGGTTCGAATCATCGAAAGTGGCAAAGAACGTCTCCAAGCTTTTGAAGGCATCGTCGTCGCTCGTAAAGGAAGTCTTATCAATGCAAGTTTTACCGTTCGTAAAATGTCAGGTAGCATTGGGGTTCACCGGATTTTCCCGGTCCACGCTCCTACCGTTGCCAGCATTGAAGTCTTGAAGAAAGGGAAAGTGCGTCGTAATAAACTCACCTACCTTACCCGGCTTTCCGGTAAAGCCGCTCGGATTAAAGAAATCCTCGAATAAGTTATTCACTTATTTCAAGATTGTGACAATCAAAGATTCCTTCGGGAATCTTTTTTGTTTCACCTTCAGAAGTGTTTATAATAGATAGGATGAAATCCTTACCAACCTGGATGAAAAAAACCATCGCCATTTTTTCTCAGCTTCTTTTTGTGTTTTTAATTCTTGTCGGTGGGTTCGTGATTTTCCACAATATTTACTTCACCCCGATTAAAATTGTTGGCAGTTCGATGGAACCTACGTTAAGAAATCAAGAGTTTGGGGTGATGGACCAAAGTGAAGGGGCGTTGAACAACTTACAACGTTTTGACATCGTCATCGTCAAACAAAATCCTTCAGTGGATCGATATTTAATCAAGCGCGTGATTGGTCTACCAGGAGAAACGTTGGCGTTTGATACCGTAGGCAATCTCACCATTAACAACGAAAGCGTCGACCAACCTTTTATTCCACGAGTTGGTTATCAAGATCGCACCTGCTTGAATGTGAATGCCCAAGGATGCTCACCGATTACCTTGGATGAACAAAGTTATTTTGTCATGGGCGATAATCGCGGCTTCTCAACCGACTCTCGGATATTTGGTCCGATTCCACGTAGCCAACTGATTGGTCAGTTATATGCCATCGAAGGCATCTGCCAAGGGAACACCACCAGTGCGTCGACCGAAGATCCCGATACATGTGGGACCCGCCAATATATTTGGCCAAGGATCTATGCATGAACCAAAAACAAAACCATTGGTATCCTGGCCACATGAACAAGGCGATCAAAGCCATTCATGAAAAGATAACATGGATTGATTTGATTGTCGTTCTCGTCGATGCCCGTGCAGTGTATCCTTGCATGGATTTACCTTTGGTCACCCAAAAACCAATGCTTTATGTCATTACCAAAAGCGATCTTGCGGATCCGAACACGACCCATC
Source organism: Staphylococcus epidermidis (assembly GCA_945879785.1). GTDB lineage: Bacteria > Bacillota_I > Bacilli_A > RFN20 > CAG-826 > UBA970. Next base: position 4,186 of record CAMCVC010000030.1, on the reverse strand, counting down.
AATGGGTGAAACAATTAACCTCGCAGCAAAAGTCCGTCGTGGTGAGTTTAGGCAAGGTATCGGGAACACGCGCATTGATTTTAAAAGCACTTCACCAACTGGGAGAACATTTGTGGTTAAAACAAGAAAAAAAAGGCTTTAAACGCCAACCGTTAAAAGTCATGATCACGGGTGTGCCTAATGTGGGGAAGTCCACCTTAATTAATTTACTGGCGAAACAACATCGGGTTGCCACAGAAAATCGTCCAGGGTCAACTCGTGGGCAACAATGGATTAAGTTAGATGAGCATTTGATGTTGCTTGATACCCCCGGCATTTTACCGCCTCGGTTTCAATCCAAAGAAACCTCTGTTCAACTGGCATTGATTGGTTCCATGCCGTTAAAACAATTACCCATCGAAGATTTAGCGGAGTATTTATTTGCCTGGTTAAAACTCCATTACCCGAATCAACTATCCACGATTCACGGTGATTTACCGAAGGATTCAAAAACTTTCTTTGATCAATTAGCCCGTAAGCGCGGATGGATTAAACAAGGGGTCGTTGATTATTCCCTAGTGTTCATGACGTTTATTAAATCGTTTCAAGATGGTGAACTTGGTCGCTTTTCATTAAGTATGTTAACCGATGAAAAACAATCTGGATAAATCATATTATCAACAAGGTTATTCGTTCATTGCCGGATGTGATGAAGCGGGTCGTGGTCCAATCGCGGGTCCAGTGGTTGCCGCGGCGGTCATTTTACCCAAAGACTTTGCTGATGTACGCATTGATGATTCTAAACAATTAACCGCCTTGCAGCGTGAGGCGCTCTTCGTCTTGATCCAAGAGAAAGCTTTAGCGTTTGCGATTACCGTGGTCGATGTGGCCACCATCACCAGAATCAATATCCTTGAGGCGTCACGATTAGGCATGCAGTTAAGCTTAGAAAAATTAAAACACCGGTATGATATGGTGTTATCCGATGCGATGGCATTACCTCAACAAAAGGTTCCTGTCTTCCCTTTGATTCATGGGGATGCCTTGTCACAAACCATTGCCGCGAGTAGTATTCTTGCGAAAGTGACCCGAGACCGACTGATGGTCGAGATGGCGAAGACGTATCCTCATTTTCAATTTGATGTTCATAAAGGCTATCCTACCCCACAACATTTAATGTTATTGAAACGTCATGGTCCCATTGAAGGGATTCATCGTCCCACCTTTGCGCCAGTCAAGGCGTGGATTCATGCCAAACATAAGTCCATAAGTTAATGTCTTCCTTTGCCCTCTATTGATAGATAGAGGATCACGTATGCTTAAAGGTAGAGACATCATTATTTATTTGGCCGTCAAGTATCAAGGCGAATGGAATGCAATTTATCAGGCGATCAAACAAAAGGAAATCGTTGATGACACCTTGGTAGGACAAACCATCCAAGGGATCAAGAGTTCAGTGATCACCATCATTGATGAGCAATATCCTGAGGCGTTAAAGAAAATTTATAAACCCCCGTTTGTGCTTTTTTATTATGGGGATATTGGTCTTGCCCATATGTTAGAGAAAACCATTGCCGTCATTGGCAGCAGACAACCTTCAGCCTATGGATTAGAAATGACCGGTAAAATTACCCAATCCTTAATTGAAGAAGGGATGATGATTGTCTCGGGATTAGCGTATGGGGTGGATATCAAAGCCCACCAAACCACCCTTGAACACCAAGGTCGGACCATCGGCATTCTTGGATCAGGCATTGATGTTTGTTATCCTAGGGAACATCTACCGACATATCAAGACATGAAAACTAACCATTTGTTGTTGAGTGAATATCCTGGATCAACCCCGGCCAACAAAGATCATTTCCCTTGGCGAAACCGTTTGATCGCCGGGTTGGCCAGAGGGGTCTTTGTTGCGGAAGCAAAAAAAAGAAGTGGGACATTGATCACGGTCGGCTATGCATTGTATTTAGGCAAGGATGTGTATGTGTTGCCACACCAAGCCAATACGGATAATTCGACCAATCAATTGATCAAAGATGGGGCGGTGCTCGTTGAATCTGGTCAAGATATTTTGGAGCATTTATTAGGCAGTCAAGAAAAAGAAAATGCCTTAAGAAAACAACCTGAGCCTGAGAAAAAATTTATTTAAAAAGTTTCTTTAGAAAATCAAAATGAAAAATATTTTGGATTGACAATTTTTGATTTCATAAGATAATGACTATGGTTTAGGAGTATCCATGAATATATTATTAATTGTTGAATCGCCGACGAAACAAACGAGTTTCGCCAAGTACTTAAAGGATCAAGAACACCACTACACGATTGCATCGAGTAAGGGTCATATTCGCGATCTTAAGATTTCTGGTATTGGCGGTTTTGGTGTTGATATTGACAATGGTTTTAAACCTACCTACCGCATTATTAAGGGCAAAGAAGACATCGTGAAAGAACTAGAAAAAGAAGTGAACAAGGTGGATAAAGTCATCCTTGCTACTGATCCAGACCGCGAAGGTGAATCGATTGCTTGGCACTTGGCGGATGCCTTAAAACTTGATGTAGAAAAAACGGACCGGATTGAATTTTATGAAATCACCAAAGAAAAAATTATTGATGCGTTGAGTAAGCCACGCAAAATCAATATGGACATGGTCATGTCCCAAGAAGCTCGCCGGATCTTAGACCGGATTGTTGGCTTTATGCTTTCAAAAATTCTCAATAAAAAAGTCTATGCCCCTGCCGGTGGTCGCGTCCAATCCGTTGCCCTTCGATTTGTGATTGAACGAGAAATGGAAGTGCTTGCCTTTCATCCCCAAACTTATTTCACGATTGAAACTGAACTCACCACCCCAAAATTACCTTTACCTTTAGAACTGGTAGCTTTTCAACAACAAGCGTTAAAAAACACCGATGATAAAACCGATCCTAGCGGTTACCGTAAAATTATTCCTATCTCCACAGAAGCCATTGCCCAATCGTTTATCGATAAACTTCCTCAAGAGTTAACCTTACAAGAAGTGTTAATCACCTCTAAAAAGAAAGAATCTAAAGCCGCATTCAGAACCTCCACCTTACAACAAGAAGCAAGTAGCCATAAGGATTTAAGATTTTCTCCTCAACGTACACAATCCGTCGCCCAAGGCCTTTATGAAGGGGTGACCATTGGTGATGAAAACGTTGGTTTAATCACGTATATTCGTACGGACTCGGATCGCTTATCCGATACGTTTATTGCCGAAGCATCTTCATTTATTCAGACCACCTATGGCCAAGACTATTTATCAGATAAGCCTAAATCCAAGACGGCGATTCTTCAAAGCCAAGATGCTCACGAAGCGATTCGTCCCACCAGCATCACCAGAACCCCAGAGATGATGGCGTCTTATTTGACCACCGATCAATTAAAGTTATATCGTTTGATTTATTCACGCGCACTGGCATCGTTGATGACCCCAAAGAAATATGATGTCACCACCTATACGTTTAAAGGTGGAGACTTTACCTTTAGAGCCCAAGGGTCGGTGGTGACGTTTGAAGGTTATACCAAAGCCTATCCTGTGGTCGAAGACGATGAAGGAAGCCAATTACCTCAATTATTCAAAGGTCAAAGTTTTCCCTTGGTCTTTAAAGAACTCAAACCCCATGCCACCTCAGGTCCTTCACGATTCTCAGAAGCAAAACTCATTCAAGAAATGGAATATCGAGGCATCGGTCGTCCGTCGACCTATGCTGCCACCATCGCCCGTTTAAAAGATCATCATTATGTCAGCGTCAAGAGCCATACGCTTTATCCAAATCCTGAAGCGCATGCGGCGATGAAATATTTAATGACGTATTTCCAATACTTAATTAACCCAACCTATACTTCCGAAATGGAACTCAAGTTAGATGAGGTCAAGGATGGGGAAGTCACGCGTCTAGATTTATTAAATGATTTTTATACCCACTTCAAAGCTCAGTATGAATTAGCAGGAGACTTACCTGCGGATGATCCTGCTTTGCATTTTTATGGGTCATGCCCAACGTGTAAGGTTGGCACGATTGTTCCTCGACGTTCTCGTTTTGGCGTGTTCTTAGGATGTAACAAATATCCTTCCTGTAAATTTGTCTCTAATGATGTGCCATTACCATGGCTCAAAGAAGATCCTTCTGAACGTGAAGACGATGAAGATGGCAATGGCAAAGGTGTGTTCCAATCGAAAAAACCAGT
>CAMCVC010000029.1:0-12797 GCA_945879785.1 Staphylococcus epidermidis | reverse complement strand
CTCGGATTATTTGAAAAGAGTTTAAAAACTCTTGAAGCAGCAGGTGCCATCGTTCACCGCGTTCATTTCCCATTACCATTGCTAGAAGCCATTTATCCAACTTACATGACCATCTCATGTGCAGAAGCAACGAGCAACAATGCCAATTTGGATGGATTAAAATTTGGTCCAGGATTTGAAGGCAAGACCTATCAAGATGTGATGATAAAAGCACGAACGGAAGGTTTTTCTGAATTGATAAAACGCCGATTTGTCATTGGTAGTTTTGTCTTGATGAGGGAAAACCAACAAGACTTATTTTTAAGAGCGCAACGGGTTCGGGCAATGATTGTTCAACAATTAAATGAAATTTACAAAACCTATGATGCAATTTATTTACCAGCTGCACCCACGATTGCCCCTAAGTTCACGGATTCAAGTGATCGTCTTTCAAGTCAGTACTTAATTGCCGATTCCCATTTAGCGCTTGGCAACTTTGCCGGATTACCATCCGTGACCATTCCAATGGGTTTTGATCAAGGCATGCCGGTGGGTGGCAACGTCATGGGTCGTGCTTTTGATGAAGCGACCACGCTGCATGTGGCCCGAGTCATCGAATCAGGATTAGGATTCTTTAATTTATCGATTCAAACGAGGAAACCTTCATGAATTTTGAAGCAGTCATTGGCTTAGAAATTCACGTGGAAATGAGCACGAAAACAAAAATGTTTTCTGCTGCCCCAGTCACGTATAAAGCGGAAGCGAATGCGGCTGTCACCCCGCTTGATTTAGGTCACCCAGGGACGATGCCGGTGGTCAACCGCCAAGCCATCATCAACGCCATTCAAGTGTGTCATGCGTTGCAATTAACCATTGATCCGCAATTATGGTTTGACCGTAAAAATTATTTTTATCCAGATTTACCCAAGGGTTATCAAATCACCCAAAACGCCCGCCCGATTGGTTCAACTGGTCGCATTGACGTCGATGTTGAAGGTACACCGTTTCCAATTCGTATTGAACGTCTTCATGTCGAAGAAGATACCGCGATGCAACATCACTATGAAGGGTTTACGTTGGTGGATTATAATCGCGCCGGTATTCCATTAATGGAAATTGTCACCCGTCCAGATATTCGCAATGGGGCGCAAGCAGCAGCCTTTGTGGATGCGATTCGCCAAATTGTTTCTTTCCTTAAAGTGTCCACTGGCAAGATGGAAGAAGGATCACTTCGTTGCGATGTCAATATTTCCATGCGACCCATCGGTGTGGAAACGTTTGGCACCAAAGTAGAAATCAAAAACCTCAATTCAATTGCCAATGTTCAACGGGCGATTGATGTGGAAATGCTCCGTCAAGAACGACTTTTAATTTCAGGAGTCCCAGTTCAACAAGAAACACGTCGTTATGATGAACTAAAAAAAGAAACCATCCTGATGCGGAAGAAAACCGATGCGGTGGATTATAAATATTTTACGGAACCTAACTTAGTGCCCATCCATTTAGAAGCTACCTTCATTCAATCCGCAATAACAACTTCCCTTCCTTTATCGACCAGTAAAAGGCAACGTTATCAACAATCGTTTGGCTTAAGTGCCTATGACGCGGTTCAATTAACCCAAGATGTATCTATTTCCGAATATTTTGATGCCTTGACCTCATGTGGCAAACACTATAAGTTATATGCCAATTGGTTATTAAGTGACATTGCGAGTTATTTAAATAAAACAGCATCCACCATTGGCTCATTTCCAATTGACGCCAAACGATTTGCCATCTTGATTGACATGATTGCCAAAAGTGAGATTTCCAATAAACAAGCCAAAGAACTTTTTGAACTTATGCTCCTCGACCAAGGGGATCCGCGAATCATTGCCGACAAGAAAAAGATGTTACAAATTTCTGATGAAGGTTACATCACCAAAGAAGTTGAAGCTGTCCTCCTTGCGAATCCTCAATCGATCGTGGATTATCAACAAGGCAAAGATCGCGCGGTTGGTTTCTTGATTGGTCAAATCATGAAAAAAACTGGTGGTAAGGTCAATCCAACGTTAACCAATGAGATTCTCCTTCGCTTATTAAAGTCCAAATAACAAGCATAAAAAAAGGGACAGATGACTGTCCCTTTTTCGAATCTAATCAAGAAAGACTATTCGATGTCTTTGGTTTTCCCAACGAACATGATGCCGATGGTTCCTAAACCACCGTGTGCGCCAATGACGGGTCCCATGGTGTTGGTTAATAAGGTCTTGATGCCTGGGCGAATCTTCTTTAATTCATCGCCGAGGAATTTTGCATCGTCAGCAGAGTCTGAATGAACAATAAACACGGAGTCATCTTGTTCAACATACTTCTTAAAGGTTTCTAATAAGAAGTTCAAGGCGTTCTTACGGCCACGTAACTTTAATTTTGGAACTGGAACAATGCGACCTTCCGAGTTGCAAATTAACACTGGTTTAATTCCAAGGACTGAACCAAGGGCAAACTTGGCAGCATTGATGCGACCGCCACGTAATAAGTGCGATAAGTCATCAAAAGCAACCACTGCCACCACTTTATTACGAATGCTGTTTAAGTAGGCCAAGGTTTCATCCATGGTCTTTTCTTCATTCTTTAAAAGCAAGGCTTTGTGAACCAACATCCCTTCCCCTAAGGAAGCGTTGAGGGTGTCAAACAATTCGATACGACGTTTAGGATACTTTTCTTTTAATTCGGTTTTGGCGACGTTCATCGAATTGAACGTTTGCGATAAGTTGCTGGAAATACTCATTAAGAGAACATCTTGTCCGGCTTTTAATAATGGTTCAACAACTTCCATGACTTCTTGTGGAGCAGGCTGTGAGGTTTTTGGCTTAGCTTTGTTCTTTAAGAATTCATTGAACTTGGCCGTGGTGATTTCTCTTTCGTCTAGAAAATTACGATAGGTCTTATCGTCGATGGTGACGATCATAGGGACCACATTGAGGTCTAATTTCTGTGCGACTTTGAGTGGTAAGTCCACACATGAGTCAGAGACAACTGCAAACTTTGGCATACTTCTTCCTCCGAGGGGAAATTTCCCGTATCTAACCTTGAACAATGAATGAAGGTTATTAATACGATTTTATCATAAATGGTGGTTTTTTCACCCAATCAATACGAAAGGTCATGATATGATATTTTTTGAAAAGACATGACCATGAACATTCATTCCATGACCAGAAACGCGATGATTGCTACGATTTATATCGTTTTGACCTTGGTGCCACCTTTAAACACCTTAAGTTACCTTGCCATTCAATTTCGGGTATCGGAAGCCTTGCTCGTCTTGGTTTGGTTCCGGAAAGATTATGTGATTGGTTTGGTGATTGGGACGTTTATTGCTAACTTTTTTGGTCCACTTGGTGGTGCTTTTTCAGTTTTGGATGCTGTGATAGGATCATTGGTTTCCTTCCTTGCGTTACACATCATGATAAGAACCAAACCTCGCTGGGTTGGTTTACTAGCACCGATTGTCTTGAATTCACTTTATTTAGCTATCTTGCTCCCGTTTGCGTTATCCGTTGAATCCTCTGCATTCATCGGTTTTGCTTTTGCCACCGGGATCAGTGTTGCTCTGGGTGAGGCTGCTGTATTGATTTTATTAGGATTACCCTTGGTGCTTTTGATTGAATTGCAACCTCGTTTGCTTCAATTGATGAAAGGCGGAACTCATTAAATGAAAAAACCGTTTGCTTTTCAAATGGGTCATCAATCCACGGATTCTTTGGCTCGCACCGGGGTGATCAAAACCACCCACGGAGAGGTAAAGACACCGATGTTCATGCCAGTAGGTACATTAGCGACTGTCAAATCATTAGACCCTCAAGACATTCAAGAGATTGGCTCTGGGGTTATTTTATCGAATACGTATCATCTTGCCTTAAGGCCTGGCACGGACGTGATTGCCGCTGCTGGTGGGATTCATCAGTTCATGCAATATCACGGACCGATCTTAACGGATTCTGGTGGTTTTCAAGTTTTTTCCTTAGCAAAAAATCGCCAAATCACTGAAGATGGTGTCACCTTTCGTAACCATTTGAATGGGGATTTAATGACGTTAACCCCTGAATCTGCGATTGAAAAACAAAAAGAGATTGGTGCCGATATCATCATGGCCTTTGATGAATGCATTCCTTATCCAGCCGAGTATGAATACGCGAAAGCAAGTACGGAACGAACCCTACGCTGGGCCGCTCGATGTTTAGCCACACCACGAGGAGATCACCAAGCCTTGTTTGGGATTGTCCAAGGTGGTGAATTCAACGACTTAAGAGCGTATTCTGCCAAAGCGACGACTGCGTTACCATTTGATGGATTTGCCATTGGTGGGACTTCGATTGGCGAACCAAAGGCTGTTTTCTCAACAATGTTACAAGCGGCAATCCCACATTTACCGATCGATAAACCACGTTATGTCATGGGCATTGGCTCGTTAGATTATATTTTAGAAGCCATCGGTCAAGGTGTTGATATGTTTGATTGCGTGCTTCCTACTCGCTTAGCTCGTCATGGGGCGTTAATGACCACGCATGGTCGCTTGAATATTAAAGATGCTCAATACGAAAAAGACTTTACTCCGATTGATGATCAATGCGATTGCAAAACTTGTAAACACTACACGCGGGCGTATCTACGTCATTTATACCGCAGTGAAGAAATCCTTGGTAAACGTTTGATGTCGATTCATAACCTTCGGTTTTTGATTCGTGTGGTTGAAGGAGCGAGAAAAGCCATTGAAGAGAATCGGTTTTTAGTCTATGCCAAGGACGTGCTTGCTGCGTATGGCGATGATCGGGGTTTTTAATGGATATTCGCTTATTTGATTTTCATCTACCCCCTGAGTTGATTGCCCAATCTCCAAGTGACCAACGTGACCATAGTCGCTTGCTTGTCTACCATCGGAAAACCCAAACGATCACCCATCGCATCTTTAAAGATATTGGAGAATATTTACAACCAACCGATGTCTTGATTCGTAATAACACCAAAGTCATTCCCGCACGTCTATTTGGAACGAAAACCGAAACCAATGCCCACGTAGAATTGTTGCTCTTGGATGATTTAGGTCAAGGTCGGTATCGTTGCATGGTCGGTAATGCAAAAGTTGTGAAAACGAACACGATAATTACTTTTGGCAATGGAGAACTCAAGGCAACATGTATAGGCATCGAAGAAGATGGTAATCGTCTCTTTCAATTTCATTTTCAAGGGATCTTTTTGGAAGTGCTTGCCCATTTAGGCACCGTGCCTTTACCTCCCTATATTAAGGCCCAGTTACAAGATCCTAGTCGATATCAAACGGTTTATGCCAAGGTCCCAGGATCTGCTGCAGCCCCCACGGCGGGATTTCATTTTACAGAAAGTTTAATCCATCAATTAACCAATCGTGGCATTGAGATGGTGGATGTCACGTTACAAATTGGATTAGGAACCTTTAAACCGGTGAAGGTTGATACCACGGAAGCCCATGTGATGCATGAAGAGCGATATGAAATTCTAGAATCGAGCGCGAAAGCTTTAAATGTAGCAAAGTCCAAGGGTCAGCGTTTGATTGCTATTGGGACAACAGCAACAAGAACTTTGGAAGCAAATTGGCAAAAACATCATCACTTTAAGGCCGAAAAAGCCTCAACCAATATCTTTATTACCCCGGGATATACCTTTCATACCATTGACGGATTGATCACGAATTTCCATCTACCTAAATCGACGTTGGTGATGATGGTTTCTGCTTTGGTTGGTCGAGAAAACCTTCTAAAGATTTACCAAGAGGCGATTGATCAAAAATACCGGTTTTTTAGCTTTGGGGATGCGATGTTGATTTTGTAGGCAAAACAATTCATCAAAAATAGTTGACATAGACGATAACCAAGGATAAAATCTTCTTTGTGTCTTGGCGTTGAAGTGCGAGGTTGCTGACACACCCACAGGCGTTGTCATGAATGGGTGTCAGGGAATTTGCATCGAGCTTAAGAAACATTCTGTGAAGATTCATCAAAGGAGGAAATAATTCATGGCCAAATCCAAGAAGATTCGCGTCCGTCTCAAAGCTTATGAACATAAGATGTTAGATCTTAGCGTTCAAAAATTAGTTGCAGCGGTTCGCAAAACAGGGGCAACGGTCGTTGGTCCTATTCCGCTTCCAACGGAAAAAGAAGTTTATACGGTGTTACGTGCTGTCCACAAATATAAGGACGCTCGTGAACAATTTGAAATTCGTACACACAAACGGTTGATCGACATTACTGATCACAATAAAGCAACGGTCGATACGTTGCGCCAATTGGATTTACCAAACGGCGTTGACATCGACATTAAGCTTTAAGATAGGAGGCCATCATGAAAGCATTAATCGGAAGAAAAATGGGCATGACGCAAGTCTTTGCTGAAGACGGCACGACTTATCCAGTGACGGTTGTTGAGGTTTTACCCAACACCATCACCGCCATCAAAACAAAAGAAAAAGATGGTTATGTAGGTGTTCAAATCGGATATAAAGATATTGCTGAAAAGCGTTTGAATAAACCAGCGCTTGGTGTTTATAAAAAAATCAATGTGCCTGCAAAAACACAATTAGGTGAATTGCCTTTTACCGATGTCAGCAATTTAAAAGTTGGTGACAATTTAGACGTCACCGTCTTTAAAAATGGTGATGTTGTCGATGTGATTGGAACGTCTAAGGGTAAAGGTTTCTCGGGAACGATTAAACGTTATCACAATACGATTTCTCCAAAATCACATGGTGCGTCTTATCCTCACCGTGGTCCAGGTTCAATGGCGACTGTTGGTCGTACCAACAACCGCGTCCACCCTGGCAAACACATGGCCGGTCATCATGGTGAAAAACAAGCAACCATCATTAACTTATTGGTTGTTGGTGTTGACAAAGCGAAAAACGCCTTACTTGTTCGTGGAGGCATTCCAGGACCTAACTTAGGTTATGTCATGATTCGCTCTGCAATCAAAACTCAATTAGGACAAGCTCTTGTCGCGAAGCCATTGATTAATCGTCAATTGGCTGCTAAATAAGGAGGGATCATCACATGGCAAAGAAAACAGAAAACTTATCCATCGACGTCCTTTCGTTAGCAGGAAGCAAAGTTTCCACGATTCAATTGAATGGTGAAATTTTTTCTATCGCTCCCCATCGTCAAACCATGTTTGATGCAGTTCAAGTCGCTCAAGCCAATGCTCGCCAAAGCAATGCAAAGACAAAAACCAAATCCGAAGTTGCTGGTTCTGGTATTAAACCATGGAAGCAAAAAGGAACAGGTCGCGCTCGTGCTGGGATGAAGCGTTCACCAATTTGGGTTGGTGGTGGGATTACGTTTGGTCCAACCGGAAAAGAAAATCATTCGCTTGCCCAAAATAAAAAACAATATCGCTTAGCATTCCGTTCAGCTTTATCGGAAAAGTTCTTAGACAAGAAATTAATGATTGTCGATAACCTCTCTTTTAAAGATGCAAAAACCAAGAATGCTTTGGATGTCATCAAAGCTTTAAAGTTAACCGGCAAAATTTTATTGGTTGGGGAAACCAGCAATGAATTTGTTGCCTTGGCTGTGAGAAATTTAACCAAAGTGAGTTATGTGACACGCGATCAACTCTCTGCTATCGATGTGATTAAAGCAGACTTTATCGTGTTGGCACAACCAACGATCACCAAGATTGAGGAGGTGCTCCAATAATGGCACGTACCAAGAAAGTTGCTGAAGAAGCAACCGCAACCAAAGTCGTCGACAAGTCTCCAGTTGCTGAAAAAGCAAAGCCTGCAAAAAAAGCAGCAGCTGCGAAACCAGTCAAAGTAGAAAAAGTTGAAAAGACCCCAGTGGTGAAAACTGAAAAAGTAAATACAGTACAAGCTACCAATGGTAAAGTTGCCCTTTCAAGTTTTGCTGCGATCATTCGCCCACTCGTCACTGAAAAGTCGATGAAGGCTATTGAAAAGCAACAAAAGGTGACGGTTGAAGTCGATGGTAGAAGCAACAAAACCCAAGTCAAATTGGCATTTGAAGCGACCTACAAAGTCAAAGTTAAAAAAGTTAACATTGTTAACGTTCGTGCGAAATATACTCGTCGTGGTCAACATCCTGGTACGATCTCAAGTTATAAAAAAGCCATCGTCACACTGGTCAGCGGTCAAGCGCTTGACTTATTCAAGGAATAAGGAGGTAACATCACATGGCCATTCGTTCTTATCGTCCTTATACACCTTCACGTCGGGAAATGACAAATACCACGTTTGAAGAAATCACCACCCGCACCCCATTGAAGAGTCTTCTCACCAAGAAGATGAACACTGGTGGTCGCAACAACCAAGGTGTTATCACCACACGTCATATCGGTGGCGGTAATAAACGTCGTTATCGTTTAATCGATTTCCGTCGTATTAAAGATGGTGTCGTTGGCACTGTTTCCACGATTGAATATGATCCATTCCGTAATGCTTACATCTCATTGATTGTTTATGCTGATGGCGACAAACGTTATATTTTATCTCCAAAAGATTTACCAGTCGGCAGCAAAATTGTCTCTGGTGAACAAGTGGATATTAAAACTGGTAACGCGATGCCTTTAGCGAATATGCCTGAAGGTACGATCGTTCATAACGTGGAAATGACCCCAGGACGCGGCGGCCAAATGGCACGCGCGGCCGGTTCATCTGTGCAAATTCTTGGTAAAGAAGACAAATATATTACCTTGCGTTTAACCAGTGGTGAAGTCCGTAAAGTCTTAGGCGTTTGCCGAGCGACCGTTGGTGTCGTTGGTAATGAAGAATACAACTTGATTAATTTCGGTAAAGCTGGAAAATCACGTTGGTTAAATATCCGTCCTGCGGTTGCTGGTTCACGCATGAACCCAACCGATCACCCTCATGGTGGTGGTAGTGGTAAGACGCCAATTGGTCGCGATGCACCAAGAACTCCTTGGGGTAAGCGTTCACAAGGTGTGAAGACACGCAGTCGTAAAAAAGCATCGGGTAGATTGATTATCCGCAGAATCAACGATAAATAAAGGGAGGAAACATCATGTCACGAAGCATTAAAAAAGGACCATTCTACGATGAATTCTTAATGAAGAAAGTTCAAAAATTGAACACGTCAAAGAAAAAAGAAATCATCAAGACTTGGTCACGTCGTTCCACGATCATGCCTGAATTTATTGAACATACTTTTGCAGTTTATAACGGCAAAGAACATATCACCGTTTATATCACAGAAGATATGGTCGGTCATAAATTAGGTGAATTTTCACCAACCCGAGTCTTTAAAGGCCATACCGGTCACACCGCTGAAGATAAAGCGGCGTCAACTGGTGGAGGCGCTCCTGGCGCTGCTGGCGCACCAAGTGGCGCACCAAGTGGTGCTGGCAAACCTGCTGCTGCTCCCGCTGCCGGTGCACCAGCCGGTGCTAAACCCGCCGCTGCTCCCGCTGCTGCCGCTGCACCTGCTGCAAAACCTGCAGCCAAACCTGCAGCCAAGCCAGTTGGTAAATAGGAGTTAATGCATGAAACAAGATTTTGCAAAAGCGATTGCCTATAACATTAAGGTCACCCCACGTAAAGCTCAACTCGTGGTGGATTTGGTTCGCGGTAAATCCGTGATCGAAGCCTTAGCGATTTTATCCAACGTCAACCGCAAGGCGAGTAATGATGTCATCAAACTGATTAAATCTGCTGCTGCCAATGCGGTGAAGAATCACCAAATGACGGAAGCCAATTTAATGGTGGCAGAAATTGCTGCCAACGAAGGTAAACGTGATAAGCGCTTTATGCCTAGAGCGAAAGGTTCAGCCTCAAGCATCATCAAACGTAAAAGCAATTTATTCATCACCATCAAAGAAAGAGCGGGAATGTAAGATATGGGTCATAAAATTAATCCAACTGGTTTTCGCGTCGGGATTGGTCGTGGATGGAATTCACGTTGGTATGCCAACAAGAAAGATTTCTCAACCTTCTTATTAGAAGACATTGCCATTCGTCGTTACTTAGATAAAGAATTAAAAGAAGCGATGGTTTCTCATATTGATATCGAACGTCAAAAGACGGACAAAGGGACCAATGTGAATGTGATTTGCCATGTGGCCCGCCCAGGTGTGGTCATTGGTCAAGATGGTGTCAACGTCAATCGTTTAACCAAGTACTTACAAAAATTAGTGAAATCGGGAACCTTTAAATTGGATGTCCTTGAAGTCAAATCACCGGACTTAGATGCTCGGTTAGTTGCCTTAAGCATTGCCAAAGAACTCGAACAACGTGCATCGTTTAGAACTGCACAAAAGAAAGCCATTCAACGCGTGAAAAAAGCTGGTGCCAAGGGTGTCAAAACCATGGTGACTGGTCGTTTAGGTGGTGCGGAAATTGCTCGTGGAGAAGGTTACCACGAAGGCACGATTCCATTACACACCTTACGTTCAGATATTGACTTTGCCAAGGTTGAAGCCCATATGACCTATGGTCGTTTAGGGATCAAAGTTTGGATTTGCCGTGGCGACTACGACACCACTGCATCCGCCAACGCCAATCAAGAAAAAGAATTGATTGATGAACCAGAAGCGGTCAATGCTAAAGAAGGAGTATAAACGATGTTACAACCAAAACGTGTCAAATATCGGCGACCACACTCCCTGAAATGGGAAGGTCTTTCTAAAGCAGGCAACACCGTTGCCTTTGGTGATTATGGTTTACAAGCCACAGAAGGTGAGTATGTTTCTGACCGCCAAATCGAAGCCGCACGTGTTGTCTTAAACAACTTCACGAAGCGTTCAGGTAAAGTCTGGATTCGCATCTTCCCTCACATGGCGAAAACCAAAAAGCCAGCGGAAGTTCGAATGGGTTCCGGTAAAGGTGCGCCAGAATTCTGGGTTGCTGTTGTCAAAGTCAATCGAGTCATGTTTGAAATTGGTGGGGTTCCTGCCAAAGAAGCGATTGAAGCCTTACGTCTTGCTAGCTTTAAATTACCCGTAAAGACCAAGATCATTAAACGAGAAGTCAAAGACGTCAGTGTTGTCAACGCAGTCAAACCAGTCAAAGAAACCAAAGTCGCAACCGAAGGAGGTAAATAATTGTGTTAAAACTCAAGGATATCCGTGATTTAAAAACCGACGAGCTCAATGCAAAGATTTACGTTCTCAAAGAAGAACTCTTCAACTTACGTCGTCAACAAGCGGTTGGCCAACTTAAGAATGGCAAAAACTTAACCAGCATTCGCAAGGACATTGCTCGTATTTATACGATCATCCGCGAACGCGAATTAGGTCTTAAATAAGGAGGCAACCACTTATGGAACGTGGCACACGTCGTACATTCACAGGCACTGTGGTCAGCAATAAAAACGATAAAACCATCGCGGTGTTAATCGTCAATAAAAACCCACATCCTAAATATAAGAAGCTCGTCACCATTTCAAAGAAGTTCTTTGCTCATGATGAAAACAATGAAGCAAACATTGGTGATACCGTCACGATCGTTGAAACCAGACCTTTATCAAGAACCAAACGTTTCCGTTTGGTGTCGATTGATAAAAAAGGTTTTCAAAAAGTTGAATTGAAGGAGGAAGAAACCAATGGTTCAAAAGGAAACTAACTTAGTGGTTGCCGATAATTCCGGTGCCAAATCAGTAAGAATTTTCCAATTATATGGTGGTTCTTTCCGTGGTAGTTCTAGCATTGGTGACATCGTCATGTGCGCTGTCAAAGTTGCGATTGTTGATGGCAAAGTGAAAAAAGGTGACATCGTCAAAGGTGTGATCGTTCGTACGAAGAAAGCGATTCACCGTCAAGATGGATCATCCATTTCTTTTGATGACAATGCGATTGTCTTAATCAATGAAGACGGTACCCCAAAGGGCACCCGTGTTTTTGGTCCAGTGGCCCGTGAGTTACGTGACTTAGGTGAAGGATTTATGAAAATTATTTCCTTAGCACCGGAAGTCTTATAAGGAGTACTGATATGGCAACCCAATTAAAAAAAGGCGATAAAGTCATTATCATTGCTGGACGGGACAAAGGAAAAACTGGCGCGATTCAACGTATTGATCGTGTAAGTGATCGGGTCGTGGTTGAAGGCATTAATGTTCGCAAGAAACATCAAAAACCAAAACAAAACAATCCTGAAGGGACGATTCTAGATATTTACGCCCCTGTCCATCGTTCCAATGTTGCGCTCATTGATCCAAAAACAAAAAAAGCAACACGATATAAAGTCAGTGTTGTTAAAGACAAAAAAGTTCGCCTCGCGGTTAAATCCGGCGCGGCGATTGAATAAGGAGGGATATCATCATGGCAGAAGAAAAGAAAGTGAAACCGGCAGCGGTTACCACTGACACTGACGCAGTGACGAAACCTCGTAAACCAAAAGTTGACGCAGTTCCAGCGACCACCGTTGCGGCAAAACCAGTTTCAACTCCAGTTAAAGAAGTTGCTCCAAAAGCAAAAGAAGTCGCTCCTGCGAAAGAAGTTGCTGTAAAGGCAAAAGAAGTCGCTCCTGCGAAAGAAGTTGCTGCAAAAGCAAAAGAAGTCGCTCCTGCAAAGGTGAGCAAATCTCAACCTGCGGTTAAATTGACCTCGCGTTTACAAACCAAATACTTCAAAGACATTCGTCCAGAACTTTTTAAGACACTGAAGTTTAAATCCATCATGCAAGTGCCTAAGGTTGAAAAAATTGTGGTCAACGTCGGTGTTGGTGATGCCACAGGTAACGCCAAGTTATTGGAAGAATCTGTGAAAGAACTTACTGATATTACTGGTCAAAAACCAGTGATCACCAAATCAAAGAAATCCATTGCCACCTTCAAACT
>CAMCVC010000028.1:0-13809 GCA_945879785.1 Staphylococcus epidermidis | reverse complement strand
CAACATGCGATGGATACTGCATTGGGTGCCGCTGGTACGGATGCAACCACCATCGGTAATCAAGTGTTATCGGATGGGGGAATTAATTACCTCGGTGCTGCCAACCTTGGCGCAGGTGCCATTGTGGTAGGAATGATTTTAGGTTCAATGGTGGTGTTTATCATTGATCGCAAATTCTTAAGGGCTGCAATCACTTCTGGTATTGCCGTGTTGCTAACCTTCTTCGGGGTGATTCATGCTCCAAGTTCAGTTGGTATTTTACCCAATCCAGGAATGACCATTGGCTACGCCTTGGTCGGATTATTATTCCTTGGCTACCATTTCGGCCTGTTTGAAAAAATCGGAAAGAAAGGAGGAGAAACAACACATGCGTAAATATGTAGCAAAAGCCAAACCGTTCAATTTTGATTTCGATCTAAAGAAAACGGCGTTGATGATCATTGATATGCAACGTGATTTCTGTTCTCCCGGAGGATTTGGTGAAGCGTTAGGTAATGATATTACCCCAACGAAATCAATCATTCCAACGGTAAGAAAAGTATTGGATGCCGCACGGGCCAAAGGGATGAAAGTCATCCATACTCGCGAAGGGCACAAACCTGATTTATCAGATTTGGAACCTGCCAAATTAAGAAGAAGTAATTCCATCGGTAAAAAAGGGCCGATGGGAAGAATTTTAGTTCGTGGTGAATATGGTCACGATATCGTGGATGAATTACAACCACTTAAAGGTGAACTATTGATTGATAAACCTGGTAAAGGGGCTTTTTATCAAACCACGTTACAACGTCACTTAAAGAAACATGGTATTGAATCGCTTATCGTTTGTGGCGTAACCACTCACGTTTGCGTCCACACAACCATCCGTGAAGCAAATGATCGCGGTTATGAATGCTTAATGTTAGAAGATGGCACTGCAGCTTTTGATCCTCGCGATCAAGAAGCGGCCATCCGGATGGTGAATCAACAAGGTGGCATTTTTGGCTGGACGACCACAGCAGACGAGTTCCTAAAGAGCATCAAGTAAAAGGAGGACATTACTATGGCTCAAACAAAATCCGAAACAATACGCTGGTGGGTTAAAGGTGACTTAAACGGTTTCTTTGGCTTATTTTCAAACGTCTTAACGAATTTCTTAGCTGCAATTGGTTTATTACTATTGATTGGTATGCCTGCTGCGATGGTCTTTGGCATTGTTGTTCCTGGAACTGCCATTGCGGTATCTTCGGGTGGTTTAATTCTTTCTTATTTCGCCATGCAATTAGCGAAAAAAACCAATAATCCAAATGTCACAGCGATGCCATATGGATTATCGGTTCCCCATTATTTTGCGGTTGCATTTGGTGTCATTCTTGTTGTCAAACTCGGTGGAGCATCTTGGGAAGATGCACTTGCGGCAGGGGTCACTTGGAACTTAATTCAAGGTTTGATCATGACCGCTGGTGCCTTCGTTGGACCATTCATCAATAAATATTTACCAAGAAGTGCCCTATTAGGTGCACTTGCTGGTCTAGCCATCACTTATATTTCAATGAACCCAATCGGGGAAGTGTTTACGACACCATATATTGGAATGACCTCATTTGCGATTGTTTTAGGTGGTTGGTTTGCATTAAAAAAATTACCATTTAAGATTCCTGCAGGTGCATTTGCCATCATCGTTGGTACGTTATTAGCATGGGTCACTGGTTATATGGATCCAAGTAAAGTTGTCGATTCATTTTCAACGGTCGGACTCAATTTACCAATTCCACAATTAGGTTTCTTGGTGGTTGGATTTAGTTATATTGCCCCTTTCTTACCAGCAGCAATTCCTTTAGCGATTTATGACTTTTTAGAATCTTTAGATAATTTAGAATCCGCTGCAGCAGAAGGCGAACACTATCCTGTGACCAAATCCATGTTAGTGCCAGCACTTGCAACAGTCGTAGGTTCCTTATTGGGTTCACCATTCCCAACCATCATTTATATTGGTCACCCAGGATGGAAATCCACTGGGGCTCGTATTGGTTATTCTTGGGCAACCGGTGTAGCTATTTTGGTTTTAGCGTTTACTGGTTTATTAAACTTAGTATTAAGTATCATTCCGCTTGTCGCTTTATTACCTATTCTAGTTTATATCGGCATGGTCATCACTTCGCAAGCGTTTGCAGTCACAGAAAAGAAACATTTCCCAGCAATCGCTCTTTCTTTTATTCCTTTAATCGCTGGTTTTGTGACCTTAAAGATCACGTCCGCCTTAGGGGCAGTTGGTGCGGAAATCGATTATGTAGCATTAGCAAATAGCGGCGTTCCTCTCTTGGGTTGGCAACGGCTTTCCGGAGGTGACATTCTCGTCGGTATGTTAATTGGTACACTCGGTATTTATATCATCGATAAGAATTTTATTCGGGCAGCCGTTTATTCATTCATTACTGCCGGGTTAGCGTTTTTCGGTTTCGTTCATGCAACGTCCATTGGGTTCCCAACCTCGCTTGAAGCTATCAACCCAGTTTCCATTGGGTATGTGATGTTTGGCCTGGTGATGTTATTCTTCCACTTCTATAAAGATCCTTCTGAAAAAAATGTTAGAAAAGAAGTCGTTTCTAGCAAATAGTTTAGATACAATAAGTTCCCATCTTTTGCAGACGCAATCGATGGGAACCATTCTCCGCACCTATCAGCATATGGTCACCATTCAAACCAAAGATGGTGACCATCTTCACATCGTAAATCCAACCCTTGGCAATGGCCCAAGAAGGATTGTGCTTGATCCTTATCCCGATGAGGTCTTTATTACTTTATACCCCGGGATGAGGGTTACGTTTGATCCAAAGTATCTACATATTGATCAAACTTACTTTATTCAGTTACAAGACGGATACCTGTGGACAATGCCTATCGTTGAAAAAGTAGAATTGCTTCGCAGCAATATTTTGTCTTATTTACAAGCTTGTTTTCAAAAGATTCAATTCAACGATGTGTTGATCGATGAACATGCGCTAACGAAACAAAAGATTCAGCAATTTTTTTTCAAACCCTCTTTTGCCAATATTGCTAGGGTTCTTGGTCTCGGATCAGGTTCAACCCCAATTGGTGATGATGCACTCTGTGGATATATCTTAAGTCAACGATTCTTAGGAAGATCGCCAACGTTGATTCATCAACTTGCTACCGAACATTTTTTTCAAACCACGTCGGTATCTCAGGAAATGTTGAATGATGTTTACCATGGTTTTTACAGTGAAGTCTTTATTGATTGGTTTAAGCAACTTATCCATCATCCTAAGTTGGGGATTGATGAAAATATTCTCAAATTAGGTGGAAAATCCGGGGCCATGATACTTCTTAGTTTCTATCAATTCACGATTGCGTCCTTAAAGGAGGAAACTTATGAACATGTATTTGCGTATTCTCGTTAATGAATACTACGATTCAGTGACATTAATGTCGTTAACGGCTTCATTAAAAAAACAATATTCCGGTGATGAAATTTTTCTTTTAATGGGAACGCCGATGAATGTGCAACTCATCAAAGACATTGGTTTTAAAGATGACCGGTTAGGTAAAATTTCGCCAAACGATTGTTTAATTGGGATTAAAACCAATCAAGATAAGCCCGAGATGATTGAATCCCTAGTCAAGGCCTTAAAATCCGGGACGCAACAAACCAAAACAGCCACAAATCAAATGATGTCTTATCCTTCAACGCAAGCAGCTGCAAAGGCAATTCATGCCGATGTCGCCATGATTTCTGTTCCTGGAGCGTATGCAGCATTGGAAGCACATCAAGCCCTCAATGCAGGATTGAATGTGATGTTATTTTCCGATAACGTCAGTGTTGAAGATGAAATTGTCTTAAAGAAAAAAGCCATTGAAAAGAATTTGCTCTTGATGGGTCCAGATTGTGGAACCGCCATCATCAACGGGGTTGGTCTTTCGTTTGCTAATCAAATTCGTCAAGGTCCAATTGGGATTGTTGCAGCCTCAGGAACCGGTCTACAAGAAGTGACTGTCTTGATTGATCGATTCGGTGGAGGGATTTCCCAAGCGATTGGTACTGGCGGGCGCGATTTATCTGAAAAAGTTGGCGGATTGATGATGTTACAAGGGATTGATATTTTAAACGATGATCCGGATACGAAAGTGATTACCTTAATATCAAAACCACCTTCATCAACTGTGTATGAAAAAATATTACAAAAATTAAAAACGGTTTCAAAACCTGTTGTGATTGGTTTTATCGATGGAAAAAAACCTGAAAATAGTCCCTATCACCATGCATCTACCCTTGCAGAAGCTGCTTATTTATCTTTAAAAGCGATGAAGTTAAATCCGCCGATATTTGAACAATTAACCGATCAACAAAAATTAGATGCTAGTGCAGTCAAAAAAGAAAATCAATTTATTCGCGGTCTTTATTGTGGTGGGACCTTATGTTCAGAAGCGATCAGCATTGCTAGAAAAAATTTAAAGGGTCTTTATTCAAACGTGTCGAAAAAACCGGAAGAACATCTTGATGATGTTTTCCATTCCAAAGGCCACTGTTTTGTTGATTTAGGGGATGATGTTTTTACCAATGGCCGTCCTCACCCGATGATTGAACCAACGATTCGATTGGAAAGAATTTTACAAGAAGCTAATGATCCTCAAGTCGGGGTCTTGTTATTAGACTTTGAACTAGGATATGGTTCTCATGAAGATCCAACCGGAACGCATTTAGAAGCATTACAGAGTTTTAAAAAGCAACGACAAGACGTGCCAATCATTGCCTATGTTTGTGGTACAGAAGGGGATAGCCAACGCCTCAAAGATCAAGAACAAAAACTGAAGGCCATCGGGGTTCGTTTGGCTTCAAGTCATGCGCAAGCAATTCGCTATGCTGTTGCGATGATTCAAGGAGGTTATCACCGTGAATAAATTAATTCAATCTAAACAAACACCGAAAGTGGTCAATATTGGTTCAAGTATTTTTCTAAAGGATTTAAGTGCTCAACACGTAGAGCATGTCAACGTCCAATATCAACCCCCGGGTCAAGGCAACGAAGAATTGGTTTCTTGGTTACTCAGATGTTCAGAAAAAGAAGAAGTCATTCACAAAGCCAATCAAGAAGCGTTAACAAGAGTATTAGCCGCGCAAGCAAAATTGATTGCCGTGATGCCTGCCATCCAAGTGATTCCGGGAATGACGGATAGAACCTTTTTACATGCAGGACCGCCAATTCCTTACGAAAAGATGGCAGGTCCGATGAAGGGTGCAATCCTTGGGGCGATTGTCTTCGAAGGGTTAGCAAAAAACTTAAGTGAAGCAGAAGCAGTGATAAAACAAGGGCTCATCACCTTTGCGCCCGCCCATGAACATCATGCGGTTGGGCCAATGGCAGGAATCATTTCTCCAAGCATGCCAGTTCATGTTGTTGAAAATCCAATTCATAAAAATACTGCTTACTGTTCGATCAATGAAGGCTTAGGAAAAGTTTTAAGATATGGGGCCAATGGTCCGGAAGTGATCAATAAACTAAAATGGATTCGAGACACCTTTGCTCCGGTTCTTAATGAAGCACTGAAGATTACAGGACCGATCGATATTAAACAATTGATTGCTCAAGCATTACAAATGGGAGATGAAACCCATAACCGAAATAAAGCGGCAACTGCTTTATTCTTAAAGGAAATTGTCCGCGCCATCTTCTTAACCAAAGTAGAGATGGATAAAAAAGTCATGGTCTTTGATTTTATTAAGAATAACGATCATTATTTTCTCAATCTTTCCATGCCTGCAGCCAAGGTCGCATTAGACACTGCCCAAGGCATTCCACATAGCACCTTTGTCACGATCATGGCAAGAAATGGTGTTGATTTTGGGATTAAAATAGCGAGTTCTAATCAGTGGTTTACAGCCCCTGCCAATTATGTCAAAGGGCTTTATTTTACTGGATATTCTGAACAAGATGCTGCGCCTGACATCGGTGATTCTGCAATCACAGAAACCTATGGAATCGGTGGTTTTGCCATGGGTGCAGCCCCTGCCATTGTCCAGTTTGTTGGCGGCACCGTTGCAGACGCCATTCGCTATTCTAAAACGATGCACTTTATTACCGTTGGCCAGCACCAATTGATGCAAATCCCTAACTTGGATTTTTCCCCAAGTGCCTTAGGGATTGATATTCAGAAAGTCATTTCAACCAATATTCTTCCCATCATTAACACTGGGATTGCCCACAAAGAACCAGGCGTTGGCCAAGTAGGAGCGGGTTTAGTTGAGCCACCCATGGCATGTTTCACCCAAGCTCTTGCCGCCTTTGTGAAAGGACTTTAATCAATGAAAATTGTTTTTGCAATTGGTGGGAACGCCCTAGGAACGACCCCAGAGGAACAACTCAAATTAGCTTTTGAAGTCGCAAGTCCAATCCTTGAATTAATTAAGTCAGGACATCAGGTGGTCGTCGTTCATGGCAATGGTCCTCAAGTTGGATTGATTAAAACGAGTCTAGACATTGCTCATAAACACAATCCTAAAATTCCTTTTTTGAATTTAAATCACGCCGGGGCGATGAGCCAAGGTTATGTTGGTTATTCCTTACAACAAGCTTTTCGCGTCACGGCGAATAACATGGGTTTACCCATTCAACCAATTACCGTGATTACCCAAGTTGAAGTCGATCCTAACGATCCGGCGATGCAACATCCTACCAAACCCATTGGAGACTTTTATACATTGATTGAAGCTGACCTCATGCGTCAACAAGGAATGACGATGGTTGAAGATTCTGGTCGCGGTTATCGGCAAGTAGTGCCTTCGCCAAAACCACAAAACATCATCGAAAAAGATGCAATCCTCGCACTGATTCAATCTGGGTATTTGGTCATCGCTGCCGGTGGGGGCGGGATTCCTGTGGTCAAACAAGGCCATGATCTCAAAGGAATTGATGCTGTCATCGACAAAGATTTTGCTTCGAGTAAATTGGCAGATTTGATTCAGGCTGATCGATTGATCTTATTAACGGCAGTGTCTCGTGTCATGGTGAATTATGGCAAACCGAATGCAAGACCTATTGAAACCATGAATTTAAAGGAAGCTGCGCGATTCATTCAAGAAGGTCAATTTGCTCCAGGCAGCATGTTACCCAAAGTAGAGGCAGCGATGCTATTTGTTAAAAACCATAAGAACCGGCAAGCAATCATTGCCTCTTTAAAAGATGCAGAGAAGGCAATGAAAGGATTATCTGGAACTGTGATTATCGATTGATTGTTTCTTTCGAATCGTATTGAAGTAAATATAAATTATAGTAAAGACCTTTAGTTTTTAATAAAGCTTGATGGGTTCCTGTTTCTTTGATTTCACCTTTTTGCATGACAATAATTCGATCACTATGTTGAATCGTGGATAAGCGGTGGGCAACAATAATCATCGTGGAGATGGACATCATTTTTTCTAACGATTGTTGAATGATGGTTTCCGATTCACTATCGATGTTGGCCGTGGCTTCATCCAACATCATTAAAGAAGGACGGTAAACCAAGGCTCTCGCAAAAGAAATCAATTGCCGTTCGCCACTAGAAAAGTTCTTGCCACGTTCTTTGACTTGGTAAGCTAATCCCTCTTGACGTTTCTTGATGACAAAATCTAATCCAACATAATCGATGGCCTGTTGAATTTGTGGATCGGTAATCGCCTCGTTTTGGAGGGTGATGTTATCTTTGATCGTTCCTGAAAATAAGAACACATCTTGGAGCATTTGTCCGACATGTTTTCTTAAGGATGCACGGGTGATCTGACGAATAGGAATATCATCAATGAGGATGTCGCCCTTTTGAATATCGTAATTGCGGACAATCAATTGAAGGATGGTGGTCTTCCCACTTCCGGTCGCACCAACCAACGCAACCGTTTCATTCGGTTGAATCGTAAAACTAACGTTCTTTAGGACCCATTCATCCGGTAAATAACTAAACCAGACGTTTCTAAATTCAACTTTACCTTTAAATGACGTTAATTCAATCGCGTTAGGTTGATCCTCAACCAAGGGTTTGGTATCCAAGACGTCAAAGATTTTTTCCGCACTGGCAAAACTACTTTGTAACGTATTCAATTGTTCGGAGATTTGTTGAATTGGTTCAAAGAATTGGCCGATGTAAACATAAAAGGAGACAAACAAGCCAACAGTAATAACCCCTTCAAGGACATTGATCACCCCAAAGAAAATTGCCAAGATGGTGGCGATCATCGATAAGAAATAGAGGATAGGTCGATAGATGGCAAACGTATACATTTCTTTGATCGAGTCTTTTTTCAATTGACGATTGATGCGATCAAAGCTACCTTTGACTTTCTTTTGTTGGTTAAAAACATGAATGATTTTCATCCCTGACAAGTGTTCGGATAAATAAGCATTCATTTCTGAAATTTGATTTCGAACCGCTCGATAAGCGCCGCGAGAAGCTTTTTGGTAGATGTCACTCGCAAGCAAGATGAGGGGAATCACCGCAAACGTGATCAGTGCCATCAAGGGTTGGATGGAAATCAAAATCACGGCAATGACCACCAACGTGAGGCCACTACGAATGACGTTGACCAAGGTGTTGGTAAACATATCGGAAATGTTACCAGGGTCATTGGTCGCTCGGGTGACTAATTTACCCACCGGTAGACTATTGATTTGTCCAATCGATAACGTGTTGATGTGATCAAAGACTTGCATACGAATGTCGTGGGTAATCTTTTGACCGACCGCTTGTAACATGATGTTTTGTAAATAAGACACATACGTTGAGAAAGCAGAGACCAACAATAAGACACCGGTGCCAATGCCAAGAATCCAAAGTTTGTCATTCAGGGTCAGTAACGGATTTTGCATTTGGTCAATGGCCAAGCCTGATGCCAACGGAAGAATGATGCCTGTAAAGGTTCCTAAAATCATCAAGACAAAGGCAAGAATAAACGTTCGTAAGTGAGGTTTTAAATACGTGAAAAACCTTGCAAAGACTTTGCGATCTTGATGGGCTTCGTGGTGTTCTGCAAAATCACGCATGCTTGGTTTCCCCCACCAGGGTTTCTAAGGTTTGTAAGCGAACCATCTCTTGATAAAGGGCATTGGTTGCCAACAATTCTTCATGACTGCCAATCCCTACGAGTTTGCCTTGATCAAGAAGAACAATCTTATCTAGTTTTTTCACCGTGGAAATACGGTGAGCGACCATGATCGTGGTTTGACCTTTGCGAATTCTTTTTAAATTGGTAATGATCGATTCTTCGGTTTTGGTATCGACCGCGGAGACGGAGTCATCCAGGATTAAAATCGCTGGTTGTTTGGCAAGGGCTCTGGCGATGGATAAGCGTTGTTTTTGTCCACCAGACACGGTGACACCACGTTCTCCTAAAATCGTTTGATAACCTTCTTTGAAACCGATGACGTTGTCATGAATGTCCGCTAATTTTGCGACTGTCTCTATCTCATCTTGCGTTGGTTTGTCTAAACCAAACCCAATGTTGTTGGTGATGCTGTCGGAAAATAAGAAGTTATCTTGGGGAACATATCCAATCGCTTGTCGTAAACTATCCATGGATAATGAACGTGCATCCACCTGATCAAACAAGAGCATGCCAGGTTCAACATCATATAAGTGTAGGAGTAATTCAACCAAGCTTGATTTGCCACTGCCTGTGCGACCAAGGATGCCAACCATCTCACCTTGTTGAATGGTAAAACTTACCCCATCGAGAACCGGTTGTTTACCATCGGGATATTGGAAACGAAGGTTTCGTAATTCAATGTTGCCTTTTAATACCTTTTGAATAGGCGATGTCGGGGTTTGAATCAAAGGCTTTTTTGATAATAACTCATTGACTCGTTTTGCCGACGCTTGCGCTTGGGCATTAATATTAAGGAAAGTTGCGATTGCAAAGACTGGCCACAATAACGTGAAGAAGTAACCAATGTACTCGGTTAATTGACCACTACTTAAATCGCCTAAGGCAATCAATAATGACCCATAGGCAAGGATGGCAAGAATCACCAAGGTAATCATCGTGTCAATCAAGACATTGACCACCGTGTTGTATTTAATGTTATCCATGGATTTTTCATAAACATCATTAGATTTTTTTCGAAAACCTAACGATTGAGCGATTTCTCGAACGTAGGCTTTGATCACCGTCGTTCCGGAAAAAGATTCTTGGGTGTAATCGGATAATGCTTCAAATGACTCCGTTCGTAATTTTGCTTTCGCTTCGATTTTCTTTTCAATGAAGAAGACGAGGATGCCCATCAAGGCGATGGGAACAAAGGCAAATAAGGTCATCCAAAATTGAAGGTTAAGCATTCGAAACAGAACAAAGCTGCCTAGCACGACACCATCCACGAGAAAGAGAATGCCAGAACCATAGACTTCGCGAATGACGTTTAAGTCATTGGTGAAGTATGCCATCAAGCCACCTACTTTTTGATTCGCGTAAAAGGGTTGATCTAAATCCGTGAGCTGGTGAAACATCGCTTGCCGAACATCTGCGGCAATTTTATGGGACGTGCCATAAAAGAAATGCCGCCATAAAAAACGACCCACGGTCATCCCGAGGACGATGATGATGATATGAAGTAAAGGGGCAAAGGCGTCTTCAATGACAAGAATTTGACCTGACTCGACCCCATCAATGATGGTTCGAATGATGCGGGGGATATCGAGTTGAAACCAATCCACACTGATGAGAATGACAAGGCCAAAAAAGAATGACCAACCATATTTGATGTAGTAATGCCGGAAGTGTTTTAAAAAAATCAATGAACTTTCCTCTCCGGTATTATAGAGCAAATCAAAGAATTATTCTTTGTGATGCTGGGAAAGAAAAAACGTCCCTTGAAAAAGGAACGTTATGATCGTTGACATGATGACTCTACTTTGTCACAGGAGGTTCGCTGGGTTTGGAAGGTGTTGCCAAGGTTTTCACCTTTAAGATAAAGACCACCAAATGAAACCCGATGTAGGCCAAGGCGATACCGTGAGGAATAATGACAGATAAGAACGTGAGAATGCCATTATTTTGAACAGAGAAGTTTGATAATAAATTAATCAATCCCCAAATTAAAAATCCAAATAGTAATCCAAAGAAGCCCAATCCTGCATAGGTGGTTAATTTTTGTTTCATGGTCTTATCTTAAGTAATTTTAGTTCATTAATCAAGATGAAATCATCACGATTGGTCTAATCTTTTCTCTAGTTGTTTTAAACCAAGAATAATGAGGTAACTAAACAGGAGATAAAAGATCGCGGCAATAAAGAACGGAGAAATGGTGAAATCACGAGAGACGACTTCACGAACCTTTCTTAATAAATCAGGAATGGCAATCACCGTGACGAGTGCCGTATCTTTGATTAAGGTAATCCATTCATTAGCAAAGACAGGTAATTGCGACCTTAACGCTTGTGGCATGAGAATCTTTCGAAACGTGTAGGGTACTGAAGCTCCCATGATAAAAGCACTCTCTTCTTGGTCGATGGGCAATGCTTCTAACCCGGCGCGAATGATTTCCACAAAGTAAGCGGTGTAGTTAATCGCAAACCCAATCACTGCCACCCAGTATCGATCCACAGCAATCCCTAAGGCTGGCAAACCAAACAAAAAGAAGAACAGTTGGAGCATCAACGGGGTGCCGCGAAATAACCATGTATACACGTTCATCACTGGACGGGCTATCTTCATAAAACGATAAACCCCTGCAAGCACGAAGCTTAAAGGGGTTGCGATGATTAAGGTGATGGCAAACAGTTGAAGACTGTACCACGCGCCATCCAAGAGATAGCGTGTGGTTTCTAACCAATAATTAAGATCCACGTGTTAAGAAGACATCTTCAGAGAACCAAGTTTGAGAAATGGTTAAGGCGTCTCCTGCTTCGATCAAATCAAACAAGGTGTCGTTGACGGTATCACGAATGGTGGTGTTGCCTAAACGGAAACCAATCCCGAAGGTTTCATCGCCAAAGTCTTCGCTCATGACACGATATTTGCCTGGGTTTTGCGCGATCACATAGCGGCCATAAATTTCATCCACAACCACGGCATCAACGCCTCCAGTGTCCAATTCTAATAAAGCTGAATTGAAAGTGTCTGTGGTGACTAATTCTGCTAAATCTTCAAAGATTGGATTTGCTTTCACCACATCTTCAGAAGCACTGCCAGATTGAGCCGCAACTTTTTTATCACCTAGTTCCGCGATGGTGTTGATGGTGGCACTAGCCTTGGTCATCACGATTTGCCGATTGGCAATGTATGCATCCGAGAAGAGCATTTCTAAACGTCTTGGTTCAGTGATGGTTAAGCCATTCCAAATCATGTCGATGTTCCCTGCATCAAGTTCCAACACTTTCGCTGCCCAATCAATGGGTTGGAAACGAACTTCAATATCAAGTTCACCAAAGACAAGCTTGGCAAGGTCGACATCAAAGCCAACAAGTTCATTCGCTTGATTACGAAATCCCATAGGGGCAAAGGTGTCATCTAAACCCACGATGACATAGCCACGATCAACAATCTCATCCCAGGTAGAAGGAATGGTGGTGGTTCCGCAACTTGCTAACGACACAGCTCCTAACATACCGACAACTGTAATTTGTACCTTATTCATATAAGTGTACCTCCGATGTACACCAATATACTTTAATGCTTTAGCAAAGTAAAGCAATAAACACCTAAAGTAATTATTTCATTTTCTTTAATGCGAGTTGATATCCATCTGCACCATACAATAAAGCTCGATTAACTCGAGAAATGGTAGCGCTCGAAGCTTTGGTGAGTTTGACAATTTCAACGTATGAATTTTTTTCTTTCAATAGCCTTGCCACTTCAAAACGGGTGGCTAAATCTTGTAATTCATTGACCGTACAAACATCTTCAAAGAACCGATAACAAGATTCTAGATCATTGAGTTTTAACACCGTTTGAAATAATTGATCAATTAACGCTGATTTGAGTTTGGATTGGTACATGGGTTTACTCCTGATTCCATTTTATACTCTTTTTTACGTTCACACGTTAGTGATTTACTTGATGAAAGTGGAATCGCATCTTTTCGTAGCAATTGACGCGAATTTAGCATATGCTTATCTCGTTTGGAAAATACACAATGAAAGTAAGAAACATTGCCATTATTGCTCACGTTGACCACGGAAAGACCACGATGGTCGATCAACTTTTCCGTTCTGCCCATATGTTCAGAGACAATCAAGCCACCAGTGAACGGATGATGGATAACAACGCGATTGAAAAAGAACGCGGAATTACGATTCTTGCCAAGGCGACTGGTTTACAATATTTAGATTATAAAATTAACATCCTCGACACCCCAGGACACGCTGATTTTGGTGGTGAAGTCGAACGGATCATGAACATGGTCGATGGTTGCTTATTGCTGATTGATGCCCTTGAAGGCCCGATGCCGCAAACCCGCTTTGTCCTTAAAAAAGCCTTAGAAGCAAAAGTGAAACCGATTGTGGTCATCAACAAAGTTGATCGTCCTAATGCAAATTTAACGAAAGTGGTCAATGAAGTCCTTGCCTTGTTTATTGAATTAAACGCCCCAGAAGCGTTCTTAGATTTTAAAGTCGTTTATGCTTCGGGTTTATTAGGAACCTGCAGCATGGATGTCGATCTTAGCACCCAGAAAAAAGGTTTTGCTCCCGTGTTTGATTTGATCATTGCAGAAATTCCTTCTCCTCGTGTGACCGTCGAAGGACCCTTACAATTTCAACCTAGTTTAATCGATTACAATGATTTCGTGGGTCGGATTGGGATTGGGATTGTCAAATCTGGTACTTTAAAACTTCAAGAAGGTTATA
>CAMCVC010000027.1:0-13958 GCA_945879785.1 Staphylococcus epidermidis | reverse complement strand
TTTACTTGATCCCACCATCAATGTGTTGCCCTCAAGTCTTTATCTTGATAATTATGTCAATGCCTTTCAAGTTTTAGAATATGGGCCTTTATTACTACAAACATTAACCGTGACGCTCATTCCGGCTGTCTTACAAACTGGGGTTGCTTCCTTGATTGGTTATGGGTTTGCTCGCTTTCAATTCCCATTAAAAAAAGTTTGGTTTGCTTTACTCTTGGCAACGTACATGATTCCTCCCCAAGTGACGATGATTCCTCGTTACGTCTTATTTTTCAATTTAGGGATTTTAGAAACCGTGTTTTCCATCATCATCCCAGCGACCTTTGGTCAAGGGATTGCCAGTGCAATTTTCGTGTTAATTTTTTATCAATTCTATTTAATGATTCCAAAAGCATTAGATGAAGCTGCACAAATTGATGGGGCAACACGATGGATGATCTATACGAAGGTGGCGATTCCATTATCCTTACCATCGTATCTCACCGCATTCTTATTTAGCTTTGTGTGGTATTGGAATGAGACCTACATCATGCGTTTATTCCTTGGTAATGGTGGAGAAACCTTATTGATTCGCTTATATAATTTCGTCAGTGCTTATAACGCGATCTTGGGTGGTGGTAACGATTACGCGAATGAAGCAATTCGCATGGCAGCAACCTTACTCATCATCGCTCCCTTGGTTGTGGCATACTTTATCTTACAACGATTATTCATTGAAGGCATCGACCGTAGTGGGATCACAGGAGAATAAGATGAAAGCAATGTATCCGAGTTTCATGTTGGTGATGTTGGTGGTCAGCTGCACCCCATTAGTTTCCAGTAGTGAACCATCGTCACTCACAAGTAGTGAACTTGCGCTATTACCTGCCAAAGAGGCGTTATACACAGAACAACAAAATTCATTTAATTTCTTTTGGGAAACAACCTCAACCTCCTCTCAAGGATTTGGGTTAAGTCGCGACCGGTGGCCAGGAAATCCAGTGATCTCTTCGATTGCTTCAGTTGGGTTTGCTTTAGCATCGATTCCAAGCGGGGTTCAACGTGGCTATATTACACGTGAACAAGGTGAGGCAAGAGTTTTAGGGACGTTAAATATGCTAAAGAACATGACTCGTATTGAAGGTTTTTATTATCACTTTGTCAACATGACCACAGGCGCTAGAGAATGGAATAGTGAAATATCTATTATTGATACTGGTCTCATGTTAGCGGGTGCGATTGTCGCTGCTGAATTTTTTGGTGGCCAAATTGCTTTATTAGTCGAAGAAATCTATTTAGGTGTGAATTGGGATTGGTACGTGAATAACTCTAGAACCATGTTTTATATGAGTTATAAACCAGGCGTTGGCCATTCCGGAGCGTGGGATCATTTTGCCGAACAAAAGCTGCTATATGTCTTATCGGCAGGTCATCCGAATTTTACTTATGGAGATCGCTTATACAAAACAGTATTGAATCTATCGCTAAATCAAAATAATTATTTCCGCGGTTACACATCGATCAAAACCAAAGAAGTCGTTCAACCTTTTATTTATAGTTATGATGGTTCATTATTCCAACACCAGTTTTCCCATGCCTTTATTGATTTTAGACATATCGTCGATGAAGCTAACATCAATTGGTTTGAAAATGCAAGAAGAGCGACGCGTGCCAATTATTTATACACCCAAGATTTTTCTCATCGTTACCGAACGTATCATGAAACCTCATGGGGATTATCCGCGGGGGATGGACCCAATGAATATCGAGCCTATGGCGCACAACCTGCTAAAAATAATGCTCATAACGGAACCATTGTTCCTTATGCTGCGGTTGCTTCGGTTAACTACATGGAATATGAAAGTTTAATGGCAACACTCAATTACGCATCGATCCCACAATTACAAACCACCTATGGTTTTGCTGACGCCTACAATCTAGGACCGTATGAAGCAAGCTATAACCAAACGATCGCCAGTAGAACCCCTTGGTATGATCCAGATGTTTTAGGTATCGATAAAGGTATCACCTTACTCATGATTGAAAATTATCGAAGTGAATTGATTTGGGATATGTTTATGGCGAATGACTACGTGCAAACTGGATTGTCTGTTCTTGGGTTTACTTCTATTCAATAACCCCTTGATTATGTAACCGCTTTCACTTATAATTAATTTATCGAAACGTTTCAATGAAGACAAACACTCCATATTCCTTCGATAGATACAATGGTTTGTCGGTCTTCGATGAAACAAAATCATGAAGCCTTTTGAGGAGAAGGATTTCATGAGCCTAATTACCATTATTCATAAGAAAAGGAGAAATCATGAATAAAAAACAAGCCTTGACAATGTCCGCATTAGCCGCGTTATTCCTGGTTGCATGTGGAGAAGCATCCTCACTTCCATCCTCGCAACCAACCTCAACGACGCCTTCCTCGACGCCTTCCTCAGCAACCTCATCTTCCAACACGGTTGATCCCAATGAAAAATGGGGCATTATCAATGGTGATTTTGAAGATGAATCTGATGATTATGCTTTCCAATCCGCTGGATGGAATGCTTTCATCGGTGGCGAAGTCGATGCCATTGTTGCTGCAGCTAGCTATAAAACTGAAGGTAGCAACCAATATGGTGCATTAACCACAACCTCAATTGGGGAACCAACCCAATGGTGGCACGCTCAATTAAGACAAAATGGTGTGTATGTTTATGCAGGAGCATCCTATGTTCTTAGCTTTAAAGTTAGAGCCGCTGCTGCGCGTACGATGCGCGTGACCATCAAAGATGGTGGTTTATCTGCTCGTGCGATTAATGAAGTTCCAGTTGCAATCGGAACCACATGGGAAACCAAGACCATTAACTTCTCACCATCATCTGATGGTGTGAACTCTGAATTACAATTCGGAATTGGCCCAGACTCTTTCTTACCAGCTGACTTGGTTGGTTTCGCAAGAAGCTTTGCCGAAGTTCACCTTGATGATGTCAAGATTGAATTAGGTGAACCACTTCCTAACCAAGCGCCATCCATCAGCGGTGGTGACTTACTCGCCAAACCTGGTGACTTACTGCTTGTAAAATCTGGGTTAGTTGTCCGTGATGATTATGATAAGAATTTATCAATAACCGATGTGACAGCGTTAGATATTACTCCAGGAACTAAATTAAATACAACAACTCCTGCTGCTGGATTTTACACCTTCTTATACACGGTGAAAGACTCTGAAGGTTTAGTTGGTACTCACCAACGTCAAATCATTGTCACCGATCCAAATCAACTCATCAACAACACTCAATTCAACCAATTCAATGCCTCTGGGATGCCAGCAGGTTGGTCAAAATGGAGTGAAGACAATAATGGTGGTCAATCCATCTCTGCCGGTGTTAGACCACATTTATTACCAGAATCTTTGTTAGGTAATGTAGGCAATGGCACCTTTGAAGACGCTGAAGATTTCACCGATTCTTTTAACTGGGCAACCTTTGTAGGCGATCCAGAAATTGACGGTATTCGCGGAACCTTTAGCCAAGCCGACGAAGCTGGTGATTCATCCATGAAGTTTGTCACAGGGATGATTAGCAGCGATACGCAATTCTGGCATGCTCAATTACAATCTCGTAATGTTCGTATGCCTAAAGGTAACTTTACCTTAGAATTTAGAGCGAAAGCTGCCAATGCAAGAACGATCCGTGTAGCCTTAGCAGGTGGTGGGATTGTTGCAGAAGGGCGTGCGATTAATGAAGTTCCAGTGCTCTTAACGAATACTTGGGCAACTTATGAAATCGACTTTACAGCCACAGCCCACTCATATGGATCACAATTACAATTCTTCTTTGGTCCAGATTCATTCTTACCGGAAGCGTTAGTTTCCTACGCTCGCAGAACGGACACAGTCTTCTTAGACGATGTCATTTTCCGTTATGAAAATGCGATGTCTCCAGTAGCCACCATGATTCCGACCATGGCGATTGATGTCTGGCGTATTGGTAATGATGGCATGCCTTGGGAAAATCAAATCAAGTACAACATTCCCTTCTCTGCTGGAAACTATAAACTCAGTTTCAAAGCAAGTGCCGATGAAGCTCGACCAGTGATGCTTGTTGCCGAAGGTGACGGCGGAGTTGGTCAACCTCGATTTGGTGCCGTGCCGCAATTAATGAACATGGCTCAATCTTTCACCTATGACATTACCTTTGAACAAAATGCAACGAATGCAAGTTATTTCTTAGCATTCTTCATGGGTTCCTATAAGAACTATGCTGATTTCAAAGACTGGTGGCCAAATATTGCCAATACAACGTTAAGTTCTGCTAACAACGTTGTCACCACCGTTTACTTATTTGACTTTACGTTAACCAAAGTTAACTAGGCTTTCGTTTATAATCTAGTGAAGGGGATATGGATCAATCAACCATATCCCCTTTTTTAGGAAAGTGAAGGAATCTCAGACCTGTGAAACCCATCAACCCCATGATTCAATCCATTGAACAAACAGGCGTGACATTCTTTCAAGACTTTACTCATTTTAAAGGAGATTCTGCTGACGGTTTAACTTTGGATCATACCGGCAATCTAGAGTTAAGCTCGATCGCGAGTACAGGATATTTCTTATCCAGTTTGGTGATTG
The DNA here is from genome assembly GCA_945879785.1 of Staphylococcus epidermidis. Taxonomy (GTDB): domain Bacteria; phylum Bacillota_I; class Bacilli_A; order RFN20; family CAG-826; genus UBA970. The sequence goes on along the minus strand of CAMCVC010000027.1, from coordinate 9,352 downwards.
GTGTTGCCCGTGGATATCTAAATCGGGCCAAAGCCATCTCCCAAGCAAAAACAACCCTCAATACACTTTTAAATCATGTTCCTCATTACCAAGGTTTTTTTGCGCATTTTTTAAATATAAAAACCGGTGAACGTCATAAAAAATCTGAGTACTCAACCATTGATAGTGCCTTAGCATTTAATGGTATTTTAACCGTTGATCAATACTTTCAGGATCCTGACATTACTCTTTTATCAAAACTAATTCTAGATCGAGTGAATTGGGATATCCTCATTCATCAACGAGCAGGTAAAACTCATTTTTACATGGCGTATAATCCAGACGCAGATGGGGATTATGTCAACGGAAAGCCTGGGTACATTCACCATTGGAGCATGCTTGCAGAACAAATCATGATGTATGTCATGTATGCAGCCGTTGCCAAAGATACCTCGTTAGCGATTCGTTTATATGAAGACTTCGAACGCAAACTCGTCACGTATCAACAAGCCTCTTACTACTACACTCCTGGGAATACATTATTTGTCTATCAATATCCCCAATGCTGGTTGGATTTAAAATTATGGGTCGATCGTCAAGGCATCAATTGGTTTAACAATACTCGCCAAGCGATCTATGGCCATTATTATTTAAGTCGCGACAAGATCAACGAATTTCCTACCTTTGGAAAAAACTATTTTGGCTTTACCGCATCCTATGGTCGCAACGGATATCAAGTCTCAAGTGCATTACCCAACAGCATGAACCGCCTTGACCATGATGGCAGTGTCGCCACCAATGCGATGATTGGATCGCTATATCACGCCCCAGAATTAGCCATACCGGCGATTGAAACCATGAGAAAAGATTCACGATTATGGGACGATCGTTATGGCTTTATCAATGCGTTTAATGATCAACCCCCCGTGTGGTTATCCTCACGATGGTTAGGGATTGATAAAGGCTTAGAACTTTTAATGGCGAACGCTTATTTACATCAAGATGTCATGAATGCTTATATGGCACATCCTCTCATTCAAAAAGGGATGCAAGTTTTACAATGGAAAAAAACAAAGTAGCCTGGTGGCAACACGCGAGCGTTTACCAAATCTATCCCTTGAGTTATCAGGATAGCAATGGCGACGGCATTGGCGATATCCAAGGCATCATTTCACGTTTAGACCATATTAAGAATCTCGGCATCGATGTGATTTGGTTATCTCCTGTGTTCCAATCCCCGATGAAAGACAACGGTTATGATGTCAGTGATTATAAGGAAGTCCATCCATGGTTTGGCACGAAACAAGATTTAAAACAACTCATTGATGGGGTGCATCAACGAGGGATGAAAATTATTTCTGATATCGTCCTTAACCATACATCCGATCAACATCCATGGTTTTTAGAGGCTTTAAAAAATCCTAAAAGTAAATACCGTGATTATTATATTTTTAGACCAAAGATCAATGATATTCAATCGGTCTTCTCTGGTCCTGCGTGGACCAAAGTTCCCAATAGAGATGAGTACTATTTTCATTTCTTTGCGAAAGAACAACCTGATTTAAATTGGCAACATGAGCCATTAAGACAAGAACTTTATCGAATTCTTAATGACTGGATTCAGTTTGGGTTTGATGGATTCCGTTTGGATGTCATTGACCTGATAGGTAAAGACGTTGATCAAAAGCAGATTGGCCATGGGCCTTATTACCACACCTACTTAAAAGAACTCAAACACCATGTTTTTAAAGATGCTGCGTTATTCACCGTTGGCGAATTGTCTGGGTCGAGTGCAGAACAAGCAGCTGCCGTCACTGGCTATCCGAATGGTACTTTTTCTATGGCGTTTCAATTCTCCCATTTATGGTTAGATGAAATCCCCCATCAAGGCAAATGGGCTCTGAAAACATTAGATTTAAAAGACTTAACCAAGACGTTTCAGTATTTGGATGACGTATATCGCAAGCAAGGTTGGAATGCTTTGTTTATGGGTAATCATGACCAACCTCGTCCCGTCAGTCGATATGGAAGTGAAAAACATCGTTATCACAGCCAAACGATGTTAACCCTGGCATTTTATGGCCAACGCGGCACCCCGTTCATTTATCAAGGGGAAGAAATTGGCATGATTAATTACCCTTTTAAATCCATTCAAGAATTTCATGACGTTGAATCGATCAATTATTATCATGATCAACTCGGCAAACAATCGAAGCAAAAGACCATGACATCCCTGAAAGCCAAAGGCAGAGACAATGCAAGAACCCCGATGCAATGGGATGATTCAATCAACGCAGGTTTCTCATCTGGCAAGCCATGGTTACCGGTTCATCCCCAATTCCATCGCATCAATGTGAAAAACGATCTTGATTCAACGCATAGCATTCAAGCGTTCTTAAAAACTTTTTTGGCCTTACGAAAAAAACATCAAGTCTTCCTCGATGGGGATCTAACGTATCGTCAGATTCACCCTTACATTTATGCGTATGAAAGAACCACGAAACAAGAAAGCATCCTTATTCTGACTTCCTTCACCGATCATCCTGTCACCATCACCTTAAAAGATCACCTTGCATGGGAGGTTCTCTTGAGTAATCATCCAAGCCTAACCTTGAAAGAAAAGATAACTTTACCACCCTTTTTTGGTGGGTTATACTTGAGAAAGAAAAACGATGGCAACGATTAAAGACGTCGCTAAAAAAGCAGGAGTTTCTGTGTCAACGGCAAGCTATGCCTTGAACAATGTTCCTCATGTCCATCCTGACACGCGTCAGCGGGTGATTGATGTTGCTAACTCAATTAATTATCATCCCAACGCCAGTGCAAGAAACTTAAAGACGAAACGCACCAACAATATTGGTGTGTTTGTGTATGGCTTTTCTGGTCCAGTCTTTTCAGAAATTCTTGAAGGGGTGAATCATGTGGTTCATCAACATGGATTTAATATTTTGGTCAGTTCTGGGAATTCTTCATCCATCATGCTTAAAGAAAAACAAGTTGACGCTGCCATTATTTTTGATTCTTCTTTTGATCGAGATGTGATTACTCAGTTTGCAAAAACTTCCCCTGTGGTCGTTCTAGATACGTACTTAAAAGGGAAAAATATTTATTCCAGTGTCATTGATAATGATTTATTGGTTCATCAATTGATCCGACAAATGATTAACCAAGGGTATTCACGCTTTGTTTATGTCTCTGGTCCTAAAGATGCATTTAATAATAAAGAACGTTATAAAGGCTATCAGCAAGCCTTACAAGAAGCAGGTCTTACCAGCGCCCATTATTATCATGGTGACTTTACCACCCCATCAGGATATGAAGCAGGTAAACTCATTGCATCGATGAAACCATTACCTGATTTTGTCTATTGTGCCAATGATGAAATGGCCATAGGGGTCATGAAAGCTTTGATTGAAAAAAATATTGCCATTCCTTCCACGATTGCCGTCGCAGGTTTTGACGGGTCTTATTTAAATAACCCCTACATTAAACCATCGCTGACCACGATCACGATTAACCATTATGCTTGGGGAAAAGGTGCGGCTTTATTTTTAATCCAATCGTTACAACATCAATCCGATGTGAAAGGGTTAACCAAACCGATTGGGGAAATCATGATGAAGGAGTCCACATGAACATCAAAGAACTATTAGCATCGCTGACGTTAGAAGAAAAAGCAGGTCAGTTGGTTCAACTCCCTCCTTATTTTTTTAAGAAAGAAGCATTACAAGAAGTCGCAGGACCCGTTCAACGTCTGCAATTAAAGGAAGCGGATATATTCCTCGCAGGGTCTGTGTTGGGCATTGGTAATCCTGAAGAAATGATGGAAGTTCAAAAAGCATACTTGGCAAAAAGTCGGCATAAGATTCCTTTGGTGTTCATGGCAGATATTATTCATGGTTATAAAACCATTTTCCCAATTCCATTGGCTTTAGCAGGATCCTTTTCCACGGATAACTTCTTGAAGATGGCACGAGCGTCAGCAGAAGAAGCAACTTTAAGTGGCATCCATGTTACTTTTTCACCGATGGCAGACATGGTCAAAGACATACGCTGGGGTCGAGTCATGGAAGCCACAGGAGAAGACCCTTATCTTGCCTATCACTACGCCCATGCGATGACCAAGGGCTATCAAGGAAAAAGCTTAAGGAAAAAAGATAGTTTAGCAGCGTGTGTTAAACACTTTGCTGCCTATGGTGCCGCCTTAGCAGGTCGGGATTATGCTCAAGCAAGTTTATCGCTTCATGATTTTTATCAACAATATGATGCGGGTTATCGAGGGGCGGTTGATGCTGGGGTAAGGATGGCGATGACCTCCTTTAATGTCTTTGAAGGCATTCCCGCCACCATCCATCAAACCTTGTTAAAAAAAGTTTTACGCAAGCGAATGGGATTCAAAGGAGTGACGATTTCTGATTACGATTCCATCATTGAAACCGTCGTTCATCGCGTCAGCATCAATGATCAAGACGCGGTAAGAAAAGCCATGCTCGCCACCGTCGACATAGAAATGGCATCTGGGGCTTACATCAAACACATCCCTACCTTGGTGAAACATGGCTTGATTGATATCAAGATTTTAGATCAAGCAGTACTAAGGGTGTTAAAACTAAAGAAAGATTTGGGCTTATTTGCCAATCCATTCAAAGGTGCAAACATTGCCAAAGAAAAAACCTTTCCTTTATCCAAAGGTCAACGTGAAATTGCAAAACAACTCGCCGATGAATCCATTGTGTTGTTAAAGAATGACAAAGAAACATTACCCCTTAAACCAGGAAGTAACCTTGCTTTATTAGGTAAAATGTCAGATTCAGGTGCGTTGTTAGGCCCTTGGTCGTGGCATGGCAACCGGCAAACCACAGTCTCTGTGAATCAACAATTAAAACCCATGGTTCATTGCAACGTTGAAGCGATGGATCAATGGGATACTGCCATCACTGCCAAAGTTCGTGAGGCCGATGTCCTTGTGGTCATGACAGGAGAAGAGGAAAAAGAATCAGGAGAAGCGCGTTCCAAAGTTGCCCCTCAACTTCATGCAGATACAGTTGCATTTATCCATTCCCTTCAAGCCTTTCATAAACCAATCGTGCTTGTCTTAACAGCGGGCCGTCCATTAATCCTGACGGATGTCATCGATCAAGTCGATGCGGTTTTATTCACTTATTTTTTAGGAACCGAAGCGGCCCCTACCATAGTCGATACTCTGTTTGGCGTCAACAATCCTTCCGCAAAATTAACGATGAGTTTTCCTCGTCACCTTGGTCAAGTGCCTATTTCTTACAATCATCTCAATACTGGCAGACCTTTTTTGGGAACTTCCTTTACCTACACCTCGCACTACATTGATTCATCTAATCAACCTTTGTTTTCGTTTGGTCATGGGTTAAGTTACAGCAAATTTAGTTATGAAAGATTTAAGGATAGCTCCACGCAAGATCACATCATGGTTGAGGTGACGGTGAAGAATCAATCTTTGGTACCAGGTTTTGTGATGGTTCCTATTTACTTAGAAAAACCTTTTGCCCCTGTTGCCTTGGCCAATCACCAATTGGTCGGTATGACGAAGGTCTTCTTGAATGCTCATGAACAACAAGTCGTCACCGTTGCTGTGGATTCCCAATTCCTCACCTATATCGACGAGCAATACCAACGCCAACCCTTGCAAGGCAAACTTACGTTTTCCACAGGTTCAAGTGATCATCCGTTGACGATCACCAAGGAGATTTAACCGATGGCCATTTTACAAAACCAGTGGGCACAAACCATCGTTCAAAAGGGGAACATTCAATTTACTTTTTTAGCAACTGGTGACTTGTTTAAAATCATGGATCAAGACCATCAGGTGAATCTTTTGCATGGCAATCCTTTTGATGGCATGATCAGTAATCTTTACTTAAGAGAAAAAATATCTACGGGATACCGAGTCAGTAAGTTGATTGGAGTTCATAGCCCAAGCACCTTTATGATGACTGACACTGGTGCCATTTATGAAGGTCACGTCTTTGATGTTCAGTATCAAGTTCATTTAATCGTTCATGATAAAGGTTGGTTTTATCAATTGCATCTACGTGGTGGCAAACCTTCGAGTCAATACGATGTGATGTATGGGCAAGATGTTGGCATTGCTCATCCCTTTGGGATCTTATCCAATGAAGCGTATACCTCACAGTATATTGATCATCAAGTCTTTCATCATCAAGAAAAAATCACCTTATTATCAAGACAAAATCAAGGCAATACCCATTACTTACAAATCGGAACTGACACACCTATTCAAGCATACTGCACGGACGCGATGCAATTCTTTGGACTCAATTATAAATTGACCCACATTCCTCAAGCTTATAAGGATGTCAGTCTAGCTTCCAAAAACTATCAATATGAATTTGCTTATTTAACTTTACAAACCAAACCCTTTTCCATTCAACCGAAGATGAAACCAATGACGTTTTATGGTTATTCCCATCGGGAAGCAAACTTGTTTGTCACTCAACCATTCCCATCTCCAACCTTGCCTTTAACCCAATGGACATCGATTCAAGGAACGTCGATTAAATCCACCATTAGTCCACTCAACCCGTTAAGTGGTAGGGCGTTAACCTCTGGAGAATTTTCTTCTATGTTCCCCACGTTGAAACAAGTGGAAACCAAGGATCAAGTCTTCTTATCTGGATTTTTAGACGATGGTTCTCATCTCATCAGTCAACAAAAGGAACTCTTGGTGGAACGTCCACATGGTCATATTCTGCTCAGTGGTGATGTGTTGCATGCCAGTGAAGATGTGTTTGCAACCACAGCATACATGTCTGGTGTTTTTGGTTCACATACCGTGTACGGCAATACCAATTTTCATAAGTTAACAGGAGATTTACGTCATCCACTGAATGCTCATACGATATCTGGAACTCGTATCTATCTCGAGCAACAAGGAGTTTATCAGTTTCTCGGAATGCCTTCTTACCTTGTCATGGGGTTGGATAAACTCACGTGGACCTATGTTCTTCCCCAAGACATCATCACCATCACCCTTGCGGTGAATGGAAAAGATCCGTAATCAAAACTCACCTTTGCATCTAAAGAAAATCGATCGTATCGGGTGATGGTCTCTCAACAATACTTACTCGATACCAATGAATACAATCAACCCATCACCTACACCTTCGATGGGCGAATCCTTGAACTTGATGGCAGAAGTAACGGGATGATTGCAGGTCATTATCCGGGATTACGTTATCGATGCAGTGCCGATCAACCTTTCCAATTAAGATTTGCACATGACCTTATTCCCAATACCAAAGAAGACGGTGGGATGGTTTTCTTTGCCTTTGGATTTACGAGTCGATTTACGTTTTACACCGAAGCAACCTTGAATGGCTTATTCCCCACCAAACCAGACCATGTGACGTTTGAACATGAATACGAAAAACTCATCCAAGCCTTGGTGCCACTCACGTTGAAACATCCAACAAAACAAGAAGACATGGATGCCTTCAATTATTTGGTTCCTTGGTACGTTCATGATGCGTTGGTCCACTATGCTTCTCCACATGGGTTAGAACAATACAATGGCGCAGCTTGGGGGACAAGAGATGTCCTTCAAGGACCGTTTGAATTATTTTTGACCGCTCATCGTTTCGATATTAATAAAGAGATTTTACTCAAAGTCTTTTCTCGGCAATTTTTTGACAGCAAGGATTTTCCTCAATGGTTTATGTTTGATCATTACCGCCATATCCAAGCCCATGAATCTCATGGCGATGTTCTGGTTTGGCCTTTAAAAGCTTTAGCGACTTATTTAGAAGCGACTGGTGATCTTTCCATTTTAAAAACCGAATTATCCTACATGGATAAACATCAAGGCAAATTCACCCAAGAGAAAAAGCCTTTGTATGACCACGTCTGGGATATCATCGAAACCTTACAAAAGTCTTCCATCCAAGGAACCTCCTTACCAGCCTATGGCGGTGGTGATTGGGATGATACCCTCCAACCTGCGAACCAAACCTTAACCAAACAAATGGTGTCCGCTTGGACGGTAGCCTTGCTCTATCAAACCTTGACAACGTTATCCCCATTCACGATCTTCCCAGATCAACGTCAGCAAGCTTTAAAGGCTTATCAGGATGCCATTGAAAAAGACTTTAAACGCTACTTAATTGTCGACGGCGTCCCTGCTGGATTTGTTATCTTTTATCCTGATCGCCAAGAAGTGTTATTACATCCAAAAGACAAGACCACTGGTTTACAATATCGCTTATTGCCTTTCAATCGAGGACTGATTAGTCAGATCTTTGATCCCAATCAAATAAAGGTTTACCAAGCCATCATTCAGCAACATTTACGTCATCCTGATGGCGTAAGACTCATGAATACAGCGGTCACTTATCAAGGTGGCAAGAAAACGTATTTTCAACGTGCAGAAACTGCGGCAAATTTTGGTCGAGAAATTGGGATTCAATATGTCCATGCCCACATTCGGTATATCGAAGCCATGTGTATGATAGGAAATTCTCAAGAAGCATGGTGGGGACTCAATGTCATTAATCCCATTGGCATTCAACGATTTGTTCCAAATGCTGAATTACGACAACGGAATGTCTATTTTTCAAGTTCTGATGCAGCGTTTTTAGATCGCTATGAAGCAAAGAAGGACTTTGAAAAAGTTCGCCAAGGAAAAATCAAAGTCAAAGCTGGTTGGCGTTTATATTCTTCCGGTCCAGGGATTTATTTACAAACGTTCATCCAACAATTTTTAGGGATTCGAGTTAAACACAACCAATTGGTGATTGATCCACAAATTCCTTCCTCACTATCTGGGTTATCGGTCGAGTTCCATTTTCAAGGTCGACCTTTATCCATGATGTATCAAGACAAATTAGTGGCAACAAAACCAGGGAATCGTTATCGATTAGGCTTAGCGTCTGAGATTAAAATGACAGCAGCTCACGTCAATGTTATATTAAAGTAATGAAGGTATCCTCGTCGCATCGCCTAACTTATATTGGGTTATTAACGATTACGGTCTTAACGAGTTGTGATGGAATCTTTCCGGATTCATCCAGTCCGTTGAGTTCTGATGATCTTGCTCAATATCAAACAGAGTTAACACCCAATATCCCTTATTTAAGCCAAGATTACCCATTGCCAGCACTTCAGACCAATGCCAATGTAATTCAACTGACTTGGTCTACTGAATCTTACCAAATTCAAGATGGTGTTTTTCAATATGTCTCGCCTCTGGAAGATGAAGACATACAACTCACGGCCTTATTAACGAGCAATGATCAATCCACAACCTTAACTTTCCCCATCACGGTAAAATCTCAGTTACAAGTTCCTGTGTCATCCATGCGACCGACGATTCGCATTCAAC
>CAMCVC010000026.1:0-14593 GCA_945879785.1 Staphylococcus epidermidis | reverse complement strand
TCATCGACAATCAAGGGAAGGGTTTCTGCGGTGTTGATGATGGTTAAAGAACTGACTTCAATTTCAACTTCTCCTGTGGCTAAGGCTTTGTTCGCAACATCTTTTTTCGTCACGATGCCTTTGACTTGAATTAAATATTCTTGCTTGAGATCAGGAACAAGGGAAGGATCTTTGACAAAGAGTTGAACGATGCCGGAACGATCTCTTAAATCGATAAACAATAACGATCCTAAATTTCGCTTGCGTTGGACCCAACCGACCAAGGTGACAGACAAACCAACATGCTTAAGTCTAATTTCACCATTGACGTGACTTCGATATTGCATGGTTATTTTTTCTCCTCATCGTGGTGAGCTTCTTCACCTTCAGATTCGTCATGGTGATGATGACCCGCTTGATTGGTGAGGTGTTGCATGAGGTGGACCACTTCATTCACCGGCACGAGTTGTTGTTCTTGGGTTTGTAAATTTTTAATCGTCACTTGGTTAGCCTTCATTTCTTGGTCACCAATGATCACGGCATACAGTGCTTCCTTTTTGACCGCAGCCTTAATAGATGCTTTCATCGATTTATGTTCAAGGTTGAGTTCGGTTTTAAAGTTGGTATGCCGGAAATTATGGGCAAGTTTAAAGGTGTACATGTCGGTTTCTGGCATCATCGAAATTAAATAAATATCCGTAAAAGGTTTGACGTTTTCTAAGCGACCAGAATCCGAAAGGACGGCAATTAAACGTTCTAATCCAAAGGCGAATCCTACAGATTTTAACGGTTGACCACCGAGTTCACTAACTAAATTATTGTATTGGCCACCTGCACCTAATGCACCATAATCCAAGCCTTTATCCGACACCATATGGTATTCAAAGACACAATCTGAGTAATAATCAAGACCTCTGACCAGTTGAGGAGATTCAACAATATCAATGCTTAAACTTTTCAATCCTTCTTTGACTTGTGCGTAATAGGCAGCCGAAGCTGGGGATAAGAAATCACTAATGCGAGGCGCTTTTTTTCCTAAAGCTTGATCGCTTGGGACCTTGCAATCTAACATCCGTAATGGATTGGTTTCAAATCGTTGTTGGCAATCCGGACACACAGAACTTAAGTGAGGTTGAAAATAAGTTTTTAATGCTTGTTTGTAAGCATCTCTGGTTGGTTGATCGCCCAAGGAATTGATGTTGACCGTCACCTTTTTAAAGCCCATCACGGTGAAGGCAGTGACACCTAAGGCGATGGTTTCCGCCACAGAAAAGGGTGAAGTAATCCCAATATTTTCGACGCCAAATTGATGAAATTGACGATACCGTCCAAGTTGAGGACGTTCATAACGAAACGCTGGACCAACGTAGTAAAGCTTCAGAGGTAAATCAGAGGTCACATCTAACTTATTTTCAACCACAGAACGAATGACCCCAGCGGTCATTTCTGGTCTTAATGATAAAGAACGATCACCCTTATCGGTGAAGGTGTACATTTCTTTTCTAACAATATCGGAACTATCGCCCACAGAACGTGTGAACAATTCAGTGTGTTCAAAAATAGGCGTACGAATCGAGGCGTAACTAAACATTTTTGCTACGTTAATCAACGCAGATTCCACTTGTTCAAAAGCTTCCGCTTCAGCTAAGAAAATATCCTTGGTGCCTTTTGGTAATTTAATGTCCATAATCCCTCTTTCTAATGAATGACGCGGTGAATTTGATACACACCAGCCACATTCAATAATACATTAAAAATATCGTTAAGTCGCTTGGCATCGCTGACCATGATCGTTAAATTCACCGTGGTGGTTAAGGTCGAAGGATGTAAACTTGCGTTGAGGTTGGTCACCGATACTTTGAGTTGAGAAAACACACCCATGATATCGACGATTAAATTATGCCGATCATTACTTTCTAAGCGAATATCCACCGGGTATGGATTGGTTTCCAATTGCTCATTCCATAACACATCTGTGAGGCGATTTTTTTGACTGGAGATATTTGGACAATGAATGCGATGAACCGTAATGCCTTTGCCTTTGGTGATAAAGCCAACGATGTCATCGCCAGGAATTGGGGTACAGCAGCTACCAAGGGTGATGGCGACTTTACCCGCGGAAGGAACCAAAACTGCAGACTTGTTTGCTTGGACAGGTTTCTTCCCCAAGGTGAAGACACTTTTCTTTTTAATGTTTAAATAATCAATCACCGCAACTGGGGCCGGGTTACGATTGTTCATGGCAATAAACAAATCATCCAACGTGGCCATCTCAAATTTTTGCAGGACTTTAGGTTGATTGACTAACGTCATCATCTCTTTTTCATTGACGCCATGTTCACGGAAAGCATCCACACAGTTGTCTTTGCCCTTGCTGATTTTTTCTTCGCGTAACATATCGTTATTTTTCTTTTGCAGAAATTTACGAATATGATTTTTTGCCGTGGCCGTATGAGCAATTTTTAACCAACCTTCATTGGGACCTGGTGACGCATTCGAGGTGCGAATTTCAATGACGTCTCCGGTTTTTAGTACGGTGTTTAATGGCACCAAAGACCCATTGAGAATTGCTCCGACCGCACTATGTCCAACACCGGTATGGACGCGGTAAGCAAAATCTAAAGGCGTCGATCCATTCGGTAATTCAACCAATTTTCCTTTGGGAGTAAACACATACACTTGGGCTTCAAAAATATCTTTTTGAAGATTCTCCATCACTTCTTTGGCGTCGCCTTCTTGATCAGCAAGCGTGATTAAATCACGAAACCAAAATAATTTTTCTTCGATTTCTTTTTGTTCTTTTTGCGGATTATAATTCGTGCCTTCTTTGTATCGCCAATGTGCGGCAACACCGGTTTCTGCTAATTGATCCATGTCTTTGGTTCGGATTTGAACTTCAAAGACTTGCCCATCTTTGGCAATGATGGTCGTGTGTAAGGATTGATATAAATTAGGTTTAGGGGCAGCAATATAATCTTTAAACCGGTTGGAAATTGGGGTAAACATCGCATGGATATAACCAAGGATTTCATAACAATGGGCAACGGTATCGGTGATAAGGCGGATGGCTAATATGTCATAAATTTCATCGAAATTATGTTCTTGAATAAACACTTTGCGATAAATAGAATAAATGCCTTTGACGCGGCTTTCAATGGAAAATTGTAATTTATACTGCAAGAGCATATCGGCAATTTTCTTTTTGACTTCATCCAAGGATTTTTCTCGGTTACGGGTTCGTTTGTCGAGTTGTTCAACGACCATCTGAAACTTTTCCGGTTCAAGATATTGGATGGATAAATCTTCAAGTTCAGTTTTAATGTCAAACATCCCAAGGCGATGAGCAATCGGGGCAAACACCTCAAGGGATTCTTTGGATAATACTTTTTGTCTTGTTGGCGATAACGACTGTAAGGTTCTCATGTTATGAAGGCGGTCAGCAAGTTTAATAATGATCACGCGAATATCTCTGGCCATCCCTAAAAATATTTTTCGGTGATCTTCCGCGGCAAAATCTTCAGGTTTTCGGTGCGATAATTTTAAGCGTTGGATGTTGGTGAGTGATTCCACCAAGGAGGCAATGTCTTCATTGAATGCTTTCTTGAGATCGTCAACCGTGACATCCGTATCTTCAACCACATCATGAAGGAAACCTGCGGCGATGGTATGGGGTCCACCTTGTAAAGAAGCAAGAATAAAAGCCACCTCAATCAAATGGTGAATGTATGGTTCGCCACTTTTTCTTAAGATACCCGCATGTTTATCATCGGCATATTGGTAAGCCCGTTTGATGAGGGCGCGATCATCTTCTTTGCTAATATAAGAAAAATACTTTTCTTCAACATCACCAAACGTATGAAAAACATTTGTTTTTTCTTTGATAATCATCGTTTCTAATTATAACAAAAAAATAAAAAACCCTATATAGAATAGGGTTTTCTTTGTTGAATCGGCTTAATCGTTGATGCCGATGTAGGTGGCTTCTTGAGGTTCGTTGCTACGTTCAGAAACGGATGGTTTTCCTGACTTGGTTTTTGAAGGAATCCAATCAAAGGATAACCATGTATTCACCCCTTTAAAAAGACGATGAAATGGTTTGAAGGTGGCAGGAATCATCGCTGTGATGAACAATGCAGCGAGGGCACTTCCTAACAAAAGCGCAGAGAATAAACCTTGTAAAGCCCCTGGACCAATCGCTAAGAAAGTTAACCCTGGATAGACAAGGGCCAATCCGGTTAAAAAGATTATCGCAGCAGATTGACTGGATGCTTTCTTGAGTGCCAAGGTCGAATCATCGATGGTGATTGGCCGGTCTTTAATCAAGACAAGATCCTCTTTGGCGCGAGCAAAAATCACCAGGATCAATAACAAGCTAACAAAGGTAAGGGTGAATAAACTTAACGCAAGGGTGGCAGGGGAGGCAATTCGACTTGCAATGAATAACCCTAAGGTCAGTAAGGCAATGGATCCGCTGATCAGTATGCTGGTCAAGGCAGTGGCTAAACCTTGACGAATCGAGAGATAGACCCCAACCATGACCAACGCCAATAGCACGCCAATGGCCATATCAAGAATGGTAGGTTGATTGGTGATGGAGGTGGTAGGATAAAACCCAACGACGGTGACTTGATCATCTTCATAGACGGTATTAATCACTTCTTCCAATAATTCGTTGAAGTTAGTAAAACTAATCACTGGATCTTGGCCATTATCAAAGGCAAACGTGGTCGCATCGGTCACGTCAAGGGCAAGTTGAGCTACAAAAATTCGGTATAAAACATCAATCTCATTTTCTCTTCTGGTAAACTCATTAATTTGAATGGTTGGATTGCTTAAAGTTAAGGCTTCTCCATCGACGGTAATAAAGTCAATCATGTTGCTGACATCGACGGTGGTTTCAAATTGGGAGAATTCTTTTGCTTCTAAGTAGAGTCTAGACGGATTCGTCGAGACAGGGGTTTGAATCACAGGGATATTCACCGTGGTTAACACCAACACGGCAGCCAAGGAAAGTACGCCACCAATGACAGCGATTGGGGATAAAAATTTACCTCGTGAAGTAAAGTCACGGGTCGCAAACCGACCAGCATAGACTGGTTTTTCATCTTTGAGCAAGTTAGGAATTAATTTCGATTGTAAATTTAACCATGATGGATGATTCACCAAATCAGTGGTTTGCATGAGTTGTCCATAAATCACTTGGTTACCTAGGAAAACAATCACCAAGTTAATCAGGGAGCCAATCATCAACATGACGGCAAAATTTTGGGCAAGGTTACCAGCAAAAATATAAATGAATAAACCAAAGATGAGACTCACCACGGTGATGTCTAACATCAATGGGATTAATTTACCATTGGCTTCAATATGCGATTTTTTAAAAGGTCTTCCTTGATAGATTTCTCGACGTAAATAAGTCAGGTAGAGCACCGACGTTAACAGCCCTAAGACCCCAACCGTGATGATCCCAAGCAAGGCAGCACTGGAGAATTCTAAGTTCAACCAAATAAAGGAAAACAACGTCAGGAAGATCGATAAGGTTGTGGTGGCAAGAATACCAATCGAACCTAATCGGTAAACGATGACAAGGACAATCACCATCATCAATGTCGAAGCGATTAATGCCCAAAGGGTTTGACTATTGGCAATCGTGAGAATGTTTTCAAGTAATAAGAGTGGTTCAATGGCAGCAGGAATATTTTGTGAATATAAAAATTCGACGGTGTAAGGTAAATCACCAGCATTGACAAGGTTGCGATAAAAAATTGCTTCTTCGTTTGCTTGAGCAACGACCGTAGCTTCAAAAATATTGTTTTCATTGGCACTGCCAAACTTCGAAGGAGAAACTAAAAAGGCCAATTCGGTTTGATTTTCTTGATCCCACCACATATTCGCAACAGGGAATCGAAGAAGGATTTTTTCTGCCATGTCTGGATTATTTAATGATTCTGAATAGGAATCAGCTTCAAGTTTACCGGCCCACAAGAGTAATTCTCCGTCTGTACTTTCAGCGCCACCTGCTTCGGTGACAATGACTTCTTTGAGATAGGTGAGATCTTTGACTGGGAAAACCACAAATGGATTTTGACCTTTGTATTCAATTCGAGCAGTTTGACCTTCAAACATTTGTTCATTGGTCGCACAAACTTCCGTGGTGGTGCATAAGGTAAATTCAGCATCAAATCCAAGATAATCTTGAATTCGTTTGTACTTGGTTTCTGAAGTTTCGGAAACGGTGACCCGAATTTGGTCATTGCCTTCCACATTGACTTCATATTTAGTGACCAAGGAATTTTCAAGACGTTCAATCATGGTATTGGCGATATCAGTGACATCGTCAGCGTTTTCAAACACGAGATCTTCGTTTTCTTTGTCGGTGATTCGGAAAACCATTTCCCGACCGGATGTAAATTCTAAATTGGTATTGATCCCACCGATGACCGATAGGAAGTTAATTCCCACCAATAAAAAGGTCGTTATCGATAAAATGAGATACGTGAATAATCTTCGCATGATTGATCCTCCGAAAGGTCGTTTCAACGACAAAATGTCGCTATAACACTTTACTATGTTTTTACCCTTAATTCAACGATAAAAAGTTAAGGAAAGGAGATGATTTTAAAACAAAAGTCCTTGATATGGACGTTTTAAGTGTTGATATGCTTTTTCCGTAGCGACGCGCCCTCGAGGCGTACGGTTGATTAGACCAATTTGCAATAGATAAGGTTCATAAACATCTTCTAAATTCATGATTTCTTCACCAATGGCACTGGCAAGTGCTTCTAAGCCAACCGGGCCACCTTTAAAGCGATCAATGATTCCTAATAAATATCTTAAATCGACATCATCGAGACCTAACGGATCCACTTTCAGTGCCTGTAAGGCCTTGACGGTTAATGGCAGGGTAATCGCATCTTGTTTTTCAAAATGGGCAAAGTCGCGAATTCGGCGAAATAACCGATTGGCGATTCGGGGAGTTCCACGAGACCGTTTTCCTAATTCAGTGACCGCTCCTTCATCAATGGGAGTATGCAGCACTTTTCCAGTTCGGCGGATAATGTCTTCAATTTCTGACTGACTATAAAAATTTAGTTTTTCGGTAATCCCAAAACGTCCTCTTAATGGGGAAGATAAATCTCCGGCCCTGGTGGTGGCACCTATTAACGTAAAGGGTGGAAGTTCTAAATTGATCGTACGGCTACTGCCTTCGCGGTTGACCAGCACCGACACATGAAAATCTTCCATCGCTCCATAAAGAACTTCTTCCACAATCGCTGGAAGTCGATGAATTTCATCAATAAATAAAATATCCCCTGGTTCTAAAGAGGTGAGGATAGCCGCTAAATCTCCAGTCCGTTCAATGCTAGGACCGGTGACGGTTTTGATTTGACTCTTCATTTCATGGGCAACAATATGGGCAAGGGTTGTTTTCCCTAATCCAGGTGGGCCATAAAGTAATAGATGGTCCAAGGTTTCTTGGCGATGACGGGCAGCTCCAATGAATACCTTGAGGTTATCTAATAATTGTTTTTGGCCAATATATTCTTTGAGTAATTGCGGTCTTAAAGATAGTTCTTCAATCACTTCTTCTTGATTTTTATTGGCATCGACAATGCGCGTCATGTTATTTACCTAATTTTTTTAAGGCGAGTTTAATCAGTTGTTCAACTGAGTAATCATCACTACTTAAATCTTTGAGGGCTCGATCAATTTCAACGACTTTAAATCCTAAAGACTTTAAGGCATCGCTAACCTCATTGAGTTTTTGATTTTGCTTAGACGCAAGTTTAGGGGTGTCAAAGGTAATCTTGCCTTTTAAGTCGAGAATAATTTGACTTGCAGCTTTGGGTCCAATGCTTGGTAAGGATTTTAAGAAGGCAATATTGCCATCATTGATACCCTGAATAATTTGCTCACTGCTTGCTCCTGATAAGGCTCCAAGGGCGGTCTTTGGACCAATGCCTTTGACCGATAATAATTGTTCAAAAATTCGTTTATCTAATAAATTAGAGAATCCAACTAAAAATTCATCGCCTTCACGAATCACATGATAAGTGTAAACATGATTGATTTCATTGCGTTGAAAATGATCAGCCTTGGCAATCAATACGTAATAGCCAACCCCTTGGACTTCAATCACCAAGTGGTCAGGTTGCAATTTAACAATCAGCCCAGTTAATGAGTAAATCATATATTCAGTTGAACCACGCCTAAAAAAAATAAGATGAGTAAAACAAAAATGGTGATGACAGTGGAGACGAGCACGAGCAAGGAAGATATTTCTTTACGCATATCAACATTATATCTTTTCTAATTTCTTTTAAGCATGATAGGTGAACTCAAATTCACCAATGATCACGGTGTCACCTTCTTTGACACCCATTTGTTCCAATGTATCTTCAACTTTAATCTTGCGTAAGTATTGCAACAAACTCATGATTCCTTGATCGGTAGATAAATTAAATTTTTCGTAGGTTTCTTCGACTTCTTTACCTTGAATGACAAAAATATGTTCACTACGCCGAGTGATTTTAAACGCGGATGGTGGTTGATAGGTGTAGATCTTTTCGTTGTTGTTTTCAATAATTTTCTTTTTATAGGTTGGCGCATTGGCCAAAGCAACTTCGATGGCGTCCAATAGTTCTGGCACACCTTCATTAGAAAGGACACTGATTGGATATACTTTTCTCTTCTTGAGATATTTTTGAAAGGTTTTTAGGTTTTCCGCTGCTTGAGGTTCATCCATTTTTGAAGCAACAATTAAGGTTGGTTTTGTCAATAGATCTGCCGTATAAGCTTCTAATTCTTTGAGAATACTTTCATAGGCGTACACCGGTCCACGGTGGGAAGCCATATCGACGACATGGAGTAAAACCCGGCAGCGTTCAATGTGTCTTAAAAAATTTAATCCTAACCCTTTGCCTTTGCTCGCGTCCTCAATCAACCCTGGTAAATCGGCAATGGTGAATGGTGCTTTTTCTGGTCTTAAGACTACCCCAAGTTGAGGAACCAAGGTGGTGAATTCATAATCGGCAATGTCTGGCTTTGCATTGGAGACAACACTTAATAATGAACTTTTCCCCACCGAAGGAAAACCAACAATGCCAACATCTGCCAAAAGTTTTAATTCAATTGTAATTTTTTTAGTTTCTCCAGGAGTGCCTTTTTCTGCAATCCGTGGTGCGCGATTTACACTTGATTTATACGTGGCGTTACCACGACCACCGCGGCCACCTTGGACAATCAACGCCCGTTCACCTTCTTCAGATAAATCGGCAATGATGGATTGGGTTTCATCATCATAAATGATGGTGCCTAAGGGGACCAAAATGATTAAGTCTTCTCCTGATCGACCATAGCGATCTGTGGACTGACCATTATCTGCATCCTGGGCAATAATCTTGCGTTGATAGCGAAACTTATAAAGTGTGGTCTCGGAGTGAGATGCTTGAAAATAGACTGAACCACCTCGGCCACCACCGCCACCATCAGGGCCACCATATTCCATGAATTTAAGACGTAAAAACGAGATGGCACCATCGCCACCTTTTCCGGCTTTTACAGTTATCTGCGCACGATCAATAAACATAATTAGGGTCGACCTGAGATGACTTGATCAATGATATAGAATGGCCGATTCTGAGTTTCAATAAACACCCTGGATAGGTATAAGGAAAGAATCGAAAGAATAAAAAATAACAACACAAACATCAAGACGATGATGTTGGTTGCAAGCCATATCAAGTGGATGGTTGCTTCAACAGGGAGAAAGATTGCGATTAACATTTGGCCGATGACACTGATGGCAAAAAGGGTACCGACTGCGAGAAAGACTTGCACTGGCCAAACCAGCGGAACGCTGGTGGTAGAGGCAATCGAATCCACGGCCAATTTCATCATGCTTTGTAAATTATAATGAGTTTCCCCTGCAGCACGTTTTGGTCGATCAAAAAGGACTTCCGTCGTTTTGAATCCAACAAAAGGTACTTCAATTCTAAAGACTCGATTACGTTCACTTAACCGATTCACTTCATCGGCAACACGGCGAGAGATCAAGCGGAAATGGCCAACGTTTTGCGGAATCTTAATCTTTCCCGATAACTTGGCGATGAATTGATAAAACTTAATCGCAGAAAATCGCTTGAAAAAGGTATCTTCATGGCGACCTTTTCGTTTGGCATTCACGACTTCAAAACCACTTTCAAATTGTTTAAGTAATTCCGAAATTAACATTGGTGGGTCTTGTAAATCAGCATCCATGGGGATAATGGCATCGCCTGTCGCCGTTTTGATGCCGGCGGCAACGGCAGGTTCATGACCAAAATTTCTTGAAAGATTGACGATGATTAATTGAGGCTGTTTGCTTTGTTGCGCTTTCAATAATGATAACGTTTGATCTTTAGATCCATCATTCACGACCACCAGTTCAAATTGATATTGGGGAAGGGTGGATAAGACCCGATTGATTTCAGCAAAAAACAAAGGAATCACTTTTTCCTCGTTATACATCGGTACAACAATTGAGATTTTTTTCATTGACAATATTATAACAAAAAAGACCACTTCACGTGGTCTATTCGCTGTTTACTTAACGACAGATTCGAGGACGGCAACCTTGGTGCGATCTTTGCCCCAACGTTGGTATTTGACCACGCCAGACTTGGTTGCGAAAATCGTATCATCGCTACCTTTTTTGGTGTTCAATCCTGGAAATATACGTGAGCCACGTTGCCGATAAAGAATGCTTCCAGCAGTGACGGTTTCTCCATCCGATGCTTTCGAACCTAAACGGCGACCAGCTGAATCCCGGCCGTTGGTGGTTGAACCCACCCCTTTTTTCGAAGCGAATTGTTGAAGATTTAATTTAAATAAGTTCATGTTTATTCCTCCTTTAAGTTGATGCGAATAAATTTAGGATAATCATTGGCGATGGTTTGTAACTGGATATGCATGACCCTGTAGACGGATTGGTTACTTTCGTGTTTGAGATCAAGGATTTGTAGATCACTTAATCCCTCGGTGTTTTTGACCTTGACTGTTTTTAAGTCTAGGGCATTAATGCCACCGGTGATGACCGCAGAGACTGCAGCACATACGAGGTCTTCTCCATACGGGGCGCTATTCGCATGACCGGTCACTTTCATCATCTGATAACGTTGTTGCTTTCGGATGATGGCGACTTGAATCATACTTACCCGTTAATCGCTTCAATGACTAGACTAGTATAAGGTTGACGGTGGCCAAGTGTTCGGCGCACGTTGTGCTTGGATTTATAAGTAAAGACAGTTAGTTTTTTACTTAATCCTTGCTTTTCGACCTTGGCAGTAACCGAAGCACCCTTAATCGTTGGCGTACCAACTTTAACAGATTTATCGGCGACCAAAAGCACTTGATCAAACGTGACCGTGGCTCCTGGTTCAGCAGTAAGTTTCTCAATGAAAATCTTTTGACCAACTTCGACACGAAGTTGCTTACCACCAGTGATGATGATTGCGTACATAAAAACCTCCTTTTCACTCAGACTCGCTCTAGCGGTCCATCCGTAGATGTGTTCAATACCTTGAGAGGCGGTTGTAGCTCGTGAGGCGACAACGTGATTAATATAGCATAAAAGACTATTTAACGTCAACGATTAATCAGATGATTTTTTCCTGTCTCATCGAGAAATACCCTTGAAAAGAAATAATCAAATGATCAATGAGCATAAACCCTAATTTTCTCGCTTCCCGCTGGATATCAATCGTTGTTCGAATGTCCTCTTGGGAAGGGGTGACATCCCCAGAAGGATGATTATGCAAAAGTAAGAACTTTTTGGTGTCGGTTTTTAACAAATCCACAAACAAATCTCGATAATCCAGTTGCAAAGAAGATTGGGATCCCAAGCGAAACAAGGTTTCACTCGTGTAATGATATTGATGATTTAATTTGATGATGATCAATTGCTCATGAAGCAAGCTTCCTAACCGTAAACGATAGTGACGATAAACCATCGCCGGGTCATTGAGCTTTACCGTTGGTAATTCGTGTTTTTCAATCCTTTGAAACAATTCAAACATCCCTAAGAGTTGAATCGCTTTGGTTTTTTTAAACCCAGGGATTGTCAACCATTCATGCAAGGGAACGCGCATCAATCCGATTAAACTTCCGTATCGATTTAATAACATATCGGCAATCACCAATGCCGAATGGCCCCGGACGCCAGAACCAATCATTAAGGCGAGAAGTTCTTTGCTTGATAACGTTTTAACCCCATAAGCAAAAGCTTTTTCTCGCGGCCTTTCGAAAGGGGCTAAATCGGCAATTCGCTTATTTCCATTCAAATTGGAATCCACCAGGAATGGTTGCCTTTCCTGTTGATGACATAAACAATCGATAAACAATGACGGCAGAAATCGCCACGATCATGACGGCCATCACAGCAGCTAATGACACGGGTTCACCGCCGGATAAGGTCATCATGTCTTGTTGAGATAATTCTTCCAAAGCGCAATCCTCCTTAGTTGTGAATAGGAGGAAAATTCAATGTTTAACCGACTTTCTTTAATTTTTCTTTGGTTTCAAGGAATTGTTTTTCAAACAATGCCAACTTATCTTTTTCTTCTTTGATTTTTTCTTGGGGCGCTTTTTCAATAAATCGTGGATTGGCTAACATACTTTGAGCCCGTTTAATTTCTGAGGTGAGATGGGCAAGCGTTTCCGTTAACTGGGTTTTTAATTTCACTGGATCAATCACTTGTTCAACATACATTTTCCCTTGGGGATAAAGATAACTCGTCATCGAGGTGAGATTGCTATCCTTAGTGCTTGCTTCGATGACCGTTGAAAAACTGAAGCGTTCAACGTAGGGCAAGATGGCTTGCATGACTGTCGGTTGATTGGTACGAATGGCAATCTTTAAATTGGCGTTCGGCGCTAATTGGTGATTAACCTTGAAACTGCGAATATCCGTAATCATCGCTTGGAGTAATCCATAACTTTCATCCACCTGGCCTAAGACCAATGGACTTGGATAGAGTTCAAGATAAATCGATTCAAGATGGCCTGGCAATTGAAGATAAATCGATTCACTGATGAAGGGAGCAAATGGGTGCAAGACAATCAAAATCGATTTAAGGACGTGGTAAAGAACATTCATCGTCGTGGTCTTCTTCGATTCATCGGGTTGGTTTAAGGTTAATTTTGAAAACTCCAAATACCAAGAGCAAAATTCATCGTAAACAAATTGATAAATCAAGGATGAAGCAAAACCAATCTCATACTTTAATAAATTCGTCTTCACTTGCGCTAAAAGTTCATTCAAGCGATGAAGAATGCCAAGTTGTAATGGATCAAGATGTTCTCTTAATAATCGTTGGGGTTTAAAGTTATCGGGAAGATAACTCATGATAAATCTTGCGGAATTCCAAATTTTATTTAAATAATTTGCTTGCGCTTCTACTTTTTCTTCAATGTAACGTGTGTCTTGACCAGGACTAGAGTTGGTTGCCAAATAAATCCGTAAAGCATCCGTCCCATATTGGTCAATCACTTGGATCGGGTCAACCCCATTGCCTAATGATTTTGACATTTTTCGCCCTTGGGCGTCACGAATAATTCCGTGAACTAACACATCATGAAATGGTTTTTTTCCTAAAAAGTGAAGGGATTGGAATGCCATTCTTGCCACCCAAAAAAAGATGATGTCATACCCTGTCACGAGCGTCGAGGTGGGAAAATAGTTCTTGAGTAAATGATGATCTTCAGGCCAACCTAACGTAGAAAACGGCCATAACGCCGAAGAAAACCAAGTGTCTAAGACGTCTTGATCTTGCTCATAGTCAGCAAGATTTTTTGGCGCTTCAACCCCAACGTACACCTCACCGGTGGTTTTATGATACCAGGCAGGAATTTGATGACCCCACCACAATTGCCGAGAGATACACCAGTCTTCGACTTTTTCCATCCATTGTTGTAATGTCTGTTCAAAACGGTCAGGGAAAAAGCGAATTTTGTCATCACTTTTTTGTAATTGCAAAACTTTTTCTGCCAGAGGTTTCATTTTGACAAACCATTGTTTAGATAAGTAAGGTTCAACTATGGCATCACTGCGTTCACTATGACCGACCGCGTGTTGAATCGGTTCAATTTTTTCAACATCACCTTTAGCTTTCATGAAGGCAATCAATTGGCGGCGAGCTTCAAATCGATCTAATCCTTTGAATTGAAGACCACGTTCATTGATTGAACCATCCTTCTCAATGCACATCGGCCGAGCAAGATGATGACGTTCAGAAATCGCAAAGTCATTGATGTCATGGGCAGGCGTGCACTTCATCACCCCGGTGCCAAAACTCGTGTCGACATAATCATCAGCAATGATAGGAATGGCTTCGCCATTACTCGGATTGATCGCCATTTTTCCTAAAAGATGGGTGTAGCGTTCATCCTTAGGATTGATCACCAAACAAACGTCAGCGAACATCGTTTCTGGACGAGTGGTCGCGACGATCAAGGTTTGGCTACGATCAACGAGATGATATTTTAAATAATATAAATGACCTTCGATCTCCTTATGAATGACTTCAACATTACTTAAGGCGGTGCGTTGCTCAGGGTCCCAATTGATGATGCGTTC
>CAMCVC010000025.1:0-15290 GCA_945879785.1 Staphylococcus epidermidis | reverse complement strand
ACCGAAGCAACCTTAGCGATTGAAGATTATTTGCGTCACGATTTTTCACACGCAATGAACCGATACAACCGAGGTAGCCAAGACTGAAATCATTACTTCAAACCATCCAATCCACGAACATCACCTCCCCCCTTCTTGATAAAAAGGGGCTTTTTCATTTAGATGACACGATTGGGATCGCTCTTGTGGTGGCCGCTGCGTATCAACAACAACCCCAAAGCATTCACGTGGTTACCTCTAATTTATATAACGCACAAAAGGTGTACGATTTATTAACAAGTCTGATTGGTGAAACCCATTGTTTGTTTTATCCAGTGGATGAACTTTTAAGAGCAAACACGATTGCCAACAATAAAGAAATGCTCGCTCAACGATTGTTTGTCATGAGTCAATTGTTAACCAAGAAACCATTGATCACCGTCACCCATACGGCAGGTATTCTTAAGTACTTACCCAACCCCGCTTATGTAGAAAGTCTAAAATTATCCTTCAAACTTGGTGAATCCAAAACCATTCAACACATTAAAAAACTATTGATTGCATCGGGTTATCAACGGGTCAACAAAGTCGATGCCTCGCTTCAATTCGCGGTTCGAGGAGATATATTAGACATCGCCAGTGTCAATTTACCTCACCCCGTTCGTATTGAATTCTTTGGTGAAGAAATTGAAAGCATTCGCTACTTTGATATTGCCACCCAGACGTCGTTTGAAAGCATTCACCAGGTTGATATCTTACCTGCCAGTGATATTTTATTTACCCCTGAAGAACGCGGAGCATTAGAACACAAAGTATTAACGCAACTTGCGAATGATCTCAAGATTGTCGGACCGGATAAATTTAACAATCTAGAAACGATCACAATGGCAGACTTACAAGCCATTCAACAACATCAAACCAACAATCACCACTATCGATACTTAGCGTTTGCCCAAGCCCATCACTATTCCATTTTGGATTATCAACCCAATGCTGTGACCTTAATTGCCAACCAATCACAAGTCGAAAGCACCGCCAAGTTATTGCTCGAAGAGGGTTGGTCTTATTTCCAAGAGTTGTCCGCGGAAGGTCGGCAACTAACCCACTTACAAATGTATCGACCACTCGACCGCGTCCTTTCTACAATTGCTCCTGTGTTGTACAACCAAGAATTTGTCACCCAACAAGGAAAGCATTTAACCATCCGCCCGGTTGCCATCGGTAGTGGCCAACAAAACCAAGTCCAATCGATGATTCAGCACGCAGTTGAGCAATATAAAACCATCCTTTTTGCCGTCAGCACCAAGCTTCAACAAGATAATGTCATTGAACACCTCAACCAACTCAACCTTCCTTACAAGCTCGTCGATGACATGCTCATCCCAAACAAAGGCATCGCCATTACCTTAAAGAACATGGATGAAGGTTTTGAAATCCCTGACTTTCAATTTGCCTGCATCACGAGTAAAGAATTATTTGGGTATCGCCAAAAAACCTCCAAGTATTTTTCTCGTTATAAAGAAGCAACGATTCTTACCTCTCACGAAGATTTAACCGTGGGTGATTATGTCGTTCACGAGTACTCAGGCATTGGTCAATATTTAGGCATCAAAACGATTGAAATCGATAACCTTCACAAAGATTATTTGCACATTCAATATGCTGGAACCGATGTGCTTTATGTACCCCTATCCCAATTCAAATTAGTCAGAAAGTTCTCGGGAAAAGAAGGTGCAGCGCCTCGTTTACATCGTCTTCAATCGAAAGATTGGGAAAACACTAAAAAGAAAATCAAAGATAAAGTCGATGATCTTGCAGCAAGACTTGTTGAACTGTATAAGAATCGCTCCGTCACAGCTGGTTATGCTTTTCCTGCGGATGATGAATTACAAACCCAGTTTGAAAACCAATTCCCTTATGAACTCACACCCGACCAACAACGATCGGTGAAAGAAATCAAAGCGGACATGGAAAAACCATTTCCGATGGATCGTTTGTTATGTGGTGATGTTGGATTTGGCAAAACCGAAGTTGCTTTTCGCGCGGCGTTTAAAGCGATCAATGCTCACAAACAAGTGGCGATTTTGTGTCCAACCACATTGCTAGCCAGACAACATTATGAACGGGCTGCTGATCGTTTCGCATCCTTTGGTATTCAAATTGCCATCTTCTCTCGACTAATTCCTGAAGCAAAACAAAAAGCTTACATCAAAGATGTCCTCGCAGGTAAAATTCAACTGATCATTGGTACCCACCGGTTGCTAAGCAAAGACATCGTTTATCGTGACTTAGGCTTACTCATCGTTGATGAAGAACAACGATTTGGGGTTGAACAAAAAGAAAAGATTAAAGAAATTAGAACCAATGTCGATGTCCTGACCTTAAGTGCGACACCCATCCCTCGTACGTTACAAATCTCATTATTGGGGATTCGCCAACTATCTCAAATCAACACCTCACCCTTAAATCGAGTTCCTATCCAAACGTATGTCATGCGACACGAACCATTGGTCGTCAAAGAATTAATTGAACGTGAACTGTCCAGAGAAGGCCAAGTGTATTACCTACACAACCGGGTCGATGATATTTATTTGGTCGCTAGTCAATTAAAAACAAAGATTAAAGGAAGTCGAGTGGGTGTTGTTCACGGACAAATGG
Source organism: Staphylococcus epidermidis (assembly GCA_945879785.1). Classification (GTDB taxonomy): domain Bacteria; phylum Bacillota_I; class Bacilli_A; order RFN20; family CAG-826; genus UBA970. The sequence goes on along the minus strand of CAMCVC010000025.1, from coordinate 12,653 downwards.
ACAAAGATGAAATCGAAGATGTAATGGTGGATTTTTATAATGGCACCATCAACTTGTTGGTGTGCACCTCGATTATTGAAAATGGCATTGATGTTAGTAATGCTAATTTAATCATCATCGAACAAGCCGCTAACTTTGGTTTGGCTCAGTTATATCAAATCAAAGGTCGCGTCGGTCGAGGCAACCGAATTGCGTACGCGTATTTACTCTATGAAGAAGCAGAACGATTAAACGAACAAGCCAACAAACGCTTAAAAGCGATTCAAGAATTTACCGAACTTGGCAGTGGTTATAAAATTGCTCAACGCGACTTAATGATTCGTGGCGCAGGAGATATCTTGGGTCCAGAACAAGCAGGGTTTATTGATACCGTTGGCTTAGACATGTATTTACAATTACTCAATGAAGCAATCCAAGAGAAGAAAACCGGGATCTTAACCCCACCCATCACGTCGGTTGCCTCGCTCATGATCGATGCTTATATTCCAGAAACGTACGCCAAGAACGAAGATAAAGTAGAACTATATCAAGCGATTGAAACGGCAAAAACCTTTGAAGAATTGCAAACGATTGAAGCCTATATTCGCGATTTATATGGTCGACTTCCCGATCAAGTTCAAAACTTACTCAAGAAACGTCATTTCGATTTATTAACCTCTCATCCATCGGTGGGATCTTGGCAAGAAACCAAAGCGTATCTTGATGTGTTTTGTAGTGAAGCTTTCACCAATCTGAATCGATCAGGGACGGTGTTATTTGACCGGATTCAACAACATCTACAAGTATTAAAGGTGAACTATGCGAACCGAATCCTACGAATTCGTTTACAAAAAACTGGAGATTGGTTCAGTATTTTAATGGACCTGATTCGTGCCTTGGTTGAAACTTACGATTCTTTAAGCAAAAAGGACTAAACTAAAGATATGCGGTTAGATTTATACATCAAACATATAGGCATCGTGAAACGACGTGCCTTGGCGAAAGAAACCATCGACAAGAATAGAGTTCGTGTTAACGACACACTTACCAAACCAAGTTATGTGGTGAAACCTCAAGATATCTTGGATATTTATTTCAAAGAAAAGACCATCCGCATTCGAGTCTTAGACCCCATTGATAATTATGAAACCATCCCTCAACCTCAACGAAAACCTTCTCGATAAATCCAAATCTTATTTGGTGGCAGTGTCCTATGGCCCAGACTCCATGGCCTTACTTTTTTCATTAATCCATCGAGGGTATCGCGTGGAAGTGGCACATGTGAATTATCACCAACGAGACGTCAGTGACTATGAACAAGCCCAACTTGAACAAGTTTGTTTGCAACACGATATTGCTTTACACATTCTTGATGTTCAAACCAAACCTAAAGGAAACTTTCAAGATCAAGCAAGAACGATTCGTTATGATTTTTTTAAAAAAGTTGCAGTGGAAAACCAATTAAACGCAATCCTCACCGCTCACCACGCGGATGATGATTTAGAAACTGCCACCATGCAACTCAAACGTCAATCCCTTCATGACTATTACGGCATTCGTCCCCAAAGTGATTGGCAAGGAACACCAGTGATTCGCCCACTTTTGCAAACCTTTAAATCAACCATCCTTGAGTTTTGTAATGAAATGAAGATTGGTTTTTCCTTGGATGCGAGTAATCAAAAACCTATTTACACAAGAAATAAAATTCGACTCTCACTTTCAGGTTTATCTGAGAATGAAAAACAAATTCAATTAAAAACCATTCAACAACGTAACCTTACATTAGAAAAAAAGATGGTTGAGGTTGCTGCCTTATTTGTTCGCAAACGAATGACCCTTACCCAATACCTCACCCTCGATCCAACCTCACAATTTTTATTTTGGTTAAGTAAATCTAAACGCGAAGGGATTCATTTCCCCATCACACAAGCATTTCTTAGCAAAATTCAAACGGTTTGTTCATCCAAAAAACCAAATCTTCGTGTTGCTTTAGTCAAGGGTTGGTGGTTTGAAAAAGCCTATGACGATGGATGGGTCATCGCCAAGGCATGGCTAAAACCATATCGAGTTCATACTAACGATTCTGCGGTCACCCTACCGTTGATTCAATTTGATTTCAAATTCATGCCAAAAGAGTTTCAAGATGGTATCGTTCGGGCTGCTCGTGGTCAGGACCAAATTCAGATCAAGGATTACAAGAAAACCTTTCGCCGACTGGCGATTGATTGGAAGATTCCCCTATTCTTAAGAGAGATCTGGCCTGTGGTCACCAATACTCAAGGCAAGATCTTGACCATTCCTCGCTATCAGAAAAAACTTGCTAACCAAGCGAATAATTGGTTTGAAATAGTTGAATAGAATATAATAAGTTTACGAAGTTATATCGTGTATAATTTTCACTATATATCTGCACCAAAGGAGCAATCATGAATCGCAAACCCAACGCTTTACTGAACTATCTCTTTCCATACCTAATGATGGCAGCTGCCGTCTTAGCCTTTGTATGGCTTGTATTCTTTTCTAACCCGATCGGTTCGGTCAGCATACCTGCCACCAACTTAGGGATTTTTTTACAAACCGCAGACATTAAAGAAATCACCACCACCGAACGAGAAACCGTCACCACCATCACCGGTAACTATGTGAGTGAAGAAGGTGGAACCATTTATTTTACGGCAACCTTTGAAACGAGCAACACATATATTAAAGAGGAAGTTGATGCAGCATTAAGTGGTCGCTTAATTAATGAAGAGGATCCAAGCCAAGGATTTTATTATGCGCAAATTTGGAACACCAATAACGCCTTTGAAACCACATGGTTTGACGCCTGGGGTCCAACCATCTTTGTTGTCGGTGGTTCTGCCCTTGTCTTCTTGTTTATCTTTTCGAGAATGAATTCAAGTGTCAATAACACGAATAATAAAGCCTTAGAATTTAATCGTTCGCGCGCTCGTCGTGAAGACAATTCGAAAGTGAAATTTGCCGATGTTGCAGGCGCGGAAGAAGAAAAAGCCGAACTCGTTGAGTTGGTTGAATATTTAAAAACACCTGCCAAATTTACAAGACTCGGCGCGAAATTGCCTCGAGGGGTTTTATTAGTCGGGCCTCCAGGAACAGGAAAAACATTATTAGCCAAAGCGGTCGCCGGTGAAGCTGGTGTCCCATTCTTCTCGATTTCTGGTTCTGATTTTGTGGAAATGTTTGTTGGGGTTGGTGCTGGTCGTGTCCGTGACATGTTCCGCCAAGCCAAACGCAACGCCCCTTGCTTAATTTTTATTGATGAAATCGATGCCGTCGGTCGCCAACGTGGTGCAGGCATGGGTGGTGGCAACGACGAACGTGAACAAACCTTAAATCAATTGCTTGTTGAATTAGATGGCTTTGCCGACAACTCCGGCATCATTGTCATCGCGGCAACAAACCGTGATGATGTCCTTGATCCAGCGTTATTACGCGCAGGTCGTTTCGATCGCCAAATCACCGTTAACCTTCCTGACCGCAAAGGTCGAGCAGCCATTTTTGCAGTTCACTCAAGAAATAAGAAGATTGATCCAATCGTCGACTTTGATAATATTTCCAAACGAACCGTAGGTTTTTCTGGGGCAGACATCGCCAACATCATGAACGAAGCAGCCATCCTTGCCGTTCGTAGCAACCGAGACATGGTCACCATTAAGGACATTGACGAAGCCATTGATCGCCGTATCGCTGGCCCTGCCAAGAGTTCTAAAGGGATGTCAGAACATGAACGCGAAGTTGTTGCTTACCACGAAGCTGGTCACGCGGTCATTGGTTTAAATCTAAAATTCTCTGACAAGGTTCAAAAGATCACCATCGTCCCACGAGGTCGTACCGGTGGACATGTCATGATGACCCCAGAAGAAGATCGTTTCTTAATGACCAAAAATCAATTAGAAGCAAGAATCATTGGTTACTTAGGTGGTCGCACCTCGGAAGAAATTTTCTTCGGAGATGTCTCTACTGGAGCCCAAAACGACATTGAAGTTGCCACCCGAATTGCTCGCATGATGGTGACAGAATACGGAATGAGTTCACTCGGACCTATTCAGTATGAATCCAACACCGGATCGGTATTTTTAGGAAGAGACTACAATTCAACCCAAAAGAATTTTTCCACCCAAGTTGCGTTTGAAATCGATAAAGAAGTAAGAAAAATTATCGATAACGCTCATGAAGAAGCAAGAAAAATTCTCACCGACAAAAAACAAGATGTTGTCTTAATTGCGAAAACCTTATTAGAAAAAGAAACAATCACCGCAGAAGAAATCCAAGGAATTCTTCCTAGTAAACCTACCACCGATGAGATCAAAAAACCAAAGAAAAAGAAAGAAGATAAGGACGCATAATTATGGCGCTGACTGACCAAGAAATTGTCCGACGAGAAAAACTTCAAAAACTCATCGCCAAAGGCATTGATCCATTTGGTCAAAAATTTCTAACCACTCATCATTCTGTTGAGGCAAAAAAACTTGCCGAAGGCAAAACCCATGATGAACTTGAAGCTGCCGCGATGAAAACATCGATTGCGGGTCGTTTGGTGTTACTACGCAACATGGGCAAAGCGAGTTTTGTGACCATCCAAGATAAGTTAGGAAGTATCCAAGCTTATATTCGCAAGGATGTCATTGGTGATGAATCCTACAGTATTTTTGAACTTGCTGATTTAGGGGATATTGTTGGGGTTCAAGGAACCTTGATGTTAACCAAGACCGGTGAAATTACCGTCAAAGTCACCACCTACACACACCTTGTCAAATCGTTAAGACCACTACCGGAAAAATATCATGGACTCAGTGATGTCGAAGAACGATATCGCCGTCGCTATGTTGATTTAATTGTGAACGAAGACGCTCGCAAAGTTGCATTGATGCGCCCAAGAATTATTCGCATGATTCAACAACACATGGATCAACAAGGGTTTGTTGAATTCGAAACCAGCATGCTCCAGTCCACACTCGGTGGAGCATCCGCTCGTCCATTCACCACGCACCATAATGCATTAGATCGTGATTTTTATTTGCGCATTGCCACGGAACTACCATTAAAGCGATTGCTTGTGGGTGGCCTAGAACGCGTCTATGACATTGGCCGTTTATTTAGAAACGAAGGCATCGACACACGTCATAATCCTGAATTCACCACGATTGAAGCGTATCAAGCGTATGGTGACATCGATGACATGAAGGATCTTGCTGAGAATTTATTATCCAGCATCGCGAAAGCATTAACTGGAAGTTATGACTTACCTTGGGGTGAAAAAACTATTTCTTTAAAACCACCTTTCCGAAGTGTGCATATGGTGGACCTGATTAAAGAACATACCGGCATTGATTTCTTTGCACCGATGTCGTTTGAACAAGCCAAAGCTCTTGCAGACAAACACAACATCCATTTGGATAAGCATGAAAATGCAGTTGGGTATGTCATTAATAAATTTTTTGAAACCTTCTGTGAGAAGAAACTCATTCAACCCACCTTTGTCACAGGGCATCCATTAGAAATCAGTCCGTTAGCGAAGAAAAGCAAAGATGCACGATTCACGGAACGCTTTGAACTATTTATTGATGGATCAGAGTATGCCAACGCATTCACAGAACTCAATAACCCCCTTGATCAAGAAGAACGTTTCCAAGCCCAAGTGGAAGCAAAAACCCGTGGAGACAAAGAAGCCTCTGAAAATGACGTTGATTTCTTAGAAGCCCTTCAATTCGGGATGCCTCCTGCCGGTGGAATAGGGATTGGTATCGACCGCTTGGTCATGTTATTAACCAACCAAAGTTCGATTCGAGAAGTGATCCTCTTTCCAACCTTAAAAACTAAATAATTAGACGATAGGTCGTTTTTTCTCCCTATTCAAGGGTAAGGAGACGATGAATAAGGTACTTTGTCTTTACATCAACGAGGGTGTCCTTTATACTCTTTACGTATAGCGTGAAGGCTATTCAAATACTCTCTGCTTCCAGTAAATGGGAGCCAGAATGTCCAGAGGGAGGTGCTTTATGAAAAAGTACGAAATCATGTATGTTGTACGTGATGGCTTAGACGAAGAAACCCGTAAAGCTGAAGTGGCTAAAGTCCACGCAGTTTTGACGTCCAATGGTGCCACAATCATCAATGTGAACGAATGGGGATCTCGTGACCTTGCTTATATTATTAAAGAGCAACGTAAAGGCTATTATGTCGTTGTCAAAGTGACAGCGTCTGCAGAAGCGGTGAAAGAATTTGACCGTCTTGCAAAAATCAACAACGCATTGTTACGTCATTTAATCATCGTTGATCCTGAACAAAAATAAGGATGGTTTAACCTATGATTAATCGCGCCGTTGTCGTTGGTCGTCTGACAAAAAACCCAGAACTTCGTAAGTCTGCTTCCGGTAACAGCTTTGCTTCCTTCACCGTCGCTGTGGATAACCGAACCAAGCCAGGCGAACAAAAAACTGCTTCTTTTATCAACTGCATTACCTTTGGTAATACTGCGGATAATTTAGCAAAATACACCCGCAAGGGAAGTTTAATTGGTGTTGAAGGTAGACTCCAACAACGTAATTACGAAACCAAAGATGGCCGTAAAGGCAGTGCTTTAGAAATCATTGCAGATTCAGTTCAATTCCTCGATCCAAAAGGCAGTGGCCAAGGAACCAATACGGATCCAACCCCATCACCTGAAGTCGAAAGACAAGACAATAAAAACTTAGAAAGTATTGATATCGTCGATGACGATCTCCCCTTCTAAAGAAAGGAACTTCACTCATGGCCTTCAAAAAAATGCGCCCTAAGAAGAAAGTTTGCTATTTCACCACCAACAACATCAAATTCATTGATTACAAGGATGTGGAATTGCTCAAACGTTTTATTACCCCAAACGGTAAGATCTCACCACGTCGCGTTACTGGCACCAATGCCCGTTATCAACGTGAATTAGCGGTTGCGATTAAGAACGCACGTTTCATGGCACTTATTCCATTCTTAATGGACTAAGCGAAACCTTGAAACGACACATCTGATTCTCCTAGAGAATAGAAAAATTAGCGGTGTTTCATTAGACTTTATAGAAGACCTGAACAAGGTCTTCTTTTCTTTTTTCACACAGGATGAAGGTTGGTTTTAACCGTAGATTATATGGTTTATGAATCACCAAATTTCAACAATAGACCCAAGAGATGGTAAGATTTAGCCATGAAAGAATCTGACTTATTCAAGCCAGTTGCAACCTTATTAAAGACACAAGGATATGTGGTCCAAGGGGAAATCAAAAACCTTGATGTATTTGCCGTTAAAGGCAAAACAACCATCGCCGTTGAAATGAAATTGGCCATTAATCTCAAACTAATCTATCAAGTAGTAGACCGCTTAAAACTTGTTGACCTTGTTTATCTTGCCGTTCCCCAAAAGGCGTTAAAAGCTTTAAAAAGACAGCAAAAACTCTTGTTGGCATTATTAAGAAAATTAGAAGTTGGGCTTATCACCGTCCAAGATGATCGTGCCATCGTTGTCCTTGAAGCAAAACCATTTGATGCAGTACAAAGCCATCAACGAAACAAGAGAAAACAACAAGGATTGATGAAAGAGTTCTTACAACGACTCGATCACCCGCAAATCGGCGGGGTGAAGGGTCCAAGACTGACCGCGTACCGTCTCCGAGCGATGAAAATCAAAGACGTCATGACTCAAGGAAAAACTTACACGATTCAACAATTAAAAACCTTAACCAAAGTTTCCGATGTCGCATCGATTCTTCGTCACAATTATTATGGTTGGTTCTCACACCCATCCCGCGGCCTTTACTCATTACGTTAATTGCATCGTGAATTGATTGGTTTCAAATCACCGATTCATTACATATCTTCAGCGGTTGTGCAAAAATAAAGTCTTTGTATTTGTGATCCACGCCAAAACACTGTTCAAATTTTTACCTTTAATTTTTTAATCATATATAATTTTTCTAATAGGAGATCAAATCATGAGTAATTCTTTATCACAAAAGCCAAATTCACAAACCAATCGCAATCCATTGACGGGAATCCTTGGTGGAGCCTTACTCTTTCTTTGCGCTTTTCCAGTTTTGTATTTTAATGAAGCACAAGAGAACTTATCAAAAGTTGCAGAGCAAGCAGTAGAATACAATGAAACCTTAGAATCAAGTTATCTTGGATACACCGTTGGCGCTTTCTCGGCAACGAATAAAGCCAACGATCCTTTGTTAACAAGAGAATTTGTTGCAGTCACAAGAAAAGTTGAAATGTATGGATACATAGAAACTCAATCCACTTCCACCACGAATAGCGGAAATACTCAATCCAGCTTTAATAGCGAAATTCGCTACACCTATTCAAAAGCTTGGCTTACCAACCCTGCACAAACCACAACTTGGCGAGGTAGGACAAGTGATTTTCCTCGAGACCTTCCCATCAACTACAACACATGGGTTGTGAATTTACCTCAACCACGAACATCCACGTCAACTGGTTTATCCATCAACAATATTCCTGTGGACGGAACTAACTTAGACCTTTCCGCGTCTAATGAATTATCCGTGACACAAGACATGATTGCAGACAATATTTATACTGTTTTACTTGGTGACTTGTATACATCTAACCAAGGAAGTTTTGATTTAACAAAACCAGTGATTGGTGATGTTCGTATTTCCTTCACAGTGATTGAATTTGATGATCAAGGTTTGCTTTTAGGAAACATAGATAACAATCAATTTAGTGCATTTACAACCGATAGTGGCAACATTATGTATCGTTTTTTTAACGGAGAAAGTACGATTGAAAATGTTGTTTCTCAACTTCATACAGAATATCAGCTCACGATTTGGATATTCCGAGTGGTTGGTTTCTTAATGCTATTCGTCGGTTTGTTGCTTTCGTTTAAGCCAATCTCAACACTCTTCAATTTCATTCCAATCTTTGGATCGGTGGGTAGTAGTCTTTTCACCGTCGTGATCTTTGTGGTTAGTCTTGTTTTAGCAGTCACCACCATCGTTATTTCCTTAATCGTTCAGAATATCTTTGTTGTCTCCTTGATAACCTTAGGTATTTTTGGTTTGTTTTTCGTTTTGGTAAGAAGACCCAAGCCGCTAAAAACAAGCACAAGCGAATAATAACCTTAGCGGGGCACTTAATATTATTTTAGGATAAATTTTTTTACATTATTCAAACACGAAAATACCACCACCAACATGGATCTTAAGACACTGAGCTAAGTTCCAAAGTATTTTGATCTTCGTTAACAAAGTCTAGTGAATAATCCTCTCTTTGTATAAGTTAAAGTCCAAACGCTCATCAATTTCTTATAGAATTATTTGCAATTGAACTCGACACACTCAGCACAAGCTATGCCACCATGGGTTGTGCTTAATTTAACATAGAAAAATCAACCCCATTGTCTCTTTGGTGGTGTTCAAAAACGTTTTAACTTTATTGCTCGTTACAATGGTTTTCAAGTATAATTTGAAAAGGATTATGATTAAAATTTTATCTCGACTTAGAACCAGCACTTTATTGATTTTATTTTTTGAACTGATTGCAATTGCAGGCATTATTATTGCCTATTATTATAATTTCGCCAATTTTCAATCTTTCTTATCCTATCCGGTTTTATTTTCCGTCATCTCGGTTATTTTTGTTCTTAACACCGTCTTCATGCTTTCCTTCCTAGCCACCATTCTCAATAACCGCCAAAAGAAAGATTTAACCACCGCAGATTTATTAGGATCAGATATCCCAGAAGCCTATCGTTATACGGGACTAGGGATTATCCTTCTAGACCAAGACGAACAAGTCATCTGGGTGAACGAAGTTGTTCAAGATCTCGTTCCTAACCTCATCGAAACCAACATTCTTGATTGGAAAAAAGAACTTGTTCCTTTGTTACAAGGAACCAAAGCCAATGTACAAATTATCCTAGCAGGTAAAAACTTTGAGGTTAAATATCTCAACACCTCACGCATGTTTATTCTTAAAGACGTCACCGCCTATGAAAACCTTTTACAAATCAACCGAAATCAAAGTCCAGTCATGGGGTATGTTGTCTTGGACAATTATGAAGAAAACGCCCCCGCATTTGATGAAAAAAGTGACTACATCTCCAAGATTCGTTCCACGGTCATTGCGTATTTTTCAGGCTATGGATTTGTGGTTCAACGCATTCGTAGCGATTCTTACTTTATTCTTGGTCCAGTCTCTTCATTCTTAAAACTCAAAGAAGACAAATATCGTATCGTCGAAACCATTTTCAGTATCGATAAACAACAAGAAAGACAAATCACCTTGTCCATCGGGATGGCGTTTGGCACCAGTGATGATTACACCAAACTCAATGGACGCGCGATTGAAGCCCTTGAACTTGCGGTCGCTCGTGGCGGTAACCAAGGCATCATTGATGAAGATGGCACCAAACAATTTTTTGGTGGATACCGATTAAGTCAAGACAACGAAATGAAAACGGCCCAACGTATTCGCGAAAGAAATGACAAGATCCTCCGCAACTTAATTGAAGCCAAAAACGTTTATATTGTTGGTCACTTGGATGCAGACATGGATGCCTTAGGATCTGCACTAGGTGTCAAAGCGATTTGTGATCATTTAAACATTCCAAGCCGAATCATCTTTGATTATGCCTATTCAGAAAAAAGAGCAAAGCAAGCTGTTTCAAGTGAATTTTCTTCTCAAGAAAACAAACAAATCTTTGTTCGGTCTCAAGACGCGATTGCCGCGATTAAGGAAACCGATCTGATTGTCGTGGTTGACGTCAGCCGGCCTTCGCTGGTGATGGGCAACCAAATCCTTGATAAGAATGTTCCTACCATCGTCATTGATCACCACAAGCGAACCGATGAATTTATTGCTAAGGTCACCATGGAACCCGTCATTGATACCTCAGCATCAAGTGCTACCGAGCTAGTCGTGGATATCATCCTCCATAACAAGTACTTCAAAGCCTTTGAATTTAAACTCCCATCCTTACTTGCCACCATCATGTTGTCAGGGATTTATTTAGATACCAATTTTTATAAACTTAAAACGGTCGGTCCACGAACCTTTGAAGCATCGCGTTTCTTGATTGAAAAAGGTGCAGATACCAACAAGGCGCATGAATTGCTAAAAGAAGATTACAATGATTTAATGATCATCAACCGGGTCATTTCTGCCACCGAAACTGTGGATACCGATGTCTTGCTTGCCACCTTCTTAGAGGAAGAAGTCATTAATGATGCGGCGATGATGGCCAAGGTTGCGAACGCAATCATGGACATGCGCGGCGTCAAAGTCGCCATTGTCATCGGCCGAGTGACCCCCAACGGATTTACGAAAGTATCTTGTCGAAGTGATGGTTCAATCAACGTTGCCATGTTGATGGAAAAGATGGGTGGCGGCGGTCATTACACCGCAGCAGGGTATGAAACCAAGGTCTTAGAAACCGTTCAATCGGTGAAAACACGAGTGATTGATACATTAAAAGAATATTTGACAAGAGCGCGAGAAATGCAAGGTAAGGAAGGGAACTAACCATGAAAGTCATTTTATTAAAAGACGTCAAGAACTTAGGAAAGAAAGACCAAGAAATTGAGGTGGCCAATGGTTATGCTGCCAATTACCTTTTCCCTAATAAACTCGCCGTCGCCTTAACTGAACGCGGCAAAGAAATTCGTGACGAACAACTTCAAGAAATCAAAGATGTCGAATCCAAAAAAGTTGGTGAAGCCCAAGAACTATTAGGAAAATTATCCACCATCACCTTAGAATTCAAAGCTAAAATTGCCGGAGATGGGCGAATGGTTGGCACGATTTCCACCAAGCAAATCGTCGATGCTTTAAAAGAAAAACATCAACTTGTCATTGATAAGCGTAAGTTCATTGATCATTATCTGGTGAATGCGTTAGGATTTACACGTTTAAAAATTGAATTACATAAAGGCGTTGTCGGTGTTGTTAACGTCCACGTCACAGAAGGTAAATAACCCATGGCGAAACCACTTCCCCATAACATTGAAGCTGAAAAAATCGTCCTCGGGGCGATGATGACCAACAGTGCCGCCCTTGCCCAATGCATTAACGGGGTGAGCGTTGATCATTTCTTTGGCGATGGTTCGCAACATCAATTGGTTTATCAAGCGATTCGTAATCTTTTTGATAAACATCTACCCGTGGATATTCAAACCGTCCTAGAAGAACTTGGATTGATGAAAGAAAACATCAACGCTGGTGGGATTGATTACTTAAAAGAATTATTGGATTCCGTCATCTCTTTATCAAACCTAGATTTTTACTTGGTCATTTTACAAGATAACAAAGTTTTACGAGACTATTTATCCACGATTGATACCATTCGCCAAAACTATGAAAGCGAAGAAATTGATGAAATCACACAATTCTTATCCCGGTCAGAAACTGCTTTAAGAAAAGTAGCTGAACTTCGTCGAATTGAAAAATTTAAAACTGCCTTAGAAATTTCACAACGCGTGGAAGCAGAATTAAAAATCTATCAACGCGCTGATGGCTTAACAGGTGTGGATGTAGGCTATAAAAAATTAAATGATTACACCCATGGTTTACAAAAAGGCGAAATGACAATCATTGCCGCCCGTCCTTCGGTTGGGAAGACGGCCTTTGCTCTCAATCTAGCGTACAACGCGGTCAAATTAA